>JAZONN010000015.1:0-20632 GCA_045654485.1 Candidatus Enterousia sp. | reverse complement strand
ATAAGCATCTGTTATCTCGGTTGCAGAGCCATGATAATATGGTATTTTTGTCATGATTTTATTCCTTTATTTGCCAATAATTATACCACACTGCATCACACTTTGCATCACATAGTATTTTAACAAGTATTATTCAGCTTGTACACGTTTATATTAGATTATTTGTGACAAATATGATAAAATTCCGATCATGAAAAAAAGCAATAAATCTCTATCGGTAAAACGTGGTCTGCGCCTGTTGCGCATTGGGTGGTTCTTTCATTGTTTTATGCCAATTATACCTGTAATTGTTCTGGTTTATACAGGGCGTGGCATTACCGTTGGTGATTTCTTTTTAATCCAGGGTATTTTTAGACTGGCGGCATTTTTGTTTGAAATTCCATCGGGGTATTTGTCAGACCGTTTCAGCCGAAAGCGCGTTATGATTTTTGGTGCGTTGTGTGCCATCGCTGGTTTCGCAACCATTGCAACCGCCTATGGTTTTTGGGCGATTGTGGCAGGTGAAGCATTGCTGGGGGTATCATCTGCGCTGTATTCCGGCACGATGGAGGCATATACATACGACCTGATGAAGCGCAACAGAAGCCAAAAGCAGTTCTTGAAAGAATTCGGCGAAATTATGACCTGGGCTAGTGTCGCAGAGTTTATTGCATCTATTCTGGGTGGTTTCTTGTTTGTTACGCTTGGTGCGTCTGGCCTGTTATGGTTGCAGGTATTGTTTGCTATAATGAGTGTTTTTGCGTTCGTGTTCCTGCCAGAACTGTTAGAGGTTAAGCGTACGGTCAAAAACAAAACCGCCGTTGCAGATGCCGTTGGGATAACATACCGGACATTGCAAAATTCTAAACTGCGGAATTTGATTCTGTTTCCGTCTGTATTTGGTGCATTTACGATTGTGCTACTATGGATTATGCAACCAATTATGGAAACTGCGCATGTACCGGTTGCCTTGTTTGGGCTATATTTTGCTATTAACCAATTTTCGGGCATATTCTTTTCCAAGTATGCATACAAGATATGTGAAAAACTGGGCGAAATACGCGCATCTGTAATAACGATTTTTGCTGTTATTATTGCGGCGACAATGGGACTGATTGCGATATACACATCAAATATGGTGGTGGTTTATACAGCTTGTGCAATTATGGCAACGGTTCCATCTATTAACAGATTGAACAGATTGCAGTATAATACGCTTATTCATCATAGTATTCGTTCTGTTGAACGTGGTACGGTGTTATCAACACGCGCCATGGTCGGCACATTGTGTGGTGCACTAATGCTGATAGTTGCAAAGTTCTTATTGGATGGGTATGGAATTGCCACGACACTGTTATTCTTGTTGGCTATGTCCGGAATATTATTCTGGATTTTGAACAAAGTACGAAAAGTTATTAAATAACCCACAAAAAAAACGCACCAAACGGTGCGTTTTAATTCCGACATGGGGTATCAACACCCGCAGACGAATTATTATGTTTGATTAAAATTCAACACCAAACGTTAAACCAAAACCAAATCCATCGGCCCATTCCCAATCACCGGTTTCATGTCCCATTTCACCTGAGATATACGCACCAACGAATTTAGTTTCATCAATATTATAGTTTGCACCAATTTTTGCGGCCCATTTACCGGCATCTTCAAATTGGTCATCCAACATACCCGTGTATTCAATTCCCGCAACCATATTCCATTGGTCATCCAATAAATATTGGCCATCCAATCCCAATTTCAAAGAATGAATACCTTCATCGCACCAATTAAATGATTCCGAATTTTTATAATCAAATTCTGCATGACCGGCAACCGTCCAACCCACGCCAACATACCCCGCACGCACACCCAATGTCCACGTATAGTCCGTCAGCATTTCATCCAACATAGGTTGATGATCACCCCAAACCGGATTGACCGCATATTCACCATAGATATCCGCACGCCAATCACCCACATCCATCAAACGATAATTCAAACCAACCGCAACACTGTCCCAAGACATATAATCAAAAGTTTCACGTTCGGACGCATCTGTTTTTACAATCAACGCCAAATCATCTGTTAAACCATATCCAAACTCTTCGGCCAATTTCCAATCTTCTGTGTTTTCGGAATGAGACGCCAAAGTTGTCACACTGTAAAAGCGACCTGCCGATGGGCGATACAATGGATTATTATCGATAATATTTGCCGCAGACGCTGCTGATACTACAAAAAAAGCCAACAAAGAAGTTAAAGTAATTTTTTTCATTTTCTTTCCTTTCTGTTTTGTTAATCTTCGCCTGATTTTCATCCGGCTACTGTAATTGTATCAGGCAAAAATCCCCATCCACAACACCAAAGATTTTTGATGACAATCCGGAAATATGATATAATCATGCGCGCACCCGAATCGAAAGCACAACAAAGATAACGCCATACCGCCCATCCCACGGGCGTTTTATTTACTTTGTTATAATTCGTTATATTTTTTAATAATTATAAATTACAACCAAGTGACGTCTACGAACAAAAAAAATAAAAATATTTTTTTCGAAAAACCGTCACAAGATTTTTTTACACCATTTCTTTTTCATAATGTGCCATCGGCACAATTGGCATTTTATTCTTTGCCGCCACACCACACTTTAATTTTGCTGCCGCAAAGATTGGTCGCATTCTTTTACACTCATTGGCAATTTTTTTGGACATTTTTTCTACACCCTCTAATTGCACACTAAACGTTCCCCACCGCAAAAACGATAATAATTCACGATGTTCTGGCACATAGTTCCAAACCAAATCCGGATTGGTTGCACGCGGTAAACTGTTTACATAATCCCAAAAAATCTGCATACCGCCATACGTACCAAAATACATACTGTTTATCATCTGTTGGCTGCCCGCACATTCAAAGTCAATAATCGCAATCTGACGCTGTTCCAAATCAACAATTATATTATCACCATGTAAATCATTATGCCCATATACCATACACTTGTTTTCAGGCACATTGGTCATGTATTCATAAACATCTTGAATAAACCGCTTATCCGCCGGCGATACAAATTTATCATCCCATCCACCGACAATCTGGGCAACAACATCCGTTTCGCGCACCGGCAAACAATCCAACCCACGCGGATTATCAACATATTCAACCGGACGCAATTCCGACATATCATTAATAAATTCCGCCAATGCTTTATATGCCCACACTTTATCATCATGCGACATTGTTCCAATTACATCACGCCAACGCACACCCGATGCAAACTCTTCACGCACTTTACCATGTGCAATATGTGTTTTTGGCACCATATACGCCGGATTTTGTTTTGCACGTATTTCATCAGAATTAAATTTAGATTTTTTCTGGCTATTTTCCCACCATTGTTTTCTATCTTCTTTTTTTACACCAAAACGACCATTTTCATTTAATTCTTTTACAACATATTCGCCAGACAAAGTATCAATCTTGCGCACTTTGGTCGCATGTCCAGACGGCGATTCGATATTTTCATCTTTTAATTTTTCTGTCACTATCTGAAAACCATCTGCCTTTACAACCATACAAAATCCCCTTTGCTTAATCTCTATTCTTTTTTATTTTACGCCAATCCGTATGATTTTTCTGATGCGTTTCATAATCCTTGGAAAACTTATGACCACCACGACCATCGGCAACAAAGAACAGATAATTTGTATCTGCAGGTTTTAATACCGCACGAATTGCGGCCTGCCCCACATTTGCGATTGGCGCCGGTGGCAACCCCGCATTTCTATATGTATTATATGGACTTTCTATCTTCAAATGACCACGCAACAATGGCTGCCCCTGCATATCCCCCAATTTATCGGTCAATGCATAGACCACCGTTGGGTCGGCCTGTAAACGCATACCTTTGTTCAAACGGTTCAAATAAACA
The DNA here is from genome assembly GCA_045654485.1 of Candidatus Enterousia sp. Taxonomy (GTDB): domain Bacteria; phylum Pseudomonadota; class Alphaproteobacteria; order Rs-D84; family Rs-D84; genus Enterousia. The sequence continues at coordinate 16,724 of JAZONN010000015.1, read as the reverse complement.
CTGGCCACAATTGGCATTTCACGCACCTGTGGTGTTTCTTTTTGCACGATTGACGCCAACGTTAAAACTTCATTCCAATTCTTTAATGGCTTGGGCAATTTTCGGGCATTTTTCTTTAACGCCTCTTCCACACTTAACATTTTTTTACGTGCCAATTCCAAGACCGCCAAACGTTTTGTACCTTTGGCCACAGTATATGTATCAGGGAAAATTTGCCCATCAGACAGTTTGCACACCGGCGCCAAGTTTCCATTTTCACAATCCACAGAACCGGTTAAATTCGATGCCTGCATTAATAATTTTTTTACTTGTTTTATTGTAAGACCTTCGGGAATAACAATCGTTGTAGATGCCACACGACCATTTGCCAACATATCTGCAATGGTCCAAACACTATCACCGGCCTGAATATCATATTGTCCACTTTGTATCGTACCGCCGTTCATACGAACAGCCATTTTAAACGTCTGTTCCGAATCGATTAATTTATCGGCCATTAAACGTGATGCAACACCCGTCACCGTATCCCCACGTGCAACCGTAAATACAACCGGCCCACGTGCCGACGAATGAATCATCAGCATATACATTAGCGCACACACAATTATAATAATTGGTGCAACCAACATTTGTATAACGACCCTATGCGGGAAAATTCTTTTTCGTTTTGCCATGAATTATAATTATTACATATTGAAAACAATTTGCAAACAATCAGAACAGAAACTATTCACGCCCACCTCGCAAAGATTGATGCACCACTTCGCTTTGCAATCTATTCAACTTTTCAAGAAATTCTTGATACCCTGGCAACGATTGGATTTTTCTTTGAAATTTTCCGAATTCTAATTCCGCCTGCACCGTCCATTTATCTATCACCTTTAATAAATTATCATCCTTTATACCGCCATCCTTTTCCAAAATATCCATACAACGCTTTTTCAAACCCAATAATTTACCATCAATTAATGCCCTCAAATACGGCTTTACATCATGTTCTGAATTTACGTATTTCGCCATATAGTTATAAATTTCATCCAACGGCTTTTCTTTATCCAACAGCATTGTCAAACCATCACCAAAAAACCAATTTGAATTCATAACCGTATCATGCCATTTCCACACACTTTCAATTTCATAATAAACCGAATTAGAGTGCCCCTTGTTACTAATATTCCCTTGGACACCAATAGCATTAGCCACTTTTGCAACCTGTGTGGCAACTTCACCCATTTCACTTGTGCAACGCATTGCCCGCCGTCCCATAGATTTCATTGTCTCAACCATAGCCATTTCACGAACCGCCAATCCCAAAATTGCTTGCCTTGAATTTTCATAAACTCCTGACAAGAATGCTTTTTTATCATTAGCATATTCATAAAACTTTTTACCCGTCGTCCCCAATGAATCAACGATAACTTTTACTTCTTCATCAGAAAAATCACATTTAACATATTCTTCGTATAAACGCTGTGACATTCTGCTTAATCTTGAAAACAACATCTGAACTTCATCATCCGTAAAGTCCATAGTTTTATAAACAGTTTCATTTCCACGAACTTCGAACAACTTGCCATCTGGCAAATCATATACGGGACGAACAATGCGAGTCCCATCGGGCAACACCATCCCATTTGTCACAGATGTAGAAAAGTAAGTATCTGCCACCGAAATCTCAACTGGCTTTCCGTTTATCTCTGCTGCTTTTTTATATGGCGCCAATATCAAGACATCTGCATTATCCCATGAACCATAACCATGATTTCCCACAATATGATTCAATGTAAAATGAACCGTAGAACGGGGAATTTCAAACTTGGTCGCCATCGCAGTCGATGGAATATATAATTGCCCTTGTTCATTTTTTAATGGCATATATCGTGTTGCATGTACCAATACCCAATTATCCAAAGATGACATATATGTCGCTTCCTGACTCTCTGTCATTTCAACTGCGGTTCCCGTCAACACTTTTATTCCATCCTTAAAGGCATTAGCATTACTCATTTACACACCTCTTTATACACCAACAAATTATATCATATAACAAAACACCATTCTACCCCTTTAAACTTCTTCTTTCCCAAGACCAATGGTATTTTTGATTGGGTCAACAATGGACTCTTTGGCACTGTCCAAAGTACGAATTAATGCACGTCTAATTTTTCCACTAATTGTCATAGGCAACGAATCGACAAATTCAATTACACGTGGGCTTTTATAATGCGCCGTATTTGTTCGAACATGGTCTTGTAATTGACGCACCAAAACATCAGTTGGTTGAAAGTATTTATTCAAAACAATTGTTGCTTTGACCGCCTGACCACGTGACGCATCTGGCACAGCGGTAACGGCCACTTCACGAACAGCCGGATGTTCCAACAATACCGATTCGACCTCAAATGGGCTAACCCGATAGCCACTTGTCTTAATCAAGTCATCATTACGTCCCACGAACCAGAAATATCCATCCGCATCAAAGTACGCCATATCACCAGTATGATAATATCCATCACGACATACCATGGCGGTTTGTTTTTCATTTTTATGATAACCTTGGAACAAACCTGTGGGCTTTTTGTCTGCAACCACAACACAAATTTCGCCCACCATATTTGGATCTGTTATTGGTCTTGCACGTTCATCCAACAACACCACATCCCAACCCGCCGCAGGCATCCCCATAGAACCGGGCTTCGGTTCAATCCAAGGATTATTAAACAATATCAAACACGTCTCGGTCTGTCCAAAACCTTCACGCATTTGCACACCGGTTCTTTCTTGGAAGCGTTCATAAACCTCTGGATTTAATGCTTCACCTGCGACACACGCCTTCTTTAATGCAGATAAATCATACTTTTGCATATTTGCACCCAATATCATTTTATATGCTGTTGGTGGCGCACAGAACGATGTCACATGATTTTCACTTATTGCATTTAACAAATCACGCGCGGTAAAGACACGACTAAAATCAAAAACAAAAACGGTTGCACCCGCCATCCATTGGCCATACATTTTTCCCCACGAACACTTGGCCCATCCAGATTCGGACAACGTAAAGTGAATATCACCATCTGTTAATTGTTGCCAATAAACCGCAGTATTAATATGCCCCAACGGATATGCAAAATTATGTGCAACCATTTTTGGCATATCTGTTGTACCACTTGTAAAATACACAACCATCGTATCGGTATTTTCATTTTTAACACGTTCAAAATTGGTTGAACAATTTTCACACGCATTCGCCACTTCTGCACAATCAATTATCTGAACAGAATCTTGTCCAATGGCCTTTTTAATCTCGTCAACAATAACACCATCATCATACGCAATAACCGTTCTAGCACCAGCGGCACCCAAACGATATTTAATATCTTCTGCCTTTAATTGATTGGTCGACGGCACCGGAATAGCACACAATCTGTGCATAGCCATCATCAACACCCAATATTCCCATCGACGGCGCAAAAACAACAAAACCGTATCACCACGTCCAATGCCACGCCCACGCAAAAAATTTGCAACCGCATTCGACATATCAGACAACATTTTAAAGGTTATTGTTTTTTTATCACCCGAATCGTTTGTCCACAAAATTGCAACTTTATCCGGATTTTCAGACGCAATCGCATCAACAACATCATATGCAAAGTTAAAGTTTTCTGGCACATCAACAATCGCATTTTCCTTATAATCATCATAATTATCAAATATATATTTTTTCAAAAAACGCTTAATAAACATTTATTTTTCCTTTGTTATACATACCATAAAAATATGCTACTAAATCACATAAATTACAAGTACCCATAACAAAAAAATCTAGATTGACAAAAATCCATACGATGATAAAATCTTGGTCCTGAAGGAGTAAAAATGTCAAATAACGTTAATCCAGACACAAATTGCATTGGTTGTGACATGCATTGTGAATTTGGCTATTTTAAATTCGGTCACAACGGAAACATTTATCCAACATTAAATGGTCAAATTATTGAAAATTATTGGGTATCCAGATGCGAACATAAATTTATCAGACCCGAAGAAATCCGCACCCCAAAACAAGCAATTGCACTGGCACGGGAAGTTGCAAAACATTGCAACCAATACCGTGAAAAACAACACTAATTGGGGGCAACAAATGTCTTTTTCACAAAATCGTGGTAAAAACACCCGTCGCTGTCTAGGTTGTTTCCATAGATGCCAATACGGCTTTACAACTATTAACGGAAAAACATATCCAACGCTGGGCGACACAGTAATCAAATCTTACAAAGCACCCGGCGATTATACGATATTCGTTAACACCCAAAACGCAACCGAGGCATTAAAATTAGCGGTTGAGATTTCTAAATTATGCGATAGTTTTAACCATTCGGCATACAAACAAAGATAAAAAGGTTGCAAAAAACAAATAAAAATCGCATAATCTATGCCGCAACATCGGAGTATAGCTCAGCCTGGTAGAGTGCTACGTTCGGGACGTAGAGGTCGTGGGTTCGAACCCCGCTACTCCGACCATAAAATTAAAATCGGCCTTGTGCCGGTTTTTGTTTTATGTATGGGGTACGGGGGCGATACCCCACATTGTGAAACAATGTCGGTTCGACAATGAGTAGATTTGACACGCAACGCACAGTCAAATCGTCACGAATGCCCCGCAGACACACAACACGTGTGTCGAGGGAACCCCAAGACGAAGACCATAAAATTAAAATCGGCCTTGTGCCGGTTTTTCTATTTTACAAACCACCCAAAACGAAAAAACTTGACCCATGTTTTTTTTGTGATAGCCTGTGCCCCAATACAAAAAAAAAATACTACGACAAAAAAAAGGAAACAATATGTCATTCACACAGGAAAACAAAGTCAATACTACCAAATACTGCGAAGGCTGCGCGAAAAAATGTACCATCGGTTTTATCACAGACCAATCTGGTAAAACTTTATGGGACACATTGCCTGCAATTAACAATGTCGCAATCCCTAATTTTTATACAACTGGCAATCGCATCATCGACTGTGGTAAAATTATTGACCAATACAAACTGATTCATGATATTGAACCAGAATACACCGCTATAAAATTAGCAAATCATGCTTCAAAATTGTGTGATTTCTATCAAAAACAACGCTAAATTAAAACCGCCCAATCGGGCGGTTATTTCTTATATTTTCTTCAGTACAATACTCGCATTCGTACCACCAAATCCAAACGAATTACTTACCGCAACATCAACTTTACGTGTTTTTGCGACATGTGGAACCAAATCCAATCCATTAACCGCATCTTCTGGATCATCCAAATTGATGGTTGGCGGAACAATACCATCACGCATCGCCAACGTACAGAAAATCGCTTCTACTGCACCGGCGGCACCCAACAAGTGTCCCGTCATGGACTTGGTTGACGACATAGATACATCAACGCCCGCAAACAATTCCTTAACAGCTGCCAATTCACCAACGTCCCCCAAACCGGTCGATGTTCCGTGCGCATTGATATAGTCAACATCCGCCGGTTTCAACCCCGCATCTTGTAATGCCGATTCCATTGCACGTCTGCCACCTTCGCCATTTTGTGCCGGCGCAGTAATATGATACGCATCGGCCGACATACCATACCCCGCAACTTCGGCATAAATTTTTGCACCACGCGCAACGGCATGTTCATATTCTTCCAACACCAAAATCCCTGCGCCTTCGGCCATAACAAACCCATCACGATTTTTATCCCATGGACGTGACGCACGCATTGGTTCATCATTACGTGTACTTAACGCACGCATAGCCGAAAATCCCGCCAAGCCAATACGCCCAACTGCACTTTCTGTACCACCACAAACCATAATATCTGCGTCGCCATACTTAATCATACGGGCCGCTTCACCAATTGAATGCGCACCTGTTGCACACGCGGTAACCACAGAAATATTTGGTCCACGCAGACCATATTTAATAGAAATATTTCCAGCGGCCATATTAATAATACCCTTTGGAATAAAGAAAGGACTGACACGACGTGGGCCACCATCATGCAATTCGATACAGTTTTCATAAATTGTATTCAATCCACCAATACCACTGCCGACCGATACACCGACACGTGTTTTATCACCCGCATAATCAATCAACCCCGCATCACGTATCGCTTCATCTGCCGCAACAAGCGCATAAATAATACACTTATCCAATTTACGTTGTTCACGTGGTTCAATAACCGCATCCGGATTCAACATCCCTGCATCTGTTCCAACCTGTGGCACACCCGCAATCTGAGACGCCAAATCATCGACATTAAAATCGGTTATTTTATTAATACCCGATTTACCGGCCAATATATTTTTCCATGCATGTTCAATTCCCGTTCCAACAGGCGACACAATACCCATACCGGTGATAACAACTCTTTTCATATTATATATTCCTTTATCATGTTTTAACACACGTACATATTAAACATTTTACATCCAAAAATACAACAGAAAAATCCGCCGAACAAACATCCGACGGATTTCATAACCTTTTTCGAAAAACAAGAAATTAGTTTTTCTTGTGTTCTTCGATGTATTTAACTGCATCACCAACTTTTTCCAATTTAGCCGCTGCATCATCTGGAATAGTGATATCGAATTCTTTTTCAACTTCCATAACGAATTCAACAACGTCCAAGCTGTCTGCGCCCAAATCGTTAACGAACGCTGCAGATTCTGTAACTTTATCTTCTGGCACACCCAGTTTTTCTGCTACAATCTTTTTTACTTTTTCAAAAGTTGTCATATTTTTTTCCTTTGTTTTTGTTAAATTGTTTGGTCCTTACCTTGACCGTCATTGTTAGATAAGCTATCATTTTACAACCCCTATGTCAAGGAATTATAACAAACGATAACAAAACTTGACAAAACGTCACTTACTGATTTTGATACAAAATATCGTCTAATAAATCGTTCAAATTATTGCGCAAATCTTCACGATCAGACGCCCACACAACACGACGCATTAAAAATTTATACACGTCATCCATTGTCAAATTTGGAATACCCGCCGCCGCCGCGACACGTCGCCACGTTGTTCGCGGATCGGTCAAATGCATACCACCACGTCCTGCGAATACCCATTGACCATCTTGTGGCAAATCCTGTAACAACACAATCGCCCTGTCCGACAAAGGCCAACCATTCCACATATCGTGATTAAAATCTAAATCTTCCCATGACATAGCAAACACTTTTGAACGTGGCGCAAAACCATATATCAGCATATAAAATGCCGAACGCATAACAATATCTTCAACCGTCCCAATTGCGTCAATCAATCGCAATAACCCCGCTTGATTCAATGGACGAACACGTCTATTCTGTTTTATTTTTTCCAATCCCACAACCGGATTATTTTTTACATACCCCATATCAATCGCATAGTTAAAAATACTCTGCAATAATTCTTGCATACGTGCGGCAATTGCCCGACCACGAATTCCCGAAATTAAATTACGAATATCATCGGTGGTTACTTCACAAATTTTTTTATCAAACAAAGAAACCAAATGCCGATTAACCGTACGCAATAATTTCATATAAGAATCTTCACCGCGTCGCACTTTGTTTTCCAAATACATATCCAAAAACTGCTTAAAAGAAATTTTCTTTCTGCGCACAGGCGGTTTCTTCATTGCATTATCCAAAATATTTTGTACGGCACTACGCGCTTCTTCTATATCAACATGCGGATATGGGCCAATTAAAATACGCTTATCTTTACCACGCACACGTTTACGCACAAAAAAAGTTTTCACACCACGACTTGTGACATACATACGCAAACGCGGTTCGGAAATATCTTGCACCACATCAAATCCCTTGGCCGGTGCCGGCAAGTTATCCAAAATATACGGATTAAAATAAAACTGGTGCGCCATATTGGCCCCCTTTGGTTTTGTTACGACACCTTTAATGCATTAATAAATGCGGACTGTGGTATTTCTACATTACCGAACGAACGCAAACGTTTCTTACCCTCTTTCTGTTTTTCCAACAATTTACGTTTACGTGTAATATCCCCACCATAGCATTTTGCCGTAACGTCTTTTCTATACGCAGCAATTGTCTCTCTTGCAATAATCTTGCCACCGATTGCGGCCTGTAATGGTATTTTGAATTGATGACGTGGGATTAAATCTTTTAATTTTTCTACAATCTGACGGCCACGCTTTTCTGCGAACGAACGATGACACATAAATGACAACGGCTCTACATTTTCTTCATTAACCAATATATTTACTTTGACCAAATCGGACGCTTGATACCCATAAACCACATAGTCAAATGACGCATATCCCGACGATATAGATTTCACACGGTCATAAAAATCAAACACAATTTCCGCCAACGGCAATTGATACACCAATACCGCACGATTTCCGACATATGAAATATTTTCTTGAACACCACGTCTTTCCGCACACAGCGACATAATCCCCCCCATATACTTATCGGGCATCATAATTGTTGCGCGCACCCACGGTTCTTCAATCGATGCAATACGTGTTGCCTCTGGCATATCCGCCGGATTTTCCAAGTCAATCACAGACCCATCACGCAAATGAATTTTATATAGCACACTTGGCACAGTATTAATCAGATTAAGATTAAATTCACGTGACAAACGTTCACTAATAATCTCCATATGCAGCAATCCCAAGAAACCACAACGCAACCCAAAGCCCAGCGCAGATGATTTTTCAACCGTAAACATAAACGACGCATCATTTAATGCCAATTTTTCTGCACTTTCACGGAATGTCGGATAATCATCTGCTTCGACCGGAAAGAATGATGAAAACACCACCGGCACAGACGGTTTGAACCCCGGCAACATTTGTGCATTATCACATCTGGCATCAATAATTGTATCCCCAACTTTACAGTCATGTATTGTTTTCATACCCGTGATAATAAATCCGATTTCACCGGTGTGCAATTTATCAACATTGACCATCTTTGGCGTAAAGTATCCAATTTTATCCACAACGTATTCCGCACCAGTCGCCATAAATTTTATTTTCTGACCACGGTTTAATGTACCATCAACAACACGCACCAAAATCACAACCCCCAAATACGAATCGTACCAAGAATCCACCAATAACGCACGTGTTGATGCATTTTCATCACCGTGTGGGGCGGGCAATTTATTGACAATTTCTTCCAACAATTCCGGCACACCATCACCGGTTTTCCCCGACACAGCCAATGCATCATTTGCGTCCAATCCAATTACATCCGCAATTTGTTCACGTGTTGCAGCAACATCACTTGACGGCAAATCAATTTTATTTAATACCGGCAACATTTCCAAATCATTATCCAATGCCAAATATGCATTTGCCAATGTTTGTGCCTGAACACCTTGGGTCGCATCAACCAAAACCAATGCACCTTCACACGCCGCCAAAGAACGTGACACTTCGTACGAAAAGTCCACATGTCCCGGCGTATCCATCAAATTCAATTGATATGTTTCACCATTTTTGGCGGTATAATTCAAACGTACGGTTTGTGCCTTAATTGTGATACCACGTTCACGTTCAATATCCATGGAATCCAAGACCTGCGCCTTCATTTCACGTGATTGTAATCCACCCGTATATTCAATCAATCTATCGGATAATGTAGATTTACCATGATCAATATGTGCAACGATTGAAAAATTTCGGATATTGGACTGCTTCATCAAAACCACCTATGTTTATGCGGCAATGATATACCAGTATTAACGATTTTTCAAGTTGTAATTCTGCCAATATTTCAAAAAAGAATCCCTGTTTTGCAACTCAACAGGAATATGTGCATGTCGTAACGCAATGAACATTTTCAACATTTTTTCTAAATAATAAACACTATCAACACCCATATTCGCTAATTCCAAATAAAAACCATCCTTTTGCCGCCGCACATACAGGCAGATATACGGATAAATTTCAAACGGATGACCACCATTATAGGCATATTCACCATACCATTTTTGAAATTCTATTGGACAGTCCGGATTTTTAATAGTTCCAAAATTATCAATCGCATCACCCACCCAATTTATGGTATATTTATTATAGGCACAAACATCATCCGACAAAAAAATATCGGGGTTTAATTTATATCGTTGCGCCTTAGAATACATTTGTTTTCGCATTTGGGTCACATATGTAACATCAGGCCGCAAAACACCGCTATCAAACCCAGATAACGCATATTTAACCGCACGGAAATAATAATTTCTTGTCAAATTATGAATTGGCTGTCCCGATATCTTTAATTCGCCACGCAAAGCTTCTAAATCATTTTTAGAAAATTTATACAATTGTCTCATTTACAAATTACTTAACAATTCGTCAATTTTTTCAGCTTTATCCAAAGTATCGTCATATTGGAATTTAATATCAGGAACATATTTTTGATTCATTCTATGCGCCAATTCAAAACGAACCATACGTGTAATTTCATCTAATCTTTTTTGTACGGCATCAATATCCGGGTTTCTAGAATAATAAAACAATCGCACGAATTGCAATCCACCGTGCGCCACCGATCCAACCAGCGACACCCCCGCCACCAATTTATCTTCACCCCACACATCACGCAAAATCTCCGCAACCAATGTCTGCACTTTGGATGCGATACGTTCACCACGGTTTGAATTAAATTGTCTTTTTGCCATTTTTCTTTCTTTTGTTATCTTATATTGTAATTTAATATTTTATATTTTACAATCAAGTAAATTTTTTGCAAAACGGGGGAAAAATGAAGTTTTCTGAATACATTCTTAATAAATCTGAATCACGTGCATATTCATGGATTGTGTTTTTATTGACGATATGCGAATCGATATTTTTATTCATCCCACCCGAAGTGTTTATGACCCCACCGATTATCGCAAACAAGCGACGCGCCATTCCAATCACTATTGCCGCCGCATTGGGTTCATTGGTCGGCGGTGCCATTGCATATATGATTGGTATGTGGTTATACGATTCGGTTGGCATGTGGATAATCAACACATTTTCAAATCCAGAATTAATCGAAACAACCATAAAACCAATGTTTAGCCAATACGGCATATTAATAATCGTATTAACTGCGGTCACACCAATACCATATAAATTGTTGGCAATATGGTTGGGATTTATCGGATATCCAATATTGTTGTTCTTGGCGGTATCGGCCATATTCCGCACAGGTCGCTTTGCAACCATTGCAGCCCTGCTGTACTTTTTCCAAGAACGCGCAAACGCAATTGTAAAAAAATATTTCTGGCCATTAACAATTGCCGCAATCGTGGCAGCCGGATTGGGAATTGGATTAATTGGATTGTTTTAACAACATAACCAACCCAACAAAAAAGCCCCGTTTCGGGGCTAATATTTATTGGGCGCCTTGTATACGATTCACCCAGTTTTTAATTGAATCTGGCGTTGGATTTGCGGCCGCATCACCATTGACCGACATACATGTCACAATCTGTTGGCGACATGCATTAATTGGAATATTATTGCTTGCACCCGATGTCGTATCATAATTATTCTGACTCAAACAAGACGAAACGTCCGATATACAATTTTCTGCATAATTTGCCAAGATTTCATCTTGGGCTACTTTGATTTGTGTCAAAGTTCGTTGCAGATATTCACGCACAACCGGATTATCTGGGTTATACGCACCATCATCACCCGTATATGTAACGTCCTGACACTTGTTCAACACAGACATACACATACCATAGTTACGTCCATCTTCATTATTGTGGTAACCAATTCTGTATTGCAGATAAGACGACATATTATCCCCCGGCGTAGTTGGGTACTTTTCAGTCGAAGCCATTGTCGCATCTATATACTTTGCCAATGTTGGAACATATGTATCCCCACCTGTTTGATTCACAGTTGGCAACCAAGCATTTCGACCCATCCCTTGTTCATCGGTATAATTCCAAGTCGCATGCAACGTATTGGTATCATATGTGTACCCTGGAGACAAAGTAGTCGACTCATCAATCCATTGTCCCGGCGTTGAACCAATAACAACCGCACCATTTACAATATATCTGCCGGATGGATCAAGACAGTTTTCATAATCCGCCCCGCATACAAATTCATCCTGCATACACGCATCCAACGCACTTACACAGCCACGCAAATCATATGAATTTTTCTGTTGACGCACCAACAAACGTGCACGTTGCAATACGTTCTTGGCATTACGCACAGTATTATTCATCGAATCATTTGCATCTTTCAAGCTACGTTCATACGCAACACATTGTTTATCAATTTCCATATCATATGAATTGGATACAACCGCTGTATTTACACCTTGACCTGCACAAGTATCCAAAACCGCCGCAGTACAACGTTTTTTCGCGATATTATATAACGCTTCCCCACGTTGGTTATTGATACTGGACGCTTCGGTATTATTATCCGAACCAAAATTGAACAGCCAATTTGCACCAACATTTGTATTTCCGGTAAAGATAGTATTAATATCCAACAATCCCATTACATCCGAACTTGAAGAATCCAATACAGCACTTGCTTTGATTTCTTTTGGTTCTAACAACAGTTTTTTTATATTATCCAAATCGGTTGCCAAAGTGGTACTGTCTTCCCCAACTTCGGTCATTTTCAATTCCGCTTCTGTTTGTGTGAACAATGTTTCAATATCATCTGCGGACAAACCAATATATTGAATTTGCTGTGCGACATCCTGTAATTCTTCGGTTGCCTCTTTCAAAGCATTTTCAACACTTAAATAATTTTTAATATTTTTCGAACAACTGCAACGTCCTTGGCTATCATCCAACACATTACAGAAATTATCCATACAAGACGTATATTGCGCTTTGCAATAATCTGTCATTTGTGACAATTCGTCCATTTCCGCCACAGCATCTGCGGCACTTGTATTTGATACCGCCGTTCCACCTGAAATAAGTGCGGTTGTTGTCGGGATACGTGCACGAACAGATGACACACGTGTTCCAACACGACCATTATAAAGCGGTTTAGTATCAGTCGTAAGAACAGATGCACGTGCCTGAACACCTTTTAAATTATCCACCTGTGCGGCACGACGTGTTACATCGGCTTGATTTGTACGTTGAACGGTTGCTGCACGTGATGGACGCACCGATGTTCCACGATTTTGAACCAATGTACGATTTGCATTAACGGGTTGATTGGCTGTACGTGCCCGAACTGTGGCATTTGCCCCCGCACGTGTTGCACGTCCCGACACAGTTGAGTTCGCACCGGCACGTTGCGCATTACGTTGGGCAACGTTTCCACCACGTGGACTGACACGGGTTGGCTGAGCAACCGGCACAACTGGTTGCACTTTTTTCTCTTCGGCCACATTTTCCGCATCTTCTGCCATCTCTAATTCTATGACATCTTCTTCATAAAACACGGGCATAACCTCGGCAAATGCCGGCAAAGCCAAAACTGTACCCAACACTATGATAAATCTTTTCATTGCAAATCTTCCCTTCTAATATATACATAATATCACAGATTAACAACTCATACAAACAAAAAAGCAAACATAATACGATTATTGTCAAGTTTTTTTTCAAACTTTTCCTAAGACATATAATTTTCAGGTATCTTTTCCCAATTCATTAAAAAATATAATGAATTTTTATTGCACATATGATATGATGCATCTATAATTGCACACATACAAATCAAGGGGAAAATTCGTGTCATTGTTACGCAAAGCATCTATTTGGTTATTAACATTACCATTAATGGGTTGCACGACCGTACCTACAACGACACACGACGAACGCCTACACACCTATACACCCAAAGTTACCACATCTGACTTTGATTACGACCCATATTCAACACCGATTGCATCATATTATTTGGATGAATTAAGCACATCACCTGACACATCTGGTGCAACATTAATCGAAGACGGTCTATCTGCATTTATCATTCGCTCTGCCTTTGCCCGCATGGCGACGAAAACAATTGACCTGCAAACATACATATATAGCAACGATTTTACATCCCGTGTATTAATTGGCGAATTAAAGAACGCTGCCGACCGTGGGGTCAAGGTCCGCATATTATTGGACGATTACGGCACAAAATCCGACATTGCAGACGTAATGTTATTGAATCAGCACCCGAATATAGAGGTCAAAGTATTCAACACGGTATCCAACCGTGCCAAGATATTATATTACCCACAAATTCTGGCGGACTTTAATCGATTAAATTCCCGCATGCACAACAAACTATTTATTGTTGACAACATCGCATATATAACCGGTGGCCGCAACGTAGGCAGCAACTATTTCTATCCAGAAACGGCGTCGAACTTTTCGGACACAGACGTATTATTCATCGGCGACATGACACACTATGCCACGAATAGTTTTAACGAATATTGGAATCATCACTTATCGATACCTGCGTCTGTTTTCCCCAAGGCCAAATCAAAATCTGCGATGAAGAAATTGGAACGCACATTTAATAAACTTGAATTAGACAGCACCGCCGACATCCGCCGATACAACACGGTCATATCAATGGCGCAACGTGATTACAAGCAGCGTAAGTTTGATTTTTCATGGGGTCACGGAAAATTCTTGGCCGACCCACCCCAGAAAGTTGAAATGCCAATGGATGAAAAAGAATTATATCGTGGCGAAATCGTACGTGCATTACAGCATTTATGGAACAAAACGAACGAATCCGTATATATGTCTGCGGCATATTTTGTTCCGGGCCAAGGCGGTCTTGAACACATGCTACGCCAAGAAAAATCCGGCGTACACATGACCATTGTGACAAATTCGTTATCATCAACAAACGCCCCAACGGTATATGCAAAATGGGAAAAATACCGTCGCAAATTAATTGAATCCGGTGCAGACGTATATGAATTTATGACATCGGCGGAAAATCTGCGGACAAAAACACACGACCGTGAACGCAAACAATCAAGTTTTTCCGTACTGCATAGTAAAACAATGGTATTCGACGATAACATTTCATGGATAGGCAGTTTTAACCTTGACCCACGCAGCGCATATTACAACACGGAAAACGTTGCTATATTTGAAAGTCGTGAATTTGCCGACAAATTGCGTAATATGATAATCAAAGACACACAAACATCATGGCATGTCACATTGGATTCAAATGGCAACCCGATATGGACCGGCACACGCACAGGCGACACCAAACCACGGGTTCACAAACACGCACCCGATACCGGCATATTTCGCCGCATATGGAAATGCATATGTAATTTAGTACCGGAAAAATTTGTATAATCCCAACAACCTTTGTCATCCCGTGGCTTGCTTATCCTACGCAACCTTGGTGAAGCAGGAACCACAGGACCCAAGGTACCGCCATTTTTACCATACAATTCATTTACCAAACATGGGTTCCGGCATCATAACCCTTGTCATCCCGTGGCTTGACCACGGGCCCCAAGGCACCGCCATTTTTACCACCAATTCATTTACCAAACATGGGTTCGGCATCACAACCTTTGTCATCCCGTGGCTTGACCACGGGATCCATGGTACCGCCTTTTTACCACACAATTCATTTACCAAACATGGGGTCCGGCATCACAACCTTTGTCATCCCGTGGCTTGACCACGGGATCCAGGTACCGCCTTATAATAAATTATTCAAATCCTCATACAAATCCCGCCATTCGGGATTAAATTTCTCTATCAAATCTTTTTTCCAATTTCTATTCCATTCCTTTAAACGCTTTTCATACCTAATTGCCTGTTTTACATCTTCAAAACGTTCAAAATATACCAATTTATCAACATTGTACCTGCTGGTAAAACCAGGCGTCAAATGATGTTTATGTTCAAAAATTCTCTGTGGTAAATTACTTGTAAAACCGATATACAGCGTTCCATTTTTAGAACTGGCCAAAATATAAACATAATAATATTTTTGTATAAAAACCATATACTAAGGATAAATCACCTGGATCCCGTGGTCAAGCCACGGGATGACAGAAAATAAGCAGAGTATGTAATATTAAAAGACACTGTCATTCCGGTGTCCGGCACCAAAATGACAATGCAAAAAAAGGCGGGGTATCCCCCGCCCTTTTTATTTTTATGGTAATTAATTAAATTAGTCCTGAACCAGTTCCCATTGAATGTTACCATCAACAGAAACCAATGCACAACGTGCACCATTTTTTGCACACTCAGCAGACAAAGCTCCTAAAGTTGTCCATTTTCCATCAATAGTACCAACAGCATAATTTGCAGTTGACTTATCCTGTTTGTTAGTATTCAACGTTGCAATCGCATTGGCATTGTCTTTTACAGAACCACCAGTCAAATTACCCTGTGCATCATATGTAGCAATCTTCTGTTCTGCCGCTTCTGCACGTGCTTTTTCATTCGCAATCGCAGTAGATAATTTACCTTCTTCCTCACGTGCTTTTGTAGCTTCTGCAGCAATATCTTTACCCAATTGCTCAATTTCTGCTGCCTGACTAGTTGTAGTACCATTTATGGTGTCCACGGCAGAAACAACATAGTCAACAACAGTAGATGACGTACCCAAATCACCAATCTTACCATCAGTATAAGTATTAGCATTAGATTCAGCCGTATTTGCATAACCTTGTGCTGTTACCAATTTAGCGGACGCATCTGTTTTTGTT
>JAZONN010000014.1:0-6036 GCA_045654485.1 Candidatus Enterousia sp. | reverse complement strand
TCAATTTTAACCTGAGCATACTGACCCGAACCACCAGATTGTTTCTTATGTGTGTATTCTTCTGTGATTGGTTTACGGAATGTTTCACGATATGCAATACGTGGTTCACCAACATTAACATCAACCTTAAATTCACGCAACAAACGATCAACCAAAATTTCCAAATGCAATTCACCAACACCCGACAGAATCGTCTGACCTGATTCTTCATCCACAGACACGCGGAACGAAGGATCTTCTTTTGCCAATGCCTGCAGACCCAACGACATCTTTTCAATGTCTGCCTTGGTCTTTGGTTCAACTGCGATGCTCATAACCGGCTCTGGAACATGAATTGATTCCAACAAGATTGGATTCGATTCATCACACAATGTATCACCAGTAATTGTTTCTTTCATACCAACCAGTGTGATAATATCACCCGCTGATGCTTCTTTGATTTCTTCACGGTTATTGGAATGCATCAACAACATACGACCAACACGTTCACGCTTATCACGATTAGAGTTATAAATATAAGAACCGGAAACCAATTTACCCGAATAAATACGGATAAACATCAAGTTACCTACAAATGGGTCATTTGCAACTTTAAATGCCAAAGCACTAAATGGTTCTTTTACATCTGGTTTACGAGAATCTGCTGTTTCGCCGTCCATTTTTGTACCGGAAATCGCAGGAATATCCAATGGGCTTGGCAAATAATCAACAATCGCATCCAACAATGGTTGAACACCTTTGTTCTTAAATGCTGTACCACACAAAACCGGATTAAAGTTTTGACCAATTGTACCTTTGCGGATTAATTTTTTAATGGTCGCTGTATCTGGAACATTACCTTCCATATACGCTTCCATAATTTCATCATCCAAAGTCACAACTTCTTCGACCAATTTGTCATGCAATTCTTGTGCTTTTGCTTTCAAATCTTCTGGGATTTCTGTGATAATAGGTTCTTTGCCCATATCGTCTTCCCAAACAATTGCACGCATTTCGATAACATCAACAACACCACGGAAATCAGATTCTGCACCAATTGGGAAATTTACAACCAAAGGATTTGCACCCAAACGTTCACGAATCATATCAACACAGCGGAAGAAATTACCACCAATACGGTCCATCTTGTTAATAAAGCAAATACGTGGAACCGCATAACGGTCGGCCTGACGCCATACTGTTTCTGTCTGTGGTTGAACACCCGACACAGATTCAAAAACCGCAACTGCGCCGTCCAAAACACGCAAAGAACGTTCTACTTCCATCGTAAAGTCAACGTGCCCTGGGGTGTCAATCAAGTTAATACGATGATCACGCCAGAAGCAAGTAGTTGCCGCAGATGTAATCGTAATACCACGTTCCTGTTCTTGGGCCATCCAGTCCATGGTTGCACCACCATCGTGCACTTCACCAATTTTGTATGTTTTTCCCGTATAGAACAAGATACGTTCCGAAGTAGTTGTTTTACCCGCATCAATATGGGCCATAATGCCAATATTGCGGTACATATGTAAAGGTGCGGTTTTTCCGACTGACATGTATCTTTCCTTTGCCTTATGTTATTACCAACGGAAGTGAGCAAACGCTTTGTTCGCTTCTGCCATTTTATGTGTGTCAATTTTCTTCTTAAATGCGCCACCTTGGCCATTCAAAGCATCACGCAATTCACCAAACAATCTGTCTGTCATTGTACGTTCACCACGTTTACGTGCGAACATAACCAACCAACGAATCGCCATTGTTTGTTGACGTGCAGGACGCACATCACATGGAACTTGATAAGTTGCACCACCAACACGACGACCTTTTACTTCGACCGAAGGTTTCAAAGCATCAATTGCTTCTAATGTAGCGACCAATTCATCACCGTCTTTGGCAATTGATTTCAATTTATCCATTGCACCATACACGATATTTTCGGCAACTTCTTTTTTACCGTCCCACATAACGTTATTAATCAACTTCGCAACGACCAGATTATTATACTTGGAATCTGGCAAAATTTCACGTTTTGTTGCTGCTTTACGTCTTGACATTTTACTTTTTCCTTTTGTCCTTCACCTGTTTTATAAACAGATTACTCACGCACATTACATGCGTGCGGTTAACTTACTTATTTCTTTGTTTTGGCACCATACAAAGAACGACCCTGTTTTCTTGCATCTACACCCTTGGTATCCAAGACACCACGAATGATATGATACTTAACACCAGGCAAGTCCTTTACACGACCGCCACGAATCATAACAACACTATGTTCCTGCAAGTTATGACCTTCGCCAGGAATATAAGCAGTTACTTCACGGCCGTTTGCCAGTTTTACACGGGCAACCTTACGCTGCGCCGAGTTAGGTTTTTTCGGTGTAGTCGTATAAACACGTGTGCAAACACCACGTTTCTGTGGGTTTTCCATCATGTCAGGCGCAGTACTTTTTACCACAACCTTTTTACGAGGTTTCCGAATCAGTTGGTTTACTGTTGGCATTCAAACTCTCTTTGTTTTTTCTACCTGTTTTTTACTCTGCACAAAAGCCGCTTAACAAACTTATTTCAACGACTTATGTCGGATTATAACTTTGTAATCACAAGCGGTTTTTATGTATTTTCTGCTTTCCTTGTTTACACAGAAAGCGAACATACTATAATCACCGACCCCCACATTGTCAAGGAAAATCTAGGAAAATCCACACGTTTTCTGCTTGAAATCTGCGTTTTTTTACATTGTCATCAGAAACGCAACTTTTATATTAAAAAAACATTTTTTCAACGTCCGGAACGCCCCATTAACTGTTGTATTGCCATTTCATTTGCCAAGCCACGTAATTTTTTAATAAAATCTTCATATTCGGGCAACGTTTGTATCTGGGCACGCCACTGTTCAAAATCTTGATTAACCCTGTCAAACCATCGTTGCAAAGTTATACCCATATTTGGTTTTTCTGCCGATAACTCTTTGTAATTAGCCGGCAAAAAACCTTTGTATTCCACACCACGCAACGTCCGATATGTATTTCGGATACTATTGGCACGTTCAGCAATTTTTGATTCACACACACCCATCATATCAATCGAACAATTTCCAATCAAAGCATGTATTATGTTCTTCACCCCTATCTTATTCTTATTTCTATTAATATATTCAAAAACCTGTCCTAAATCATCTGTCAACGTCAACAAACCACCCTTATCACCATCTATTCGAAAACCATTTCTTAAAAAACCATCTAACTCAATCCACACATCACGTTCTATATAGCACTCTATACTCTCACCATGCACCTTATCCGTCTCACCCGCATTAAAATTATTGGCCCGCGCAACCTCTGCAACCTTGACCGCCATAGAAGACCCATCACTAGTGGCCTGCCATACATGCCCGCCCATTTCCATCATACATGCAACAAACGCCATATCTCGAACCTGTTGAGCCAACAAAGCATCACGCTTTTTATCACCTTGTTCCAAACTGTCATAAGAAAAACGCTTTGACCAATCAAACTCTGATACAATCATTTCTTCTTCTTCGGGGGTATAATTTGCAGATTTATAGACAATACAATTTCCACGCACATCAATCAATTTCCCATCCGTCAAATCTTGGGCCGACCGCACCACCCGCGCCCCATTGGGCAATATCATCCCCCTGTCGGGATTGGGCGAAAACCAAGTATCTGCCAACGCAATATATTCTGGATTACCATTTTTTTCAACCATCGACATATATGGCGCAACAACCACATACGGCGCCCCATCCCAGTTTCCCTCTAAATGCCCCGCCACAATATGATTCAACGCAAAATGAACCGTCGAACGGGGAATTTCAAAATTCGTCGCCATCGCAGTTGTCGGGATAAACAATTCGCCATTATCTGCCAAACGGGGCATATATTTTGTCACATGAACCAAAAACCAATTTTTCATATCCGACGCCGACATTTCATCGGCCATCGACATTTCACCATAATAATCATCGGATTGCGCACGCAATTTTTCAGACGCTTCTAGAAACAAATTCTTCAGGTTCATACCCTACCCCCTATGAACCAAGATTATATCAAGAAACGTCCGAAATACCAATTTTATTTCTAGAAATCAATTCCAACCAGAACCCCCATTGTCGCCGGACTATGTTCAAAACTGTGAACAACGTCTTTTTTAACATAAAAGCCCATATATTTGGTTTCATCCAAATTATAATTCACCCCCAAATCAATCATTAAACGTTCACCATCATAATACGTACCAAACAAATCAAAATCGAACATCATCCCACCAACAATATTCCAACGACTATTCAATACATATTGTCCTTTGACCCCGACGCCCATCGCCCACGAATCAAAAGTGTCTTCGGGCAAATCATCATTTAGATAATCCACCTGAACAATACCGGCCAAAGACCAATCTTCTGTCACAAGCCCCACCCGCGCACCAGTCGTCCAATTATATGCAACAGTTTGCAACCCATGACGTGTGCTATAAATCTGCTTTACCGCACCATAGGTTTCGGCAATCCGCCCATCTTTTTCCCACAAATTCCAATCATAACCAAATTCTAAATCATTCCACGCCCATTTACCAAATTCCGGATTATCGGACGAATCATACGAACCAGATGTAGATGTATAAATCGCAAAGGAATCCGAAACACCATATCCAAATTCATCTGCCATTACAAATTTATCAAACTTTGAATTAACCTGAAAAGGTGTCAAAATATTATAATAATGTCCCTGCTTTGGATTATAAAACGGATTTCCATCAATAACATTGGCGGCATTTGCCACACCAGACAAACATACCAGCACACCAGATAAAACGATACCTTTTTTCATGATTAACTCCTTTTACACAAGAATTTTAATCCATATATACCCAGATATAAACAGGAACGAATACCGCAAAAAAATTGACATAACACATACGTTGCATTATCTTATGCCAACAAAATCAAAGGAATCAAAGATGGTATTATTTGAAATAAATAACGAATACCCAAGCGACTTCTGTAACGGTTGCCCAAAACGCTGCTATATATCCAGTCGTACAGACATCCCATCACTTACATCCCGTGCCAGCATAAATTACCAAACCATATACAGCATCAAACAGGGTAATAAAATTACCTATCCTGTTTTTCGTGCATCACATTTGGCACGCAAATTCGCATGGCAAATCACAAAGAAATGTATTCACCACAAACAAAACCAAAAAGGATAAATAACATGTCATCAAAAATAGACACATTATTCGGATTCAGCGATGTTTGCACCGGCTGTGGCAACCTGTGCACAATCCAGGTAACAAGACCAAAAAACACATATATCTATTTACCGGTAATAAACCATAAAATCGTTTATGATTATATGGCCCACACGCCAGATTCCAAAACCCATACCCCAATCAACACAATTTGCTTTAATCCACGTGACGCATTTGAAATGGGATTAATAATAGTCGACAAATGCACCATATACAAAAAACTGAAAAACCGATAAGCCCCGCCCCACATCACACATTAACGGATTGAAAATGTTGATAATCGGCGGCTTATATTATATAATATGGCCATGAAAAAAATACTTTACATCTTTCGACATGGCGAAACAGACCATAATGCACAAAAACGCCTGCAGGGGTGGCAGGACACCCCATTAAACGCAAACGGTATCGCACAGGCACAATCCTTGGCACAAAAACTATCAAACATTTCATTTGACTGCATTTATTCTTCACCATTATCGCGCGCGTTGGATACGGCACGCGCCGTTGTCGGCGACCAACAGATTATACAAAATGGCGATTTGCGCGAATGGAATATGGGTGATTTTTGTGGGCATATTGTAAAATTGACTGACAGCCCTGCAGATACCCCGATTGATATGTCGGGTGATGTAATTTATGCACCGTTTGCATTGCTGTCTAATGACGATTATGTCCCACCAAACGGTGAAAGTTATAATATGTTTATTGCGCGTGTTCGTAATGCGATATTGGATATCGTAAAAAACTCAGACGGCAAAACAATCGCCATTG
>JAZONN010000013.1:0-27324 GCA_045654485.1 Candidatus Enterousia sp. | reverse complement strand
TATCTGGCTGTAAATGTAATTTAAAAACGATAACCGTAAATGGAACACAATGGTGTGTCAGCAGCAGCACAAAAAGAGAATATGACGCCTGCAACGGCACATGGAATACAACAACAATGACCTGTACGCCAATCGAAGACGAAGGTGGTGATAATACCGGCGGTGATAACGAAGACGATGATGATACAACAGAAGAATGCACATTAGACACAGAAATAAACAATTGTGAATGTAAATATTCAACCATTGAATATGAAAATGCCAAGTGGTGCGTATCAGAAACCACGTCGGAACGTTTTAATTTATGTGTAAATGGCGATATTCCCGGCACATGGGGCGATGATATGAAATGCACTTGCTCTGGTACCGGTGTAATTAACAACGGTTATTATCAATGCAAATGCAATACTGACAATGGCTATGAACCCAATGACGACGGCGGTTGCAAAACAACACAATCGGTTGACATGGTCGAAAACCCATATGAAGCAGAAAATTCTGAAACACCGATGCAGGTACAAAAAACCGTACAAGACCAAGATAAAACCATTTTGGTTGTCAAAGATACGGATACAGGCATTTTATACGCCAACGTTGCAAACAATGGTGAAACGCACTCTGCCAGTGCGACTGATGCATGTGTAATAGCCGATACAACAAACGCCAGTGCGACGGTATGCGATACAGACAATACGGTTGAATTACATAACGGATCGGCCATTGCGGTTTATGCGAACGGCGGCAAACAGGTGACATTTAAATTTAACGGTCAAGACACCAATGCTTTGAAAATAGCATTATTAAACAACAAATTACCGAACAGTTTATCATGGGTTTCACAATTTGCCAACGGCACAGATTATGAATTTAAGGGCATATACGGTTCCGACGGCACAACCCAATACTATGGCGAAGACGGTTCGGCGACAACCACCACCCCACCATCCGACAAGGTTTTACGTGCATTATTTGAATTGGGTGAAACAGATGACGAAGGTGGCAGTGGCGACCCAACACAACCAAACGAAGAGCAACAAACATGCGGCCAATCGGGTGGCACTTGGACCGGCACAACATGCGATTGTGGCGACAACAAAACATGGAACGGCACAAATTGCGTTACATCCGGCGGAACCGGCGACGACGCACCAACCTTTGATGCCACCGCGCTTTACGGTCCCAACACAACCATCCAGCTACACAAAGAAACCACAATAGGCAACAACAAAGTCGTTATCGTACAAGACAGCACAACAAACATTTGTTATGCAAACATTTCTGCAAACGGCACATTTACCAGCGGAACAGAATGCATGACCGATTGCAACATTGGGACAGATCAATTATCCACAACAATGTGCAACACCAACAATACTATAACATTGGTCAATCAATCTGAAAACGTTCAATGGAGATTTAATGGCAACACCACAAACACACGTACCATCACATTACCAAACGGTAAATTGCCTGCACAATTACAGCAATTAACAAATGCGACCGCCGGCACCGATTACAGATTATGGTCGGTCCATGACAATAATAATAACGTATATTATGACAGATTTGCCAAACGCACAATCGATACTGTTGCCGCCGGCACTACGCTGTTTGTCACATACGTCCACAAAGGCGAAGCATCTTGTCGCACATCATTTACAAATGGCACTTGGAACCAAGACACATTAACATGCCACAGTGAAAATGCACAATACAGAGTATTCGAACCAAAAGATTCGGATGACATAGTATTAAATTGCACACTATATGGTTTTGAATACAAACAATCATCAGATTACGGCGTTCATTGGTGCTATTGCTCCAGAGAAATATTCGAAGAAGACGGCATAGCACATTGCGCATCACCGGAAGTCGACGAATTAGAATCTGCATGCATTAATTCTAATGGTATTCCATCACCGTTGGCGGGGGCGGGCAATGAATGCGACTGTTCCGCGCATCGTGGTGCAATCGTGGACTATGTTTACGCTTATGGATCATGCAAATGTGACGAAAGCAAAAACTTTAAAGCTGGAATTCCACCGGTCACTGGCGATTGCGAATGCAAAGACGGTTATCATTTGGAAATAACAGGCGCCGGCCCCGCATGTATCAAAGAGTATGTACATGAAACAACGGCAGAATCCTGCATAAACAGCGGTGGATCCTATAAAGAATTCTGTTCTATCGTAGGCAACGACGGTATTTTAGACGATATTACAACTCCAACCGAATGCTATTCACATGAAAAACATTGGTGGGCTTACAGTTGCACATGCGACAGCGCCAAAGGATTAAAAATAGTATACCCTACAAACTCTAAATATGAAGGACGTTGCGAATGCGACAGCAGTCGTGGCTATACTGGCGACCCTGCAACAGGATGCAAACGCGCCGACAATTTTGAATTCAACTGCACAGACAGTGGTGGCAAATACGTATCTGGACAATGTTCGTGCATGTATCTGGACAAACCGGCAAAATTAAACCTGGAAACCGGACGTTGCGAAGAGGTCACATTTGATCAATGGTGCGCCGAATCCGAAGGGATATTAAACGGTCAATATTGCCAAACCACAACGGGGACATATTGGACCGAAACAAACGCCAACACATGCGACAGCGCATTGGCCGGACCCGTTCGTACCAATATTGGCGAATATATGAATATGAACCTGTGCGAATGCGGCTCTACAAATTGGCGCGAATACTTCACGACCGGCAAAATGGATTCAAATAACAAATGCGGATGCTTGGGCACATTTGAACATACGGGCGAAACTATACAAGATAACAACGTAAATCATACCATTTGTACGTGCCCAACCAATACGATACACATAGAAAACAATCCAACCGCCTATGACGCATTTACCGAAACGATATTAACAGCATACGACCCAACCTTTGACTTTGGCGCACACGAAAAAACATTGATTGATGTGCCGGTGGTATCCAGTATTGCACGCTATTCCGATTTATCGGTAAACGAATGGTTCAACACCGACCAAAACGGAAATATTTTAACCATGCCGTGCAATCTGTATAAAGATGGCTTCGGGCACTATAAATGTTTCGACATTTGCGCGACCCCAACGCAACTACAAAACATTTGCACAGCCACAGGCGGCACATTGAACACAGACACCAACACATGCGAATCATGTTCCGGCCATGGACGTAGGTCATTCCGCATAGAAACATTCCTCGGGGCCAGCATATGCGACTGTGACAATTGGTACTATATGTGGGACCGCAACCCATCGGCCCGCAACACATGCAAATGCCCAGATGGCATGCAACCAATGGTCAGCGCAGACGACATAAAATTGGCAACGGGAAATCAACCTTGGGGCGAAGGCATAGCAACACCAACTTGGGACAACGTTGACAAATGCACATTACCCGGAACATTAATTGTACACAAAAACGCCAGTGACGCATACGGCAGCCACGTACCATATCGTTGGGCATGCGACACAACACACGGTTTTATTGAATCAAGCAGCACATTAGTACATTCACCAGAAATAACCCCATCCAAAGAAGGTGATTATAACGATTTGATAGACATATTAAAAACTTGGAACGACGGCGCCCCCGCCTGTACATGCGATACCGGTTTGGACATGGTGTATAATGAACGGTTACAAAAGTACATATGCGTAAATTCCGCCGCATATAATTCATGCCCAACAACATATAACTTTGCAACACGTTCGTGCCCAATTCTAAATGAATGTGATGTCAACGGCATAAAGACCGATGATTGCACGTGTCCCAACGGCACAGAATTAATGTCTATTCCCGGCACCGCGGACAAATATTGTTATACAGAAGAAATGAAACAAAATTACAATACATGTGTACCGTATGGACAATGGAAGATTGAAGAACAATCTTGTTTTTGTAATGAAAAATATGGCCTGATTCCAACCACAAATGGCCTGTCATGTACATGCGATACAGCAAACGGATGGTCCGACGTGGGTATTCCGGGCACATGCAGATCACACGCTATGTATTGTTCGGGTTGGTCCAGCAAGCCGGAATATATCACCAAATGCCACAACGGCGAATACGAAGGTTGCGTTGCCGCAAATGTCCCGGAAACAAATCAAAAAACCTGTGTCAGCAGCATTTCATATAAATCTGGTTTATCATACGCCGACACTTGTCGTAACTCGGGCGGTTCAATATACACAGATGCCGATGGCTACATAACATGTAATTGTGGCACGGTTGATTTGGACCAAGACGGCGTTTATGACCCTATGGAAATCAACCCACAAACCGGCGAATGCATACCATATACATTTGAAGAATGGTGCACCAATGGTTCGGGCCATGAATCCGGAACATACTCTGATGACGGTTTGGGCGTATGTACAATCGATCACACAACGCAATCAACCGGCACATCATGGCCATTTGGCTATACGCATTTAACATATCGTATTGAAAACGAAAATCCTTTAAGCACATGCCAAGCACAGGGCGGTCTGTTCAATCGGGTAGAATACAAAAACAACATCGTAACAAAACCTATATACAATATGACCACATGTACATGTTCGGGGAACAGCGGCGCCCATTCTGTGGCACAACGTGACGCAAATGGCAACTGTATGTGCGAACCAACATTCGTTCGTGATATCACAAAGCCAACCGATTGTGTATGCCCATCCGGCACAACCATGCGCAAAAACTATGCATTACGCAGTATGATATTGGCAAACATCAATGCCGGCGAATATATAGGTTATAATTTAGATTCATATATTGGCACCAATAATTTGCCGGTATACATGTACAACAATGGCCAAAAAATGTTGGATTCTGATGGTATGCCAATTGACATGAAATGCGTATTGGCCAAAGATAACCAAGGATATTATTGTCAAGCATCATGCATACCAAATACAATATTCGCACAATCTTGTGCAATATCTGCCAACGGGCAATATGACCCCGACACAAAAACATGTCAATGTTCGGCTGTCGGATTTACATCTGTGACTTCAGATAATACCGAATTGCCTGTTTGCGCATGTAATACAACTCGCGGTTTCGAATCCGACGGCAAAGGTGGCTGCACATGTCGTGAAGATACCGAATATAATGCGGAAGTCAACGCATGTGTTCCAATCGGTTCCACATGCAGCGCCGAATTAACCGCACAATTAAAAGACAGCTATCAATATGCGGCATGCAAATGCGACGCTGCACGCGGTTACGAAGAAATAGGCGTATATGGTGCCGACTTAATAGAAGGCAGCGACGGATATAGGGCATTTTGGACACGTTATTTCGCAAATGCACATGCCACATATCGTTGTGGATGCAGTCATGGTGTACCCGCATTCAACGAAACCCTTGGTTTGCAGATGTGTGTACAAAAACCGTACGACAACAATGCACGATTGGCATGTGTAATGTCCGGCGGTGATTATTATGGCACAAACTTCAATGGTGATTACTGTACTGCCAATATGGCCGACACAACCGGATGTCACTATCACTGCTCTTGTGCAGCCAACTACGGCCAGACAAACGCAACAGACAGCAATGGATATGAAATTTGCCAGTGTGACGGCAGTAAAAACTTTGTTATGAAAGAAGGATGGTTAACCGAAGAAGCAAGACAGAAAGCATTACAAGATACTTATGGCGACCGTAGCTATGCAAGTGGGCATCTTGATGTATGTGGCACTTGCTCAAATGGAAAAGAACTCTGGTCCGGCACATTCCCAGACATAACGGGCGCCAACAACAGTACCGGCACACAGTGCGTCAGCAGTGTCGATACCATCCGACAAGCCCTGTGCACACAATCGGGCGGCACTTGGGATGAAAACGGTTCACCACGCAAATGTACTTGCACCCAAGCAGGCACCGCCCACATAAACGACGTGTTCAGCAACCCCGTCAGTGACATGTGCATACATTGGAATGCCGTAAACTGTTTACACGACGAAAGCAAAATCGACACAAACAATCCACAAAGCTGGATAAACAGTTATGCACCAGCGGGGGCTGAATACCTGTGTAATGCCGATCAATGCGATACCATTAAAGAATTTCTGCAAGATTTAATGGGTGACGCATATTTGGACGTTAACCCAAATACCGGTTGGGATTATCAGGCATGTAAAAACGGCACCAAAAGATGCTTCACAGACGACGCGATTGGTGACGGCAAAGGTGTAATTGCCACAGGCGGCCACTGCGTACTTAGCGGCCGTGAAATCGAACTGATTCAACCGAACAATTAATGAAAACAACGGGGTGGGGCAATCCCATCCCGTTTTTTTTATCATATTTATCCAACAAAAAAACCGGCGATTGCCGGCTTTTTTATTTCAACGTGTCTATATTAACGACGACGGAAACCGTTGCTGCTGTGTTGTGCATTGCTGCTGCTGCGTTTTGACAAATAACGTGCCGCAATCAAGACAAACCATTCAACACTTAATGCACCAACTGTTGCCAATTTTGCTTCCCAACCTGGAACCCAAACGAACGCATAAACCAATTGTGCCAAAAATGCGACATACAAAACACCGAACACACCGGTAAAAAATACTTTTTTAATTTTTCCAAACATTTTTATCGTCCTTCATATTATTACATTTAATAAAATGTCGGGTTTCTGGTGCCAGGTACCCGACCAACCCCGCAATAACTAAAACGAATACAATCAACAATCGCCAATCGTATTCAACGCCATATTAGGCAGCCATTGCAAGGCGAACGTTGTCGTTCGCAGCGATTTTTTCGCCATTCAGTTTTTAGTCGGCTTTTAACGACGCCATGTCGGATTCAACCAATTTGTCTTTCATCATCTGTCGAATCTATGTCAGCCCCATTACCAAATGCGACATCCAATCGCATCAAATAATGGTGGAGCTGTGGGGTACCGCCCCCCAGTCCATAATGACTATTTCACAACGGATTCAGAATCATCACTGCAACGCAGCGTGCATATTATATCCTTTTATACTGGAAATTGCAAGTTTTTAGATTATAATACCGCCCAAGAGGATAAAAAATGAAGTTTTTAGACCGTGCAAAAATATATATCAAAGCAGGTGATGGTGGTAACGGCAGCGCCAGTTTCCGCCGTGAAAAATATATCGAATTCGGTGGCCCAAACGGTGGTGACGGCGGACGTGGTGGCGACGTCGTATTCGTTGCGGTACCAAACGTAAACACATTAATTGACTACAGATACAAAACCAAATTCTTGGCCCAACGTGGCGAAAACGGAATGGGCAAAATGCGTACCGGCGCATCGGGCGAAACATTGGTATTACCCGTACCGACCGGCACAGTAATATTGTCTGAAAACGAAGAAATCGAATACGCCGACCTGAACGAAGACGGCATGGAATATCGTGCGGCACGTGGTGGAAATGGCGGGTGGGGCAATTTGCACTTTAAAAGCCCGACCAACCGCGCCCCGAAACAGGCCAACGACGGTTTGCCCGGCGAAGAACGTACGGTTGTATTGCGATTAAAATTGATTGCCGACATTGGTTTGGTTGGCTTTCCAAATGCCGGAAAATCAACTCTGTTGTCGGCCGTGACGGCGGCACGCCCAAAAATCGCAAACTATCCATTTACAACATTAAACCCACAATTGGGTGTTATGTATGCCCACGATCGTGAATTTGTATTGGTTGATTTGCCCGGCTTAATCGAAGGCGCCCACACCGGCGTTGGTTTGGGCGACCAATTCTTGGGCCATGCCGAACGCACCAAAATGATACTGCACGTAATCGACAGCACCGAAGCAGATTGGGGCGCACGATACAAAACCATACGTCACGAAATGGATTCTTATGGTGGTGATTTGACCGACAAACCCGAAATGGTTGTCATCAACAAAATCGACGCCATTGACGCAGCAGAATTGGCCGACAAGATGACCGTATTCAAAAAATCTTTTGGCCGTAAAAAGAAACCAGAAATATTAACCATCAGCGCAGCAGGGAGAGTAGGGATATCAGAGCTGATTACAGCCATAGAAAAGAAGTTTTTAGAGGCCGAAAATGTCACAGCAACGAAATAAATTTGCACAATACAAAAACTTAACCGAACACACATTGAAATTCATAACCGATCAACGCAACGGCGATGTCGCATACGCAGAAAACGGCAAATGCGTACCTTTGTGGAATTTACAGCCGTCCGACGTTGAATTTGTTGCGGGGCTGTGGCGCATTCAAAACAAATTTGAACATAAAATACAAAACGTACGCGGTTCCGATTTTGTTTTACACGAAAAATTACCCAACAAAGAAAAAAACCTGTTCGAATTTTATCGTGCATCGTTAATCAGTTGTAATTGCTATGGATACTTTATGGTCCCCGGCGCGACCAAAGTTGTTGCCAAATACACAACAGACGAACAAACATATTGGTCATACGGCAACAGCATCGAACAAGCCCGCGCATTTTTGGGCATCCGCCTGTACGATGAACATATGGACTTAATTCATTCGGTTGCATGCCAAAACTGTACCCAACGTCAGAAAAAATAATTTTTTTTTGCATTTTACCATCTGGTCTGCTATGATTTTTTTACGAACAAAAAAACAAAAAGGAGAAGTAAAGATGGTATCTTTAAAAGGCACCCAGACAGAAAAGAACTTATTGATTGCATTTGCCGGCGAATCTCAGGCACGCAACCGCTATACAATGTATGCATCTGCGGCCAAAAAAGAAGGATTCCAAGCGATTTCTAAAATCTTTTTGGAAACAGCCGACCAAGAAAAAGAACACGCATCACGTTTGTTCAAATTCTTAGAAGGCGGCGATTTGGAAATCACAGCTTCTTTCCCTGCCGGTAAAATTGGCACAACATTGGAAAATCTGCAGGCGGCCGCATATGGCGAACACGAAGAAAATACAGAAATGTATCCAAAATTCGCACAAATTGCCGCCCAAGAAGGTCTCCCAGCAATTGCAGAAATCTTGAAAAACATCGGCTATGCAGAACGCTATCATGAATCACGTTTCCGTGCATTGATTGACGCAATCGAAAACGGCACATTATTCAAACAAGACAAAATCGTTATGTGGCGTTGCACAAACTGTGGCATGTGGCACATCGGCACAGATGCACCAAACGTATGTCCTGCTTGCTTGCACGAACAAGGATATTTCATCAGCGAAGGTACAATTTCCCGCTGTGATACAAACGAAGGTTTCTGTGAATATAGTGCAATCGAAGAATAAATTGATTAAAACAATTAAAAATCCCACGAATGTGGGATTTTTTTTATTTCTCTAATGTATCCAATAATTTTTCCAACATACGTTCCGAACTATTGGCGCATCCATACCCAAACCAACTCAACAGTTCTTCACCGGTCTTTTGATTGGCAATCGAAACATTAAACCGCCACATCCAAAAACCATTAAACACACACCATAATGGCCGCAACACTTCTTGACGTTCTTTGACCGTTACAACATATTGCGCATCTTTTGGAATAACATAGGTGTCCATATCTATATCTTCACCCGCCGCCCGATTATGCGTTGCCCGTCCAACCGAAACATCATACCCACGTTCAACCAAATGTTCTTTTATCAAACGGCGCATATTATAACCGCCACGATCTGCATAAACCCGTGCACCACGTGGCAGCGAATCCGGCACAACATGCACATGGTTACAACCGCATAACACAACACCCAATAAAATCAAAATACATTTACTTTTCATTTGTAATTTATCTTGGCACAGTATCCAACAACATTCAACAAAAAATCGGCCCCTAACGGGGCCATTTTATACATAACTTTTCAAAGATATATAAACCTGACCTAAATCAGTTTTAATTAATGCTGCCGACACCTTGTCCGGATTATCGGTCTGATGTGCCATATTTAACACTTTGTCGAAACTACGCACGAACTGTGTTGCTTGGGAACGGAATACCGCATCACCTTTTAACATTTCTTTGACACGCTTTTTATCCGCAGCACTAAACATTTTTGCCAACCATTTCGAGAAAATTGTTTTGTCGCCACCATGATATTTTTTCCATACAACATCCGGAATATCCGCACCGGTCGCACGGGTTAAATCCATTGCTTGTTCATGCAGTTTTTCCAGCATACGTTCACTTTGTGACAAGAAATCTTGCGAACTTACATGACCAAAACTTTCGCTTGGTGCCGCCTTAATCGCATCCATTGGCGCAGATGCACGTGCAACCATCATCTGCTTATTCAAGGTCTGCATCGTATTTACCGCTTTGGCATAATCGGACATCAAATCAATCATCTGCTGACGCGACGCACCGGCCAAATCCTCTAACTTAATCGCAGAATCCGATATAGCCGTTGTAGATTCCGCAACTGTACTCTTCATCAAATTCAGTTTTTCGTTCAAACTGGTAACAATTTTTTCCAACGTCTCGCTGGCTTCGACACTACCACGCGACAAATCGGGCAGGGCCGAATAATAACGTTCAATCAATGCCGACAATGGCTGTAACTGTGCCGTTGTGTCGTTCGACATCTTAATCAAATTCGCCGATTGCCCCGACAATTGGGTATGTGCGGTATTCATTTCCATCAAAGTTTCACGAACGCCGGTCGCCATGGTCTTGACCGATTCCGAAAATGCTGTTGCGGCTGTACGTGTATTTTCCAATGTCACATTTGCAACCCCCGACACGGTCTTTAATTCCGACACAACACCGGTTGCAAACTCTTTAATTTCACCATCAAATCGATTTGTTAATGTTGACAATTCTGTTGAAACACCACGAACTGCGCCTTCGGTTGTCGCCGCAGATGCCACCAACGCTTCGACCGTATCCGCCAATTTACGTGCCTGTTTATCAACAGACGTTTCTGCCAAACGCACCTGACCGGCAACGACGTTTGCAGTATTGGTCAAAGTGTTCATCTGACTGGTCAATTGCTTTTTTGATTGTTTTGAGAAAGAATCCAGTTTATCTAAATACCCATCCAACAATCTGTCATTACGCACCATAATTTCTTCATAATTCGCCGCCGCCGTTTTTACATTTGAAAAACCATCTGCGACACTCTTGGCCAAACCCGACAGTTGCTCTTGCATTTTATTAGAATCATCGGTCAAACCATGCATTTGATTTGCATTGGTATCAAATTCACTTTTTAATCTATCGGACAATTCTTGCCCATGCGCTATCCAATCTTCTATCTGCTTACCAATCAAGGCAACTTTTTCCGCTGTATCTTCAGATGTTTTATCAATATTTGCCAACAACTCGCTGACTGTTGTGGCAAATCTGTCGGTCGCGCTTTCGACATCTGTCCACGATTTAGACGCCACAATATCGCCCAAACCCGTAACCGTATTATCCAAGCGCCCTGACATAACCGCCAACTTTTTCGTCGCGTCATCCGCCAAAGATACCAACTGCTGATTCTGTTCGCCCAATGCATTTTTCAACTGTGTTGCGGCATCAATCTGCGCCCCCAAAGTTTCACGCATGCTCTGAAAACTTTGTTCAATCTTATTAATTTCATCCGCCAAAATAATATTCAACACCCGAACCGCATCCGCAACTTTGGCACGTTCCGGCCGCGTCATAATCGTCAACATAGATTGCATTACTTTCTGGGTTTTTCGCGACACAAAAAACAAAACCAGCAGCGTCACAGTCAACAACCCACCCAAAACACCGGCACCAACTAACAAAACCTGATTAATATCCATTTTTCCTTCCCCCTGACATACAATTTATATAACTTGCAGTTCTGTTGAAGTTATACTAAAATAAATCAAATAAAGCAAGGGCAGAAATGGCAAAAAAACACAATCTTTCACCAGAACAAGACATGGCCGCAAACCCGTCTGAAAACATATGGGTCCAAGCCAATGCCGGCACCGGAAAAACAAGCGTTTTAACCCAACGTTTATTGCGCATATTATTTAGAACACCTAACTGTGAATCATCTGGGATACTGTGTTTAACATACACCAATGCCGGTGCAGGCGAAATGCGCAATCGAATTTTGGCCGCATTACGCCAATGGGCAATGTCATCGGATGAAGAATTAGTCGATTTATTGGACGGCGTTGCAACACACAGTCCAATAACAGCCGACGATATATCACATGCACGAAAAATATTTTTTGAATACATTGATAGACCAGACATACTAAAAATCAAAACCATTCACGGATTTTGCGAAGAGATACTACACCGCTTTCCATTAGAGGCAGGCCTATCACCGTCTTGGTCGCTGGTATCCGATGCCGCACAGCGTGTATTATTACAAGACGCATTCCAAAAAATGATAAATAGCCCAAATAGCAACCCAGAAATACTTGGTGCATTTGCACATATAACCAATCGCATATCAGAAACGTATTTAAACGAATTATTAAGAATATTAAGTGAGCATTACAAATTATTCTTTCACATAAAAGATATTATCAAATATCGCACACAGTTTATTGACACGACTAAAAAATTATTAGAAATAACAGATATACCAAAAGACAATTTTGATGCCGAAAATCTAAAAAAAATCATAGAAATGGCATCAAACGAACAAAAACCTTCAAAACAACCGGCCGCATACATAAACAAAATTATAAACTTGACCAAACAATATATTGATACAACGATTGATTTCAACGAATACAAAACCGCATACTTAACAAAAGAGGGACGTCCACAAAGCAACATATCAAAAAAAGAGTATCTTATCACCGAACAAGAACGGGTTTATGAATTAGACCAAAAAATCACAAACTACACTTTATTCCAAGACACGATTGCGCTTTTCGACCTGTCGGCCGCATTTGCTTCGGAATACAAACACATAAAACACTCAAAAAACCTGTTAGATTTTGAAGATTTAATCCTTTACACACGCCAATTGTTTTCATCACCAGAAACCATGGGATGGATTTTATCTCAACTAGACACATCTCTATCGCACATTTTGGTCGACGAAGCCCAAGACACATCTCCAATCCAATGGGAAATACTAAGAATGCTGGCCGGCGACTTCTTTACCGACGGAGACACCACAAACACACCGCATTCCATATTCGTTGTTGGCGACACAAAACAATCAATCTATGGATTTCAAGGCGCAGACCCATCTGCATTCGCAACAAGTCGGGAAACAATCGCCGCCCACATACAAAACAACCTAAGAACCATCAAAGAAATCCCATTAAACCAGAGCTTCCGATCCACCAAAGCCGTCCTGGGCACAGTCGATAAATTCTTTGATCACCCAACAATACGCACCGAAACCGGATTTCAAAACAACCCACACAAATGTTTTCGCACAAACGCCCAAGGCATCGTTGAAATACACAAATTAATTTCAAAACAAGAAAGCAACATTACCGTACAACAATACACCAAACAAATCGCCCAAAAAATCAAACAGATTATAGACGATGGCAAATACACAGCCAAAGATATAATGGTCTTGGTCCAACAACGCAACCCAATGGCCACACCTTTAACCAATGAACTAAAACGCTTAAATATCGATGTTGCCGGCAGCGACCGCATAGTATTACCCAACTATCCGACCATCCGTGACATGCTAAATTTAATCCGTTGGTGCCTAAACCACAACGACGACTATAGTTTATGCTGTGTATTAAGATGTCCAATTTTTCATCTGAATCAAGACGAGATTTTTAATATTTGCAAAACCCGCAACGACATAAATAAAGACCGCCAAAAAGACCAAGAACCAACCACAATATACGAAACATTGGCGATCACACACCCAACGATACACGAAACATTAACTCACATCTCCGAACTAGCACCCCACGCAGCGCCATACTCATTTTTCACAACGATATTAAACACGAATGACGTGCGACAAAAATTTATTTCCTCACTAGGCCAGCAAATTATTGACCCGCTAGAAGAATTTATGACAATATGCTTGGCATACGAACGCACACAAACAGGAACTCTGCACCATTTCTTAAAATGGTTTATAACCGGCGACAGCGAAATAAAACGCGATATGGATGCCGCCAACGGCGTACGCATCGTCACCGTACACGGCAGCAAAGGATTAGAGGCACCGGTCGTATTTCTAATAGACACGATCCACACCCCAAAAGAACCATCAGTAATACCATTAAACAAATCATCAGAACCACAATGGATCTGGTCAGCAAAATCAAGCAACAGCAATAAATTAAGCACATTATCTGAACCAACACTTCAAGAACAATTAGCCGAATATTATAGATTATTATACGTTGCAATGACACGTGCACGTGACGAATTGTACATATACGGATACACACCACACAAAAATCCACCTACCGACGCATGGCATACAAAACTATGGAACATATTAGCAGACAACACAGACACAGAATACATTAGGATAACAAATGACAACTTTGCATAATATTTTACAACAACATACCGCAAAAAAATTTGCAACCGAAGCTGGATCTAAAATGCACACACATCTACAACGCATTTTTATCACGCCGGACCACAACACAAAGGACAAAACCGTCGCAAAAATACTATCCTGCCCAGATTTACGTCGACTATTCGACACAACATCTAAAACCGAAGTGCCTGTTGCCGGCACAATAAACAACCGCTTCGTAAGCCGACGTCTAGACCGCCTTCGCATAGACAGCACCAACAAAACAATCGAAATTCTAGATTATAAAACCGACACAAATCCGGACGAATTCCGAACCAAATATATCGCACAAATCCAAGAGTACGCCACATTACTACAACAGATTTACCCAGATCATAAAATCAAATGCTATATTTTATGGACACACGATTTCACATTGGAAAAAATCAAATAAAAACTTGAAAATTCTGGCCACTTTCGCAATAATCCAACTATGTTAATCGGATTACACATTTCAAACATTGTATTAATAGAAAAACTGAATTTAACATTCGGGGCGGGACTAAACATTTTAACCGGCGAAACCGGCGCAGGGAAAAGCATATTAATGGACGCGCTATCATTGGCACTGGGTGCGCGATCCGACATTGGATTAATACGCCACGGTTGCGACAGCGCATCTGTTGTCGCAGAATTCGATACCACACCCACCACCGCATCCCAGATATTATCCGAATACGACATAGATTGCAGCGACGGCATAATTTTACGCCGCACAATAAGCACCGACGGCAAAAGCAGGGCTTGGATTAACGACACACCCGTATCGGTAAAAACATTAAAATCAATCGGCGACACATTGGTTGAAATACATGGACAATTTGCAAATCATTCACTATTAAACCAATCAATGCACCGCACAACATTGGATGCATTTGCCGAAAATAATTCGTCTGAATTCAAAACATTATTAAAAAATGTTAAAGAATCTTATCAACGATACAGCGTCGCAAAAAAACGCCTGAACGAATTACAGGAAATGTTAAGTCGCAGCGCATCCGAACGCGAATTCTTGGAACATAACGTCAACGAATTACGTGCATTAAACCCACAAATTGGCGAAGAAGATGAACTGGCCGCGAAACGCACCGCAATGATGAACGCCGAAAAGAATACCGCCATATTAAACGAAGCATTAGAGGCATTATCACCACGTGGCAATTCATTGGACTCACAAATTTTCAACGTTGCACACATATTACAAAGAATCAAAGGCGACGAAAATCCATACGCTGAACAAATTGACCAATTGTATAACATCGCCGAATCCATTGCATCCGTTGCACAATCTCTGTCACCGTTGGATACAGATACCGACGACATGGATTCAATCGAAGAACGACTGTTTGCCATCCGTGCCGCCGCACGAAAGCATCGTGTGCCGGCCGACGAATTGCCAAATTTATTGGACCATATGTCCGCCCAATTAAACACAATTGACAATTCAGATGCCGAATTAAAAAAATTAACAAACGACGTCAACAAATACAAATCCGAATTTGATATTACGGCAAAATCGTTATCTGATGCCCGACATGATGCGGCACAAAAAATGCGTGATAAACTACTGTCCGAATTACCGGACTTAAAACTTGGCTCGGCCGATTTCACAACCGAAATTACCCCAACCGAACCATCATCACACGGCGTCGACGATATTACATTTATGATTAAAACCAACCCCGGATCACCATTTGCACCATTACACCGTGCGGCATCTGGCGGCGAATTGGCACGATTAATGTTGGCTATGCGTGTTGTACTGGCCGGCACAAACGACGCACACGCATTTGTGTTCGACGAAATAGACACCGGCATATCCGGCGCAACTGCGGCGGCGGTCGGCGCACGATTAAACCGATTGGCACAACAAAACCAAGCGCTGGTTATCACACATTCTGCCCAAGTCGCCGGTTTTGCGGATCAACACTTCAAAATATCAAAGTCCGTCACAGACGACAGCACAACAACATCTGTACATGAAATCACCGGCAGTGACCGAATCAACGAAGTCGCACGTATAATCAGCGGCGATCAAATTACCACAGAATCCATCACAATGGCAAAAACATTAATAAAAGGATAAAAAATGGAAAAATATTATGTAACAGAAAATGACACACATCATGACTTGTCATTTTGTCAGAATATAAAGGCACAAAACAAAGCCAAAAAAACCAAACATATAATATTGCAATATTCCATTCCAAAAATCCCTGTCGGAACAAAGATCAAGGTCTATGAGACCGCAAGCAAAGAACCTCTGCCATTAACAATGGCATATTCGTACAAAATAAATGGCAAACGTTTTGTATCTATCGACTATACCCCACAGACTATGTACGCCATTGAAGAATTCTGGTCAAAATTAAGTTTCTTGGATGGCGTACGCCTGCATCGTGATATAAAACAACAATTGCGCCAACGTGGTATTTCACCTGCGTTCAGCAAGAATTCTAATTTACGATTGTTGGTGGGCGACAAAATCATAGATCATGGCAGATAAAAATAAACGCCCCAAACGGGGCATTTTTATTACAGTTGCAACACACCATCCGCAAACTCAATACTTGCAGGCACACCACCATCAACACCGCTGATAATCGCATCGTTTTTATCACGAACAATGGCATAGCCACGTGATAACACACTTTTATAACTAAGCGAATTCAACATTTGTCCCAAATGCGCAACATTTTGATTTAGCACAACCATACGATTTTGAATTAAACCCGCAAAATTCGCCACAGCGTCCATTTTTTGGCATGCCGCCGTCATCTTGGCCGTAATAATTATATTTAACGTACGTCCCAAATCATCCAACCGTTGCGCATGTTCCATAACCAGCTGTTTCGGGCTTTTTACATTAATCGCATCCAAACGTTGCTTTGCATTCATCAATCTTGTTGTAAAATTCCCCGACAAACGCACCCACATATTGTCCAATTCTTGAATCAACGCCAATTTAGTTGGCACAACGGCCTCGGCCGCACCGGTCGGCGTTGGCGCACGATAATCCGCCGCAAAGTCAATCAACATCCAATCCGGCTCATGTCCCACACCCGAAATCAACGGTATTTTACTTGCCGCCGCCGCACGTACAACGACTTCTTCGGAAAAAGGCAACAAATCTTCCAACGAACCACCACCACGCGCAACTATTATCACGTCTACATTGCACATTTTATTAAAATATTCGATACCGGCCGCAACTTCACCCGCCGCCGTAACACCTTGCACCGTTGCCGGATACAGCAACACACGCACCGGAAAACGTTCACGCAATCTGTTCTGAATATCTTGAAAAGCGGCACCGGTCGGACTGGTTACCACACCGATTGTTTTTGGCAATCGGGGCAGGGGCTTTTTACGACTTTCATCAAACAAACCTTCGGCTGCCAGTTTCTTTTTACGCTCTTCCAGCATTTTCAATATCGCACCAACACCAGCCATTTCAATTTCACTGGCCACAATCTGATAATTACTACGTGCAGGATACGTTGTAAAACGACCGGTCAGAATAACCTCCAACCCATCTTCCAACTTAAAATTAATGGGTGTGCCACGCCAAATAATAACCGATATCGCCGCCCCGGCATCTTTGATTGTCATATATATGTGCCCTGATGTCGCACGGGTAATTTGCGACAATTCACCACGCACACGAATACGTGGAAAAGCAGTTTCAACAACGCCCTTTAAAACGGCGGCCGCATCGGAAACACTAAACACAGTATCCGAATTTATAAAAGCTTCTGGTTTTTGCATATTTTTATTGATATAATTATGTTAATTTAGACGGAGTTATATTATGAGTAATCTAGATAAATTGCAACAACTAAATACCAATACGCCACGTGAAACATGTGTATATTCTTTGGATGGCATGGTGGTCAAGCGTCCCGCCCATCCCACACAAGACACGATACGCAACACAAATTGGATTAACAAACAACGATTTGCACAACACATCCAAGAATTCTTAAAAACCAAAGACAACAAGTTCTACTTTATTCCAAAAATGTTAGAAGTATCCACAACCGGAATATTTGCCATAGAAGAAAAGGTCCCCGGCCACCCGATTACTTCCGCATACGCAGAAACATTAACGCCGGCCGATTTTGACATCATATATCGTGGCATTGCACACTTTATTAACGACATGGCAACGTACCGGCAACCAAAAAACCAATCTGAATACATTGATATGCCAAACGAAGAAACACATAACGGCAAACTAACAATTGCATATATTGTGAATCATATGAAAAAATATCTAAGCAATTCAGAAATAGAAACCATCAAGAAAGCAAAAGCATTATTTGACGATTTAGCATTAAATGATGCCAGCATTGTATTTTCCCACGGCGATATGAATGAACACAACATATTCTATGACCCGACTAAAAAAATTGTATCGATTATCGACGTTGCCGACGCAAAATATGAAAACGCATACGAAATGTTTAACGCAAACTTTGCACGTCTTGGCTGGTTAGATATAGACAGATTGGTAGCCGAATTTAACGCACTACCACACAAAACACCAATTCGCACAGAAACCAACCCTGTAGTCATTTCACTAAGACATGCATTACAGAATTTTCGTTGGTGTGCATGCGAAATATTACACACCCCAAAACAAGTATCAAAAATTCGGTTAAAAATGTTAAAAGACGAAGTAGCCACGCTTGCAAACGCATACGCCAAGGCAAAAATGTCATTGGCATCATCGCAATTGGCAAAAACACAAGCCACAACAACACAAACAACCGAGCAGACGATTTTAGCCAGAACAACACAGCATCAACATTAATACCGATTATTTATCTAATTCAGTTAATGGCCAACGCGGTCTGGGCGCAACTGATTCTCGCACAATGCGCCCGACCGAATAATTTTCCAATCCGGCCCAGGCAATCATCGCACCATTATCAGTACACAAATTCATAGGTGGCGCCGCAAACAACATTTTGTTTTTCATCGCCAAACGTTCCATCGCACTGCGAATTGCACTATTTTTCGCAACACCACCCGCAACAACCAATGTTTTCGGTGCCGCCAACCGCACACGTTCATCTTTTAATGCATTTTCCAAACGATTTACTATACAATCAACAACCGCCGCCTGAAAAGACGCACAAAAATCGTTAATATATCCATCCGAATACGGCAATATCGCCTTGTCTAAAAAAGTTCTTGCCGCTGTTTTAATTCCACTAAACGAAAAATCGCATCCGGGTTTATCGCACAAAGGGCGTGGAAATTTAAAAGCTTTTACATTACCTTGCTGGGCACGCAAATCAA
Organism: Candidatus Enterousia sp.; assembly: GCA_045654485.1. GTDB lineage: Bacteria > Pseudomonadota > Alphaproteobacteria > Rs-D84 > Rs-D84 > Enterousia. Next base: position 7,566 of record JAZONN010000013.1, on the reverse strand, counting down.
CGACCGGACCACCCGGATAACCCAAACCTAACATTTTCGCAACCTTGTCATATGCTTCGCCGGCGCTATCATCCAATGTCTGACCAATCAATTCATATTTTCCAACACCACGCACCAACAAAATCTGACAATGACCACCGGACGCCAACATTAACAGATACGGAAATTCAACGGACACATCACCATCTGCACCACTTGCCATTGTTGCACGCAATCTTGGCACCAAAGCATGTCCTTCTAAATGATTAACCGCAACCAAAGGTTTCCCGGCCGATTGCGCAATACCGGTCGCCGCCATCCATCCAACCAACACACCACCAATCAAGCCCGGCCCGGCAGTTGCCGCAACCACATCAATATCATCGATTGTCTTACCCGCCTTGTCCAACGCTTGATTAATAACCGCATCAATTGCCAATATATGCGCACGTGCCGCCAATTCCGGCACAACACCACCAAATTTTTGATGTTCTGGTATCTGAGAATAAATAATATGCGCTAAAATATTTCTATCGCTATCCACAATCGCCGCAGACGTTTCATCACACGAAGATTCAATCCCCAAACACAGGGTGGGACGTACACTGTGAACATTACTATCCAAAGTTCCCATATCTAACTGAATAATTTTTTCATCCATCATTTTATTTCCACCAAAGATACACCTATATTATTCGGATTTTTCATACGTTGCCGAACATATTCATCAAAATCCACATCTACAACCATTCCACGTTCACTAGATGCATGTCGAAGAATACGATTTGGGAACACAAATCCCATATGCACAACCGCAATATCCGTACCTATCTTATCACGAATTTTTGGATTGTCAGCAATAAACAACACAACCATAGGCACATCTATATCTACATCATACACATACTCGTATGGTATATATTCCATATCCACCCATTGCGATGGGACATCCACATCTATTTCATGCACAACATTAAACCAAGTAGCTTTATCAATATACACACGACGCCACTGCGTTTTGGCATACCTTGCACTAACATTTTGCACCCAATCGGCATTATTGCCCAGCCAATCTGTTTCAATAAAGTGATTGCGGGTCAAAAAGCCAACTTCGCCGTTCTTGTACCTAATTCGATTCAAGCATTCCACATCATCACCCGCCAAGACCGTTTCAACGAACGTCGTGCAATCAAACGCATCAAATCGAATCAAAGGCCCATCATCGGGCAGGGCACATTCCCCCAAAGGCGATACCGCATACGGCGCACCAACGTACGATTTACCCAAATGGTTTACATCGCCACATCCCGCCATCACCACCATAAATAACGGCAAAATCTTGCGCATAATGAATTACAGATTTTCTTTTAACTGAACACCCGTATAGCATAATGACATCGCATCACGAACCGCCATTTCGCCACTATCGGGCAAAGTCGCCATTTTATCCACACACGAAACCAAAATATCAATATATGCATCCGCACCAGTTAAAATCTGGGCGGCAGCAACACGTCTTTCTAAATCGGCCGCACGCCAATCTTTTAATGCGCCGGTCTCCAATGTTCCGCTGCGCTGGGCAAAGAAAAATACCACACACACCAACAACAAGGCACATGCGCCAACAAAAATCTTAAAATACTTCTTTATAAAGTTCATTTGACCCTCCTGTTTATCAAATCAAAAAATTCAGCGTGCTTTTGTGCGCTTTGCAACAAAAATTCTTCATCTATCATTTTGGGCAACTGACGCCACACAACACGATCAACATACAACTTTGTCGGCATTTCTGTATAAAGCAATCCATTATTCGCTTGTTCAAACACAATATCACGTCCAGAAACCTGATAGATTGTTGTCCATATCGCATTTGGTTCAATATGCATACGCTGCTGGGATTCAGCCAACACCTTCTTTGCCTTGGCCAAATTTGGACACACCCATACATGCGCATCATAATTCATCCAAGGCGCACCAATTTGATGCACAGAACGTTCATTTCCCAACATAAATCCGGTAAAATTTTTAATTTTCATATTTTACCCCAGTTCTATTTACTGACAGCGCACCAACCACACATCATAATCTGGATGTTGCAACGGATTATCACCCGGCTCATTACGGTTCATCCAACCACCAAATACTTGTCCTTTGGTATTTTCTGTAATTTCCAAAAAAGCCCAATGATTTTCGGCATCAAATGGATCTGTTTGCTTACACGCACGCACATTTATATACATTTTTTCAAATTGCAATTCTTGTCCGACCGCAATAGTTAATTCTTGCACTTTACCGGCGTCTTTATTCATCACACGCACAACCGCCATTTCACGATTAACATATGCACATGCAAACGTGGGCAACAACAACAGAAAAATTAAAAACAGCTTTTTCATACCACTATCATAATCCTCACCAGCATCAAAGTCAAACTATATGTTCTGCTTCGTTGACAAATTTGTTGACAAAACAACACTTATATGTTAAACTCATTAAGTAAATTAAGATAGGGAGACACTTATGTCATATTATACGAAATACATAAAACCAGTTATTGAAAATCTGCCCACAAGTTTATTTGAATCCGAATACGGCAAATCATCACCCTTGGTTCAAACTATAAAGAACGATATGAGCCGTATAAAAAAACCATGGTTCGAACTAAAAAGCCAAAAAGAAAAAAATGTTGCTATTTTGAATTTCTATCATACTCTAGTAATGTTTTATAAATATAACTTGCAATTAAGCAACCACGAAACATACTATTCATTGGTCGAGCAGAAAGTCCAACTAGAGTCACACACATCCTTACCAAAAAAATATCGTGGCATCCTGGAAACACACCCAAACCCCATCGGAACCAGTATAAAAATCAATAAAAGCAACCAACACTACAATGCTTCCTCGCTATGGCTAGTACCCGCCAAAGGCATCAAGCCATCACAAATAAAAGAATTAATCGGCAATATTTTATCACAAAACACAATCCAGAACCTAGACAAAACCTTTACAAAGATCAAGAAATTGTCCGACATGATGCGCCCCCGCAATGCCAACGAATTTGACAACACACCAAGGCAAGGCGCCGCACATCTGGAACAAGAAATGGTCACAAATATAAAAAAATCAGGGCGTTTCTTGCGTGCATCCCAAGAATTTAAGTCATCTGCATCATGGCAAAAATATGTCGCACAACTAAGAACCGAGGAAATACAACAATTAACCGAGGAAATACAGCAAACCGAGGCTAAACTAAATAGCTCTTTGCCAAACCTAGACATCAAATCCGATACAGCTCTGGCTGAACTACAGGCCCAACTGACCGCTTTACAACAAGCAAAAGCTCGGTTAGCACAGACACAACAAGAACTAGCAACAACCCAAGAAAAAATAAAGCATGAGCAAAAACTAACACTTGGATTAATAAAACAAAAATTAAACAGTCAACAACAAATATAAGCCCAAACAAAGACCCACCAATTGATGGGTCTTTTTAACGTATCTTTTTCAATCTTTGGAATATATGACATATTATAACACACGTATTAACAGAAAAATAGAATAGGGCATTAAAAAATCCCCCAACAGGGGGATTTTATTATTTTGCATTCTTTTCTGCAGATGTTGCTGCCAAATCCTCGACGATACGAGCTTTTTTGCCAGACAAACCACGCAAGAAGAACAATTTAGCACGACGTACTTTACCAATACGAACCTTTTCAATCTTTTCGATTGCAGGGCTGTACAATGGGAACTTACGTTCAACACCAACACCGTATGATTCACGACGTACTGTAAAGGATGCATTATTTCCCATACCGCCATCACGTGCGATAACAACACCTTCGAAAACTTGGATACGGAATTTGTCACCGTCTTTAATTTTAACGTGAACTTTCAATGTATCCCCGGCTTTGAAGTTTGGGATTGTTTTGTCGCCCGCTAATTTTGCAACTTGGGCGGCTTCGATTTTTTTAATAATGCTCATTTTTCATTTTCCTTTATTAAGTCCGGTCGACGTTCTTTGGTTATGTCAACCGATTGTTGTTTCCGCCACCGTTCGATATTGCCGTGGTGACCGGACAGCAGGACTTCTGGGACGCTTCGTCCACGCCATACTGACGGGCGGGTATATAACGGCCATTCCAACCCCCCGATTTCGAAACTTTCATTTTGGGTGGTATCCGCACCACCATGAACCACATTATCCATCAGACGCACGCAACTGTCAACAAAAACTTGCGCGGCAATTTCGCCACCCGACAGTATATAATCACCAATGGAAAGTTCCATTATATCATATTCTTCAATGATTCGCTCGTCAATTCCTTCGTATCGACCACAAAGCAGAGTATATACCGCATCTTGGTCTGCGACAAAGTCATGCACCATCTTTTGATTCAAAGTTGGGCCACGTGGTGAAAAATATATGATTTTACCACGATTTTTAATCGAATCCAATGCCGCCCCCAAACAATCCGGTCGCATAACCATACCGGCACCACCACCAAATTGTGTGTCATCCACACTGCCATAATTATTGATTGCGAAGTCACGAATATTGACCACATCACAGGTCCATATTTTTTTATCCAATGCACGACCAACCACACCTCCCGACAGTGTGCCTGGAAACATTTCTGGGAAAATGGTCAATATGTTAAAATGCATATCTATCTACCTTGTACGAATAACACGCACAGGGCGCCCAATACTTCTTGGGCACGCCGAACATGTACGTTTTGCATCCATAAATGCCGTATCCAACGTCCAAAATGCACTTGGCTTAATTTTTATTCCACCATTGTTCTGCAATTTTTCCACTTTCACAACGGCACGTGGCTTAGATTCAACCAATTTACCAAACATACAAAACGAACTGTACCCTGTACATTTTACGGTTAATTCAGCTGAATTTCTGGTAATAATTACATCAAATACATTTTGCATATTTTACCCCCTTACACGTTGTTTTTGTTGCGCCACACAACGCGCACACACCTGTTGTGCATCGGCAAAAATTTCATCTGTCGGCCAAGAAAATCCCGCACCCCACACCATTACAGACCGTGGGCTGTCATACTCTCGCATTGAAGCAACGTTCATACGATTACTGATGTGTTGCCCCCATGCACAATCCTTGGAATAATACGGACAATCCACCTGTACTTTAGAGTAATACTTGACAATTCTGACACCTGAAAATTCAATCATTTTTATCATACTTCAACCTTTACTTTTGAACCTGACGTAATTTACATTCTGCAGCAATTTCCGCACGCAATATTTCTTTTTGATATTGTTCTGCACACGGCACACAACACTGCTTCATATCGCCATATATATGTGTCGCCGGACCATAAAACCGATTGGCATAAATTGTAATACGTCTTGGCGCTTGGCACAACACCCAATCTGCACCTTTCTGTTCCACCAACATACGCCACAGCGGACATTCTGTCGACGCACGTTCACATACAGCCGACACACGATTAATATCACACATCAAATCCGCCAAATATAAATTTGTTTTTTCCATTTATCATCTCTGTTTTTGACATATCGTACACGTCTGTCGCGCCAAATCCAACGCCATTGGCATTGCTTCATTAACCTCGTCAAGCGTACCACGCAAAATAATACTGCAGTCAAAGGAATTATCAAATCTTTTATCGCCCAAAACACGCACATTGGGCAGTGGCGCAAACACGCGATACAAATAACAACGTGGCGCCGGATTTTTACAATGCGCGAATACGGTCTTATCCGAATGTTTTATCGAAAATTTTTTCGCCATTTTTAATACCCTTTTTACACTATAACGGGGGCAACCAATTACAACAGCGCCCCCAAATTTTAACACAAACGTTAAAATTTATTTTTGGTTCCGTAACCGCTTGACTACACAAGATTTACAAACCGCAACCGCCAGATTAAACAATTTATATTCATGCGCAACCAATCCCGATGCCGACATCATAGATACCTCTTTCAAAGCACCCTTTCTTCCAGTTACACCCAAGTTCCAAATCAAACGAGGATTAGAAGCGGCCATTTTAGCCAATTCACAACGCTTTGAATAATTCTCGCAAAAAATCAGCACATACTTACCGTCTGGCACATTTTCTACAGAAATCCTAACAGGATTCGCCAACCCATTTATTATTTCCAACGCTTCTTTTTTTTCGTTCATATCAAAACCTCTTCAACTTGACATAAGTTTAGCACACAAACTACAATTGTCAAGTTTTTGAATACAAAATCACCTTACTGTAACCGTGCGAGCATCAAAATCTACAACCGCACCGATAAAAGACACCATATCCCCGTTATCTAATTCAATGATATCACCGGCGCCAAAGTTTTGAAAACAATCAATAACACCAATTTTCATACCATCACGCAAAACATCAAAGCCAATCAAGTCCGCTTGATAAAACTCATCGGCACTTAAATCGGGCAGGGCATCACGCACAATATACAATTCCGTTCCGCGCAATAATTCCGCAGCATTTCTGTCATTGACACCACGAATCTTGGCAATAACCACATTAGAATTTGGCACAGCACGCACAAACTTAAAGTCCCCGTCACCAAAGCCCGCACTAAAAACCGCCAACTTTTGAAAATCTTGGGGATTTTCTGTAAATGTCTGAACACGCACTTCGCCACGAATACCTTGGGCTGCGACAATTTTACCGACCAAAATTTGTTTTTCGTCTGCCATACTATCTCTGCCTTTGTTTATGCTCCTGCAATCTCCAACACTTTTCCGGCCAAGCCGTACATTGTGCAACAATCGGGCCACGGTAATCCGCCCTAAAATCACCCAAATATTGTATATTCGTTATTTGACGATAATATTCTTGAAAGCGTTCATCTGCGCTACATTCCAAACTATTATCATACGGACATCTCAATGACATTATATCAATTCCTTTGTTTTACCCGTTTCATTATTTCATTATATCTTTTGCGACGTATACAATCCAAATCCGGCACAGGACAACCATGAAACATATTGCCCGACGTACAGAACGTCCAATTCATACGATTTGCCGCCGCATATTCAACGGCACGTTCCCACTTAATCATTCGCACTATTTTCTGACGACATATGGTACGATCATACGGGCAATCTTTTTCAGCATCATATTCTGTGCGCCCCATATCTGCCCGCAACGCACGTTCCAAATCACCGGCATCATAATCGCCATGAATATCAAAATCTGGATTAAAAAAACGCTTTGTCATATCCATCCTCCCCAAAAAGCAAAACTTAGCCCAAGGTTTTACCCTTGGGCTATTTATTTTAAGAGCGCAAAAATTATTCTGCAACCGCTTCTGTTGCTTCTTCCACAGGCGCTTCTGCTGCTGCCTTAGCGGCCGCTTCTGCTGCTGCTTTTTCTGCTGCGATTTTCGCTAATTTTTCTGCTTTATCTTTGATTTTCATTTGTGTCTTTTCAGATTGCAAATGTTTTTTTGTCTGAACTGGGATTGCTTTTGCTTTTACCAAGCCAGCATTTGCCAACAATTTATAAACACGGTCAGATGGCTGTGCACCTTTTGCCAACCAAGCTTTCACTT
>JAZONN010000012.1:0-16493 GCA_045654485.1 Candidatus Enterousia sp. | reverse complement strand
AAAATTGATGCAGATACAGCATTTGATGTGGATATTCAGACTTGGGTTGCGCAGGTGTTTGCTCAAGAAGATGTGTTGCGTAAGGTTTTAAATTGTAAAGAATTAGTTAGTAGAGATGATTATCATTCTATTAAGTTTATGCCAATTAAGCATACATTTGAAAACGGCCGTGAAATAGTAGTTAATTATGAAACGCAACCAAAAGTTTTAAGGGATCGTTTGCGTTTGTTAGAACGTCCTGATTTGCAAGCAGATACAAATGATCCGACTGATGGAAAAGCAATATGGACAAATATTGATCCGTCTTGGTATGGCGTTATGGTGGTTGAGGCCGGAACATTGGATCAATTTGTTGGTAAGGGTAAACCCAACACGGTTTCTTTGGATTATATTCAAGATAATATAGATAGATTATATCCAAAGGATCATGGCAATGGCACATGTGCAAGTAAGACGGCGTGGGCATTGGATTCTGATGCGGTGAATGAGGCTGCGGTTGAAACGGTTGGCCGTGGGCCTGATGATCCCAATGATTACTATGTTGCGGGCGATAAGTCGTTGGTATGGGTGAAGTATGCAGAAATTGCCGCAGATATTATTTTGACTGTTGTGACGATGGGTACTGGGACCGCAATTACATATAGTGCAAAAATGGCACGTGTTGTGCGTGCGACTGACAAAACGGTCGATGCTATGCGTGTGTTGCAACAAACAGATAAGGTTGGTTCTTATTTGCGTGTTGGAAAGGATCTTGATAAGACAACAGATGCGTTGGATGTATTGAAGGCACAACGTGCGGCCGCCGCAGATGATTTGGCTGATGCTACAAAAAAATTAGATAATTTATCAGAGTCGCAACGTAAAAATTTAGCTGATATTCAAAATAATATCACACGTTATGAAGATGAATATCGTAGGTTGGTTGATAATAATGCAGGTGCCAAAGATATAAAAAATGCCCGCAAGAGATGGAAAGCAGAGCAACAGAAGTTGCGCACGACACAAAATAATTATGGTGTCAAGGTTGATGGGGCGCAGAAGAAATTAGACGATTTAGACGAAATGATACGTCAGACAGAACAGCGAATTGGGAATTTGAAAAAACAGTTAAAGGCCTTTGAAAAACATAAAGATGTAAAAAAATATAATAAACTGGCGGCTTCGTTAGAGGATCTGGATAAATATCGTAAAACATTAAAGGGATTGAATCCAAAACGTGGTAATGTATTTAGCCGCTCTTGGAAAAGGGCAAAGGCGTTGCGTGCAATTAATAATGGGAATAAGATATTAAGTCGTTCCGAACGTTTGGTGCGTGCGGGTACGTTTTCTGGTCGTGTGCGTGATACATTATTTGTTTCGACTCGTCAATTTGCTGGTATGTTGGGCAAGGTTGTAAAAAATACTGGTGTATTTTATGGGGCGGTCAATTTCTTGGGGGATATGTACGACCAAACAGATACCAGTACGGGTGATCATACCAATGGTATGGATTTTCAGCCATGGTTATTGTTGTCGGCCGATGATATAGAGGGGCAAGAAAATGTTATAAACTATGGTATGTGGTTAATGTGGATTGGTGATTCTGTTGTGCCGGCCGATGATGATGCAGCATATTTGCAGGCGTTTGATTTTGCAACTAAATTTCATCGAGATTTGTTAGATGTTCAAGATAATGATAATGCGCCATGTAATGTTGATATATATGTTGTGAGACCTATTGTTCGTAGTCCGGGGACAGATAATGCCAAATTGTATTACTTAATTATGAACGATGTTCCGTGGAGTACAGGGTCATAAATTAACACCCGTTTGGGTGTTTTTATTCTTATTGTGTTTTTGTTGTTGGGGCGGTATAATGCTATGTGTAAAATGAATGGCTGGGGGTGACAATATGAAAAAATTGTTGGCTGTGTTGGCGGTGTTTTTATGTATGGGGGCGGCGAATGCGTACCAAGTGTTGTCGTCCAAAGAACTGGGGCGTGGAGACGCCAAAAATCAAAATGTTGTGGTAAAATGCACAACCGATACAGGTAAAATTTCAAATCAAACTTGTTCGTTGCGCCGATATGTAAAATGCGCGGGAACGGGGGAAAATAAACGATGTGCCGGTTGGTTGCCGTGGCGGGATTTGCAAAATCCGTCTAAGCAATATGCTGATTGGAAATCGGCGGCGTCCGCATGTTGTCGTGCCAAGGGATTGAGATAATAAAAAAACCACCGTTCGGTGGTTCTTTTATTATTTTTCCATACTTTCCGCCGCCGTGCGTGCCAATGTGTCAACACGTTCGTTCATTTCGTCGCCATTGTGGCCACGTACCCAAAACCAATGTATCTTCTTGGTCGATGCCAATTCGTCCAATTGCATCCACAGGTCTTGATTTTTAACGGGCTTTTTATCCGCAGTACGCCAATTGTTTTTCTTCCAATTTTTTACCCACGATTGCATGCCGTTTTTGACGTATTGACTGTCGGTGTGGATTTCCAATTCGTCATGATTGCGGGCCGCCGTTAATGCACGGATTACCGCCATTAATTCCATGCGGTTGTTTGTTGTGTTCGTTTCGCCGCCGCTGCGTTCGGCGATGTTTTTCCCGTCTGTTGCAACAAAGCCCCAGCCCCCACGTCCGGGGTTGCCAAGACAACTGCCGTCTGTCCAAATTTTTAACATTTTTTTTCGTCCTTTTTATGATATAATACCATACATGAACTATAATTCCAAAGATTTAAAAGAAATGGCGAATGCGGTGCGCGCGTGGGCACTGCATGCGGTGCATATGGCGCATAGTGGCCATATCGGTATTGTTTTGGGTGCGGCGGATATCTTGACTGTGCTGTATTCGTGTTTTCTACGTCGTGGACGTGATAGATTTGTTTTGTCGGCGGGGCATGGCAGTGCGTTGTTGTATTCTGTGCTGAAAATGGCGGGGTACGATGTGGGGGATTTGGCCACTTTTCGTCGTGTCGGTGGATTGCCCGGGCATCCGGAATATGGTACGCCGGGTGTGGATGCAACGACCGGCCCGTTGGGGCAGGGGATTGCAAATGCCGTCGGTATGGCGTTGGCAGAAAAAATCAAAAAGACCGATGGACGGGTTTATTGCCTGTGTTCCGATGGTGATTTAATGGAAGGTGTCGCGCAAGAGGCAATCGCATTCGCAGGACGATATAAGTTAGATAATCTGATTTTAATGTGGGATGATAATGGGGTTACTATCGATGGTGTCGCCCAGACAGATATGGATGTGCCGGCACGTATGCGGGCGGCGGGATGGCGGACGTTGTCAACCGTTGGGGATAATTTTGTGCAAATTAATCGTGCGCTGAATTCAGCGTTGCTGTCGGATGGGCCGGTCTTTATTCAATGCAAAACCGAAATTGGTGCGAATTCAAGTTTGGCCGGAAAATCGGCGGCACATGGCTTGGCATTGAAAGATGCAGAAATGATGCAGTTGATAAAACAATTTGTGTCGCCAATCGGTGAAGAATTGTGGCGTAATGTTGAAATGGAACAGGTGCCATTTGTCGCAACGGTTGCGCCGGTGGTGGTGCCAAATGTGTCGATGCCTGTGGTTGGGGGCGCAATTTCTACGCGTGAATTGTCCGGTTTATACCTGCAAGAATTGTTAAGCGCCGGTGCAAATGTTATTGGGGGTAGTGCAGATTTGGGTGGCAGTACCAGTGTCAAAGTCGCCGCGGCACGTGTAATCGGTGCAGATGATTTTTCGGGAAATTATATTAACTATGGTGTGCGTGAACATGCAATGGGTGCGATTATGAACGGCTTGGCGTTGTCGGGTTTGCGCGCCTTTGGTTCAACGTTCTTGGTGTTTAGTGATTATATGCGGCCCAGCATGCGTGTTGCGGCATTGTCCGGTTTGCCGGTTGTGTATGTGTTAACGCACGACAGCATTGCCGTCGGTGAAGATGGGCCAACACATCAGCCGGTTGAACAATTGCCGTCTTTGCGTATGATGCCGAATTTAAATGTGTTTCGTCCATGTAATGCGGCCGAAGTTGTCTATGCGTGGCGACGTGCATTGCGTGAAGAACATAAACCAACGGCAATTATTTTGTCGCGTCAAAAGTTTGTCCAAGTGCCAACGCCTTTGGGGGCGGAAATATCCCGTGGTGCATATATAATACGCCCGTCCGAATCGGGACGTGTGCGGGTGACATTGTTGGCAACGGGCAGTGAGGTGCCTTTGGCTGTGCGTGTTGCAGAGCGTTTGGGGCGTGATGTTCAGGTTGTGTCTGTGCCGTCGGTTGCGGATTTCCGTGCGCAAAATATGGAATATAAAAGCCGTATGTTATCCGGATTTGTCGTTGCGATAGAGGCCGCGGCCAGCGCGCCTTGGTTCGAATTTGCCGATGCAGTTGTGGGAATTGATAAATTTGGCGCGTCGGGACCAGGAGATGAAATATATTCTATGGCCGGATTTAACGTTGATGCCATTGTGCGGGATATTAAAAATCAATTAAAGTAAATGTCGGATTATGTTTTTACTTTGTCGTCGGGTGTTGAGGTGCCGGTTGTAATCACCACAAGACGTGGGTTACGTAATATTACTTTGCGGCCAAAAACACGGCCAAAACGTGAAATACATATATCAAAACCTTGGTTGGTGTCAAATGCGGCAGCAATAAAATTTTTATTAAGCAAGCAAAAGTGGGTAGATGGAATTTTTTTGAAATCCCCCGATAAAATACAGTTAAAATCAGGGCAATATATTGAATTTCTGGGGCGGCGGGTAAAGTTGGTGCATGATGAAACCATGCGTTCAAATCGTATGGATGATGCGACGGGTGTTTTAACGATTGGTGGTGCGACCGATATGTTTGAACGTCGTGTGCGTGACTTTATCAAATCGGAATTTTTGCGGGAATTAAAAGTTATGGTGCGTAGTGCACCACGTGAATTTTGGCCGCAACGTATCGCGATTCGTGATACGACCACCCGTTGGGGCAGTTGTTCAACCACCGGTACAATGTCTTTTTCGTGGCGTTTGGCGTTCGCACCAAAAGAGGTTATGCGCTATGTTGTAATGCATGAATTGGCGCACACGCGTCATATGGATCATTCGCCGGAATTTTGGGCGACTGTGCGTGAACTGTATGGTTTTGGTGTGGAACGGGCCAAGCGTTGGTTGGCGCAAAACGGCGGTCAATTACATCAATATTTTTAATTTGATATGCTGTGGCTTTTTCTGAATATCCCCTTGAAAAATGAAAAAAATGTTCTATCATTATATATGAAATGCGTAAAGTAAAATTTATTTTTGTCAAATTGCATCACGCCCCAGCGGGCGAGTATTAGCGTATATTTATTGTATATTAAAAAAGCGGCACTGACAATGCCAACGGTTTTCATACGAAACAATAGGAAAAAATAAAATGGATTTAAAACCAACGAAACCTTTGTCGGGATTTATAGAATTATTACCAACACAACAGCGTTGCTTTGATTATTGTGCGGCACGTATGTTGGATGTGTTAAAGAAGTCGGGATTTAATTTGCTGGATTTGCCGGCGATTGAACGTGCCGAAGTTTTGACGGACAAAGATAATTGGGATGAAATTGAAACACAGATGTTCTTGTTTCAAAAAGGTGATACAAAAATGGGATTGCGCTATGACGGGACGGTTGGGCTGTCACGTTATGTTGCGGGGCATTTGAATGATTTGGTGTTTCCGTTCCGCGCCAGCCAGTTTTCAAAACGCTATCGCGGTGAACGTGCACAGCGTGGCCGTTATCGTGAATTTTATCAGATGGATATGGATATAATGGGGATTAATTCACTGTCAACGAATTATGATGCAGAAATTATTTCCGTTATCCAGCGCACGTTAAATTCTGTGTCCGAATTTATTGGTGACAATGCGGTGTATGTTGGATCACGTCCGTTTTGGGATGCATTGTTTGATTATTTGGAAATGACAGATGCACAAAAGAAAGATGTGTTTGTCTTGATTGATAAGAAAGACAAAATGGGTGATGATGACTTTGCCGAAGGGTTACGTGATACATTGAATGATGCCGATAAAGAAAATCAAATTAAATCGGTCTTTGTTGATGGTTATGCGGGCTTTGTTAATAAATCGGAAAAGTTAGATGCCGCGATTGCGGAATTAAATGAATTCATCAAGACATTGGAATTGTTTGGTGTGAAAAATGCGTATATCGATTTGTCGATTGCGCGTGGGTTGGCATACTATACCGGATTGGTTTTTGAATTTAAGTTGTTAAGTCATCCGGAATTGGGTACGGCGGCCGGTGGTGGACGCTATGCGGATTTGGCGGGTAAATTTTCCAAGACCAAAATTATCGGTGTTGGGGCCGCAATTGGTTTTTCACGCATCTTTGTCGCATTGATGGAAAATGGTGCAATTGATTTAACGCGCTTTGATTCGCCGGTTTCGGTTTCTGTATTGTGTATGGGGGCGGATAATTTGGCGTATGCGGTATCTGTCTTAAATGCGATACGCGATGCGGGTGTTACAGCGGTTGCGTATTTAGAAGCAGATAAAAAATTCAAAAATCAAATTGAATACGCCGATAAAATAAAGGCACAATTTAGTGTTATTATTGGTGAAGATGAAGCGAAGTCGCAAATTGTGGCAATTAAAGATATGCAATCGGGAAATCAGCAGGTTGTGTCTTTGGTGGATGCGATTGAAATGGTAAAGGCGAAATAATATGATTATCGAACAGAAATTAAAAGATATTCAAAATCGTGCCGCAGATATAGAAGCGCAGATGAATTCTGGTAATGCGACGGGCGATGAATTGACACGTCTGTCCAAGGAATATTCAAGATTGACGGAGATTTTGCCGTTGATTAATCAATATTTTCAAACCGTGGCCGGTATTCGTGATGCCCAAGAAATGCAAAGTGATCCAGAATTGCGTGAAATTGCATCCGAGCAATTGATTGAATTAAATCGTGCTTTGCCGGATATTGAAAAAAATCTGCAAATTGCATTGTTGCCACGTGATGATGCCGATGATAATGGTGTTATTATGGAAATTCGTGCGGGCGTTGGTGGTGAAGAATCGGCACTGTTTGCGGGTGATTTGTATAATCAATATACATCATATGCGTTGCGTCAAGGTTGGCGTGTAGAGGTCATAGAAGAAAATGCAACATCGCTGCGTGGATATAAAGAAATTGTATTCAAAATTGATGGGGCGGGTGCATATGGTCGTATGAAATTCGAATCGGGTATTCATCGTGTGCAACGTGTACCAGAAACCGAAGCCGGTGGTCGAATTCATACCAGTGCTGCATCTGTTGCTGTTATGCCCGAAGCAAAAGATATCGACGTCGTTATCGAAGATAAAGATATTCGTATCGATATTTTCCGTGCATCGGGTGCCGGTGGACAACACGTTAATAAAACAGCCAGCGCAATTCGTATTACCCATTTCCCAACCGGTATTGTTGTGACGTGTCAAAATGAACGTTCGCAATTGCAAAATAAAACAGCGGCCATGGCGGTTTTGCGTTCCAAATTGTATGAAAAACAACGTATGGAACAAGAAAGTGCCAGTAACGCATCACGTAAATCAATGGTGGGTTCGGGTGATCGCAGTGAAAAGATTCGTACCTATAATTTTCCGGAACAACGTGTCACAGATCATCGTATTAAATTAACGTTGTATAAATTGGATGATATTTTGGCCGGTGGTGCAGGATTGGATGAAATGATTGATGCGTTAATCGCAGCCGATCAATTGGAACAATTGGCAAATATGGAGTAAGCAAATGAAACGTTTGGCGACATTACAATCTGTGTATTCTGTGCATAAACAAATATTGGGTGATAAAATATATCCCCGATATACAGATGAAGAGGTGGCTTTGCATGCCCAGGCGTTAACAATTGAAAATTGTATTGCAGATTATGCACGTTTGGGAAGTCGTTTGAACGAAGTGCATAGATTTATTCAGCATTGTGATACAACAAATGTAGATATGTATCAGAAAATAATAGCGGATACTTGGCGTTGGATATTGGATATGCGTTCGCAATTGCCAGTTGCGATTAAGCAAAAATAATAAAACCCGCACAATGCGGGTTTTGTTATTGGGTTGGTATTCCTTTAGAATACGTATTTAACGTTTACGCCGCCAATCCATCCGTCACGTGCGCCGTCGCGACGACCGAATGTTGCAGACAGGTTCAGGTTTGATATGTTCTTTTCTAATGTAATACCGTATTCAGTATAGTTGCCAATATTTAATTCGTTTTGCGCAACTTTGTTTATGACCGTGTTGGTGCCGTTGTCAAAGAACATAACGTGTTGGATGTTTGCCGATCCGTACCAATTGTCGCCAATGTGTTTGATTGCGCGTAACATTGGGGTGACTTGGAATATGCCAATTGCGTCGTTGCGAATCGTGTCGCCAGATGCAGATGTGTAATTATCAGAATCTATCCATGTGTATCCGATTTGCAGGTTTGGTTGGATTGTAAATGTTGAATCCAATGCAATGTCGTATGTTGCGTTTACGGCTGCACCTGCCCACATGTTTGTGTATTCGTCTGTGCCGAATTTTGTGTTAACGGTGTTGTTTA
Organism: Candidatus Enterousia sp.; assembly: GCA_045654485.1. Classification (GTDB taxonomy): domain Bacteria; phylum Pseudomonadota; class Alphaproteobacteria; order Rs-D84; family Rs-D84; genus Enterousia. The sequence continues at coordinate 7,916 of JAZONN010000012.1, read as the reverse complement.
ATACACCGCCGTTTAATGTTGTGTACAGGCCAAACTTGCCGAATTTGTTGCCGTTATAGATGCCGAAAAATCCGCCGGTTTCTTCGATTTCAAATTCGCTGTTTGTTTGTGTGGCGTCGATGTATCCCGTGTACAGGCCCCATTTGGACAGACCACCGATAAATTCCGATTGTCCGCCCGCTACGCCAAATGTAAATACGTCTGATTTTGAATCAATGCGGTCGAATTCGTCGAATTTTACATTGTCTTTAGTGTGACGCCAATTGGTCCACAAACTGTTTAATGTGGCGTTGGTGTTGATGCTGTCGCCGCCACTGCGTCCATATGTGCCGTCGTCATTAAATTCGCCGTATAATGGTGCGGTGCCGTAAATCGCCGCGCGTCCGTATGTTGCGTTTGGGTCTTCTTTTGGCATAGGTGCGTATTTTTGTGGGCGTTTATGTGTGTTTGTTGACATAAAGCCGGCAAAAGATTGAAATGCGTTTTGGATGACGGTCTGTTGCATTGTTGCCACATTGTGTGTGGTAACAGTGTTTGTGTATAAATGCGCAGGTGCTGCAATTGCCGATGTTGCGAAGCCCGCAATTGCGGCCGTTGTTAACAAAGTGTACAGATTTTTCATGTCCTCTCTCTTTCTTTATTAATATTGATGTGTTAATTATAGCATATTTTCCTGTTATTTAAAATAATAAAAAGCCCGATTTTGTCTAAAATCGGGCAGGGGATGTTTTTGGCTGTTGTTTTATCGGTATAGGCCGCCGTCTATGTGTAATACTTGGCCGTTGATATATGTTGCACGACTGGATGCCAAGAAGGCGGCTAAATATGCGATTTCTTCGGGTTTGCCAAATCGGTGCATTGGAATCATTTGTTTGAATTGATTGGTGCGTTCGGCGGTTAATATTTTTGTGGCGTCTGTATCTACGATGCCGGGGGCAATGCAATTTGCAGTTAAAAATCCACGACGGCCGTATTCGGCGGCGATTGATTTTGTTGCAGATACCAATGCGCCTTTGGATGCGGCGTATGCAGACATTGATGCGTCGCCTGTTGTGCCGGCAATAGATGTTATGTTAATAATGCGGCCGTATTTGTTGCGCCCCATAATCGGCAGTGATAATTTGCATAGGTTGTATGGGACGGTAAAGTTTACATGCATCATGTGTTGCAGGTATGTTGGATCAGTTTTTACGACCATTTTTCCGTCTACCATACCGGCGTTATTGATTAATATGTCTATGCGGTCGCCAAATTTTTGGGTTATTGTATCAATTAGTGTTTGTTCGGCGTGTGTTGCCGTTAAATCTAATGGGATTGTAAATGGTTTTGGTGCGGCCTTGGGATTGGATGCAATTAGTTTTTCCGACAATGTGTTTAGTTTGTCGTGGCTGCGTCCGGTTAAGACGACTTGTGCGCCTTGTGTGTAAAACTCCATTGCCAATGCACGGCCAATTCCGCCTGTGGCGCCGGTTATAATTGCGATTCTATCTTTTAATCCATAATCTGTCATTGTACAAAATTCCTTTTTGTGTGTATTTATTATAGTGCGATTTTGGGGTTTGTCCAGTTTTTTATTGTTTATTAGGTAATTTTTGATAAAATGTCATTTGTTATGAAATATGAAACAGAAGAATTTATTGATAGACCGGTTGTTTTGGTCGGTTTGATGGGGGCGGGTAAGACCAGTGTAGGGCGTGCTTTGTCGCGTCGTTTGGGTATTCCGTTTGTTGATTCCGATAAAGAAATAGAGGCAGCCGCCGGATGCAGCGTGGTTGATATCTTTTCTATGTATGGGGAAGAAGAATTTAGACGGGTCGAACAACGTGTTATTGAACGTATTTTGGATACGCCGCCTGCATTGAAAGTTATTTCAACGGGCGAGGGTGCGTTCATAACGCCGGCGGTTCGTGAAATGGTGTTGGACAGGGCTTTGTCCGTTTGGTTGCGGGCGGATTTGGATTTGCTGGTTCGGCGTACGGGTGCGCGTGATACGCGACCGCAGTTGCTGAATGCAGACAGTCGAAAAATTCTGTCGCAATTGATTTCGGAACGTTATGAAACGTATGCGTTGGCGGATATATCTGTGGATACCAAAGATGAGAGTTTGCGTAAAACTTTGTCAAAAGTTTTGCGTGCAATAGAAGAGTATTCAAACAAACAAGACAAGGAGTAAAAAATGGCAAAAAAGAGTAATATATTAAAAGAATTTAGTACTTTTGTTCAACGTGGAAATGCGATAGATATGGCGGTCGGTATCATTGTTGGTAGTGTTATGACCGGTGTTGTAAATTCTTTGGTAAAAGATGTTTTAATGCCGCCGATTGGGTTGTTGATTGGTGGTGTTGATTTTTCACAGTTGTTTGTTGCGTTGGATGGATCTGGGGCGCATTATGAAACGATTGCTGCGGCGCAGGCGGCCGGTGTTACCACGCTGAATTATGGTGTTTTTATGAATTCTGTGGTTAGCTTCTTTATCACGATGTTTGCGATATTCTTATTTGTGCGTACGATGAATAAAATGCGCGATAAAAAGCCGGCTAATACACATGCGTGTCCATATTGTACGTCCAGTATCAGTAATGCGGCGACCAAATGTCCGTTCTGTTGTTCGGATGTAGAGCCGGTAAAGACGGGCGATGTTCAAGAAAGCGACTTGAAAAAGGGTATCAAAGAAGTGACTAAATTGGCGGCCGGTGTCGCGGATGGTGCTTTGGGTAAGATTAAGAAAATTAAAAAGATTACAAAGCGTTAATCTTTGTGTTTGATAATCATTGTTAACAAGGCGAACGTTGAAACGTTCGCTTTTTTTATTGGCTTGTACGGGGTGGATTATGTATAGTTTGTTTTGCGGGTTGGGGTGGGTTTGTGTCGACAAGGGTGTTTGTAGAATTTAACTTGTTGCTGGCATTTATTGTGTTGCTGTGGGATTGGTGCGGATGAGAGTGGATTTGTGCCTAAGGGGGTGTTGTTGTGTGCGTTGTGTGATTTTTTTGTCGTGGCTAAAAGATGGCTATGGGTGGTGGCTTGTGAAGAAAAGTGGCGGAAAACCGCGGAGTGTAGCGATACTTCAAAGGCGTATAATGTATATTATGTATAGTTTAGTATTATCGCCCTACCGGGTTAAACTATGATTTTTACTTAATTTTTAGCAAAAATCACTTTTGGCGACATAGTTAAAGTATTTTATTACCTTTCCTATATCTAGAGAGAGCAATTTTCATTTCTCTGTCATTCATTATAGCAGTAACCTCTTCAGGTGTCCAGTCTTTTGTTTCAACATGATTAAATTGATATTCATGCCGGAGCGGCGCAGTATCTTTCCAAAACTGGCGGTAACGCCGCCGCCAATTTGTCGGAACCGAAAAAACACGACCATTATACCGGACTTGACCGGTTTTAAAAATCTGCCAAAACTCGTCATTTGACAAATTGTCCGGTAAATTACAGGACATACGTCCATACGGTGGTCTTTTGCCGCTATCCGGGTTATAACCTTTTTTGTTGATATAACCGGAAACATATTTCATTGATTTTGGTGTTAAAGTGCCATCATACACAAAACCAAAAGATTCTTTTGTACGTGGATGCCGCCACGCTTTACGAACAAGTTCCAAATCATACTTATGATTGTAAAACAAAATATGCCAATGTTCACGTCCGGACTTTTCGCCATATTCACCGGCAATAAATGCCTTAACGTCCGGTGTACCGTCCAATCTGCGCAATCTTTTCATGAATGCAGCAATAATTGAATGGTCAAGACCATCAGGCAGATGTTCGTCATTAAAGGTCAGCGTTAAAAACTGCCCTTTCGTCTTGTATTCGTTTGCCGCAAATATTGAAATAATCATTTTTTCATTCACCTTTCTTAATTTGCACGCTCTACATTTGCCGCAGGGAAATTTACCGTTCGGGGATTCGCAAAACATACTCAATTCCTTTCCTAGCTTGACGTGTGTCAGTTGTGCGTTATATATCAAGTAATGTAACGCACAACTTTTTGACTCTGCCCTGTCGGGCATCGTCATAGTTGAATTGTTATCGGCTAAAGCCGAAACAATGCGCGATAAAAGCCTTGCTTTTGCCGCTACTCGTTCGCCTTAGCTATGGGGGCTGGCTCACTTTCGCTGCAACGCGCGACATTTGTCGCTATTTTTTCTTTTTATTGATTTTCAATCGTTTGGCTGCCGCTGCAATGTTTGGCTGCTGCGCTGCCAACACGTCCTCACCGTATTCAGAACGGTCATCATAGTCATAAACATCATTATCAAAATCGTCCAACGTCTCGTTGTCTAATTCGTCTTGAATATCCTCATCAATCATAAATTGATTAAAAAGGTCCTCTGGCTCATTAATTGGAGCACGTTGGTCAGTTGTATCCATTTTTTTATTAAACGCATTACTGCCCCAAATTTTGGGGGCGTATGGACGTATAAATTTAATCTTTGTAGCTTTATTTGACATTTTGAATCCTTTTTGTTAAAATCATGCTCATGAAAAGAGCAATTACAATTTTGATTTATTGGTTTATTTTAATGGGAACAATTGGAACGATATTCGGTATCAAAATGGTACACGAGACATTGCGTTCTCAGTCGTCAATTTTGGATGAACAAGAGTTGAAGTAGCACCACCGGAAATAATACCTTTAATACCACCGTCAAAACCTGTTTTAGAGGTTAAAGTACCAGAACCTTCAGATAAAATCTTAGCGGCCTGTACGCGTGTATAACCCATATCAACCAAAATTTTCTCAGCTTGTCGTTGTAAAACAACATTCTGTGCACGTAAATTAATATTTTGTTCTTGTAAATTCTTTGCTGTTTCGTTTGCAACAGAAGTTTCCGCTTTTGTCTTAGAAATATCCTCACGTGCTTTCTTTATAGCCAATATATCAATAGGTTGGATTTGTGGAGCTTTAACACTTGCGACTGGAGCAGATGGAGTACTTGCGCCGCTACCTGTGGCTGCAAGCAGCCGATTAAAACCGGCTGCCTCCAAGTCCTTAGCGTGACGTTGTACTGCTGTATTGGACATACGTTCTTCCCAGTCACGAGCTTCACGTGCCATCTTGATATTTGCAGCATTAGCAGATTGTTGAGCTGCATAATTCATAGACGATGCAAAAATATCACCGCCTAATTGAGCAAGAGCTGACCACATATCACACTCCTTATACTATATGAATTCCAGGTTGAGGATTGCGTGCAAATACACGACGGGCTTTGATTTCATAGCCGATACAGATTTGCATCTGGTCCTCGTCACGAACCGCAAAAGAACGGTCTGTTGGCTTTTCGTAACGCCATGCTGCCGACAATACAGGTTCGGTATCATACACACGTGCCATAGTCCAATGTAAGAAAGTATCTTTCATATGACCATGCAACGTTGATGGTACATGTGACAATTCGCTATAACGTGGAACATAACCAAAGTTTTCGTCCGGAGCAGATGAATTTGGATAAATTTCAACACGTTTCAAGCCTTGTTCACCAACATGCTGGAATATTGGATTCGGAATATCCCAACGGTTTTTACGCAACAGATAACGCGGCGTAATATTCTGGAACTGAGAACGTGGCATAATATGCATAATGCTGATAATATAACCATGTTCTAAGACCTTAATATGTATTGGTGCATTCTTGCCGCCTGTAATACCATGACCTGCCAAGTTTCCTTGTGGTGATGTATCACTGGTCTGTGATGTTTGCAGCACTTCACTGAATATAACCGGCAACCGGAACGAACCATGGAATATTGGACGCTGCACACGACCATCTGGAATACGTACACCGAACATAGCCAAAGTAAATTCAACTGCACGAGCACCGGCTTGCTGCAGAACTTCACCAAAGCGCTGCATACGTGCCGCCAAGCGGAACGCAATCATATTTGCAGCAGTTGCATTTGCCAAGTCTGCACTCACAGCAGATAAATCAGCAACAGAACCAGAACCAGCTGTATAAGTCAAAACATCATTTGACCAAGAGATATTAATATTAGTACCTACATCAATATTATCAACAGTACCAAAATCAGTCCAAGAACCATTACCTAAAATTTCAATATACCCTTGAAAAACCAAGGAATTATTTTTATACAACAAACGGTATAAAGTATTCTTGTTAGAATTAGTTGTAGCAGGTAACAAAGTGATAGTTGTACCTAAAGTCTGACCTTGAATAAAGTCATAAAACCAATAATCACCAGAACCCTGGGTAACAGTCAAACGTGTACTATTACTTGGAATAACATAACCACCGGTAATAATAGGAGCAACATTTGGTGACAAATCTGCCATCTCACCAAGCGGCAATGTCGCAACCGGACCGCGCTGCGTATTCGGCAAAGCACGTCCGTAATAATCACGAGACCATGCTTTAGGGAATAAACCATTACGCAAAAATTCATAGCCCAAAGGCTGACCGGATGCATCTTGAAATTCATATGTACCAAATAAGAATTCCTCATACTTAGTCAAATCCAGTTTTTTAATGAAATTCTGGTCACGATAGTTTTCATTGATAACGTGCATATATGCAACAACCGGCAAGGCATTCAATTCCAATCCGGCACCGACAATCACTTTTTCACCGGTTTCAGGATTGACATAATTGGTGGGATATCCGAGCCAGTCGGCAAGTCCACCGGGTTCAAATCCATCTTCGGGAATCGTAATTGTTGGTAACAATACACTTGTCGTACCATCTTCACCTCCAGTTAAAAAATCATCCCATGATAAACCAAGTTTGTCAAATAATTGACGCCATGGAACTTGATATGTATCAACACCAACAAATACATCATGCATTGTTGGTGCAACCTGTGCCAAGAATCTTGTTAAATTCTTAGCTTCAATTTTAAATGAATCACCGGGAAAAACCTCGATAATATCGTGCGGATAACATAATCCCATGTTATTCGTTGATGTCACAGTATGTGACAAGTTATGCGCATGTCTTTTCATAGTTTAATCCTTTATATCTTTGGAACAAAAGAAACGGTTTGAAGATTCTGTAGAAATCTGAAACAAAGCATTTTCCAAATCGGAAAACCGAATACTTGAGCCTTTATGAGCAATAGTATAAACTTCGTTTCCAATTCTTACATGAATATGATGTACAGCAAATTGTGCTGCTTCACTGACATTTTTCGCCATCTTTACAATCCTCCAGTTTTGGGTTAACAAGTGCCTTGATTGAGTAGACAACGCCCTCAATCAAGGGAATGATTACAGTCGCATTTTTCAAAATGCACAGAACAGATTTGAGAAAACGGTTCATCGCAAAATTCCTCCACGCTTACCAAAAGGCGTAGAATACGAAACACGACGACGACGACGGCTATAAAACGCTTTATAAGAACGTGGACGTTTACCGAACATACGTCTTGCACGCATGCGGCGCTTCCATGAACGTCTGAAAGACATAGTTACCTCCTATATGTAGTAAGGTAGAGCGCATACTGTATATTATGTATACGTTTACTGTCGTAAACGTATACATAATATAACAAATTTCTGATGTTGTTTGCTGTCGTAAGCGTATGCATAATATAACAAATTTCTGGTGTTATTTTCTGTCGTAAGCGTATGCGTAATATAACAGAGTTCTGGCGTTGTTTACTGTCGTAAGCGTATGTGTGATATAACAAATTTCTGGTGTTGTTTTCTGTCGTAAGCGTATGTCATGACATAATAAATTTCTTGTGTTATTTGCTGTTGTGAACGTATGTGTAAGTATGTGTTGTTTTGTTGTTGTGGATTTGTGTGTTGTGTAAATGTGGTGAATTGTGGATGGTGTTTGTGTGCGTGTGATATGCTTGGGTGTTGTTGATGCTTTTATATTGTTTGTGAAAACAAATGATTAAGTTTTGTATTTTATAATATGGTTTAATGTGTTTTTGGTTGA
>JAZONN010000011.1:0-62363 GCA_045654485.1 Candidatus Enterousia sp. | reverse complement strand
TGATTCTGCTGCTGCGGATATGGACGATTTTTTATATTCGCTAACTGCGGGTCATATCGCCCAGACTATGACGGCACTGGATAGATTGCTGTACGATAACGCAGAGCCGAATATGCTGGTTCGTATGTTGGATATGCATTTCAAGCGTTTGCAAACCGCTGTTGTTGATGGGCATTTGCCACGCTTATTCTGGAAAGTAGAAGAGAAATTTAAGCAAGCGATGCGCATTTGGTCGGAATCTGAAATAACTGCGGTTTTAATACGATTAAATGAATTGGAACGACAATTGCGTACCACCGGTATGCCAGCCGAGGTTTTATTACGTGACTTTGCGTTAAAGCTATCTGTTCGTTCTGCTAAATTGGCAATTAAAAAAAGGAATTAATGATGATGCCATCTGTTTATGCTCCCAAAGATTTCAAGCGTCTGCGTGCGGCGGGCGATTTGGTTGCACGTTGTTTTGATTTTATATCACCACATATTCGTGCTGGAATTTCCACGGGTGAAATCGACCGCATGGTTGCGCAATTCTTAAAAGAAAACGGTGCCCGTTCATCTGATTTGGGGTATCAAGGATATCCAAAGCATATTTGTACATCTGTTAATGATGTCATTGTTCATGGCATCCCAAGTGATGATGTTATATTAAAAGATGGTGATATTGTTAATGTTGATTTGACCGCTGAATACAAAGGTTTTCATGGCGACGCATCCCGTATGTTTATGATTGGCAATGTTTCAAATCAGGCACGTAAATTGGTTAATGTATGTCAAGACGCTTTAAATGCCGCAATATCTGTATGTGCCCCCGGTGTGCCGTTATCAGAAATCGGCAAAACCATAGAGGCGGTTGTTAATCCGCATGGATTTTCTATATCACGTGATTTTGTTGGGCATGGCATTGGCAAAGTGATGCACGATGAACCACAAATATATCATTTTTATGACAAACGTTGGGATAAAGTCAAAATGGTTCCTGGATTGGTGTTTACCATTGAACCAATGATAAATACGGGTTCCGCCGAATGTCGTATAGATGACGACGGTTGGACGGCACGTACGGTTGATGGTGGTTTATCGGCGCAATGGGAACATACGATTGGTATAACCGAAGACGGGGCAATTATTTTCACGGAAAAAATGGTTTAAATTTGCGATGGCAGATGTACAAGGGATGTTTTATGTCGGCCATCGTGAACGGCTAAAACAGAAACTACAAGACGACAAATTAACTAGTTATGAAAAATTGGAATTGTTGTTGACATATGCGATTCCACGCCGTGATGTTCGTCCATTGGCACGTTCTTTGATACAACATTTTGGTGGTGTGTATTTTGTTTTAACCGCACCATATGAAGAATTGGTAAAGGTTCATGGTGTTGGTCATAATACCGCTTTATTGATACGCTTGGTTGGCGAATTGATGTTGGTGTCATATCGTGAACGTGTTGAACGTGGTCAATCATTATTAAACCCCATGGTATTGCAAGAATATTGTCGGCGTTTGGTTGTTGGTAAATCTGTCGAAGAATTTCATGTTTTATATTTTGGAAACGAAATGCGCCTGTTACAAGATGAGCTGCATAGTCGTGGCACGATTGATTGTTCGGATGTATATCCGCGTGAAATATTGCGCCGTGCATTGGCATTAAATGCTTTAAACGTTGTATTGGTGCACAATCATCCTTTGTCCAACAATTCTTTTTCAACCGAAGACATTGCATTAACCGAAGCAATAGAGAAAAAATTAAACGAATTTAACATTGGTCTATGGAATCATTACGTTGTGACATCGACTGGTATTGTTCATGACATACGTTCTGGTGTCTGGTTAAATCGTTCGTCCTTTTTTGAAAAATAAAATCCCCAAATTGGGGATTAATTATTTATAGTCCTTCTAAATCTTCTTTTGGAATTTGCAGTCCTGAATCCTGAACATATAAAATTTCATATGTTTCTTCTGTGCCGGCTTTTGTTAAACGTCTGGTGCGTTCATCCATGTATTCTAATACTTTATCTAAATCCGCAGTAATTTCAGAACATATATTATTAAAAAGGTATTTTGACACAGACGGCAACAGTACCGCCAGTAATATAAATATTGCTGCCAAGTTGCGCATATTAACGAACAAATCGTTTTTGACACCACGGATTAACGATATTGCCCATACAAATGTTAATATGCCTGCAATTGCGACGATTGCAATCCAAGCGATTTCTACAAAAGATTCAAATGTACGTGCGATGCATGTTGGGTCTTCCATATGAATCGTTCTTGTTGTGGTATTAATTTCGGCATCATGAAACCCAGAATTATGCAGTGCCAACAAAACACGTGTAATTTCATCGTTTATCATTGTTTGTTATCCTTGTTATTTTTTTTGACCGCCTGCTGAAAAGAATCCTGGCATTGCAAAATCGTCGTCATTTGCTGCAATGCCCGCCCATCCAAATAAATCACCCATCAAACTGCTGTCGTCACGTTTGGCTTTTTTAAATGGTAAAATATTTTTCAATTTGCCAATTTTTCCATGTGCCTCTGCCTTTGGTGTTGCGATAATTTTATCTTCATTTTCTGCAAATTCAGATGCCAATTGCGCCAGCGTTGCATCTGTATCATCCGTGTCCATTACAACAAATTCATCGATTGTCTCTTCTTCGACTGTATCAACAACAGGTGTTGGGTTAATTTCTTCACGCAATGGCTTCATACTTTCAAGTAATTCTTCCAATGTTTTTTTTGTTTCTGTAACAGGCACATCGTCATTAATCATATCACCAATAGAAATTTCTTCTATATTATCGATGTCGGTGATTTCTGGTGTTATTTGTGCGATTTCATCTTCTATAGCAACCGCCTGTTCTGTGTCGGATACCACAGCTGATTCGTCTTCAACTTCATCTACCATTGGTGTCTCTTTGATTTCGGACACAATCGGTTCTTCTTCGACTTCGGCAACCATAGGTTCTTCTTCAACTATTGCAACCTCTGGAATTTCTTCTACTTTGGGCGCAACTACTTCGTCATCGTGTTTGGTTGCAAGTACCGACAAAATAGGGATGACTTTACCGGCGCTTTCATTTTCTATATCTTCTTCGGCCACCAACTCGATTGTATTTTCTTCTGTTCCTTCGGGGGTATTAATAATCTGGGGTTCGATAACTGTTTCTTCTGCCGGTGCAGGCAAGACGTTTTCAACTATTGTTAACTCTGGTTCGTGTGTTGCCGCATCAGCGACACATTCTGCGACATCTGCGACATCGGTGTTGTTTTTTGTTGTGTCCATTGCGTTATCGCAATCAACCGGCACACCAAATAAAATAGTATCTTTATCCAAACCCAAAGTGCTGCGAACTTCTTCAAAAGCGGCACGAATATCTGTCATTTCGAACAATTCATTTCCAGAAATATAAATAATTTTCGTTTTCATGTAAAATCACCCCCACAATACATTGATATAGTATATCACATTTTCATGTTGAACGCATATAAAAAATATCTTAAACTGATAATATGGCAGATATAAAACAACAAATTTTTCAAGAATTATCTAGTTTGGAAGAAGCCGCCGCAAAATTACGTGGTACGGCCATACATGCGGGCAAGCAAACTGATTTAGAGGTCGCAATTTTAACCCAGCAGGTTCGAACATTGCGCGATAAAAATGTCCGTGCGGCCGAAATGATTGACGAATCGATAACTATATTAAAGAAGTTGAAAAAATGAGTGTTGTATCAATACCAATTGTGAATAAAAACTATCCGATGGGTTGTGAAGACGGCCAAGAATCCCGTTTGTTGGAATTGGGGCGTATGGTTGATGCTCGTGCACGCCAGATATTGGATAAAATTGGCCCGTTGCCGGAAAGTGCATTGTTGGCGACGTTATGTATTGTTTTGGCGGACGAAGTTCATAATCGTCCTGCGCCATCTGCAACTGATGCCGATTTGAAAGAGATTTTGGCGCGTATTCGTGAAATTAAGCATAAGATAGCGCAATAAAAAAAACCGCAATTTGCGGTCTTTTTATTACAGTGTTTTTTGCATTTTATTTTGCATAATTGCCATATTTGCTGTATCTGCACGAATTTGTCTGATTGTGCCTTCTTGCCAACCTTCGACTTGTCGGATTGCGCGTGCCAATGTTCTGATTTGTTCATCTGTCAAATCACTCAGTTTTAATGTTGTTGACATTCCGGTCAATCTGCGCAGATATGAATTATATGCCGCAGTGTTGTTTTCAAATGGTGGCGCATACGAATACATTGCGTTGCCGATTGTTTTGTTTCTGTATTTTTCCGAACGCAGCAAAGCGCAAATTGCGTCCATTCCGGTTTGTTCGTCGGGAAATACCGCAAAGCCGCCGGCGCTGCCAATTGCACCGTTTGCGTGTGCAAAAGAACCGCTGCGGATGCATCCGGGGTTATTGTTGCGCCATGCACGTGAACCGCCTTGACGCAGGGTCTGTGCGCCCCCTGCGGTTGTGTAAATCACGTTATAGTTTTGGGCAACTGCATGTGTATTTATGTTTAAATCCACGTAAACTGTATAATTCACTGTTTGGCTATCTGGTACTTCAATCTTATTTAAGTTTTCTGGGATATCACATTTTGGGATATCGGCTTCGTGTGCGCTTGCGCCCGTTTCACTTTGTGGTATGCCCAGTGTTCCCATCATAAAGCCGCATGTGCATAGCAGTGTTTTAAATTTTAATGACATTGTTTCTCCTTTGCAACCAAGCAGACCCGTCAACAAATGTTGACTGTCTAAATTGTTATACTGTTTTTGTTTGATTGGTTCGTTGCGATAACATCAATTCGCATCGTACATTCAGACGTAATATATTTATACGCCCCGACTTGTCATTAACCGACAGCCCGCCCCGAAATCAGGGAACCAAAGTTTGTATATACATAATATTTATCAAGCAGAAAAAATCAAGAAAAAAATGCGGATTATTTATCAAAAACTGCCACTATTTCCCAATGATGGCTGCCAACAAATTGGTCGACAGGTGTTAATTCGGTTAATCTATAGCCGCCACGTGTCAATGTTTGTGCGTCACGTTCAAACGTGTTTGGGTTGCACGATATATATATAACTCGGTTGATATTGCTGCGTACTATTTCACGACATTGTGCATCTGCGCCTGCACGTGGTGGATCAATTATTGCCACGTCATATTGGTTAAGCATTGCCGCCGTTGCGGGTTTTTTGAACAGGTCACGCTTAACACCTGTGCCGACAATATCGAATCCATCTGCATTTGTTGCAAATGTAAAATTGCCAATTCCACAGAATAAATCAATAACACGTTTAGCATTACCGACATATTCAATGACTAAATTTCTCATTATGTCTGCACCCGATATAGTCGGTTGCAAGAATGCGCCTGTTGGATAATCGACGGTATGTGTACCAAATGTGACGGTTGGTGTTTTTGTTTGTTTTAATGTTTTGTCGTTCCAAGTTATTCTTATGGCATCTAATTTATCAGCCGCCTGCTTAAAATCTGGTGTAAAATATGGCACATTTGACGTGATTGCGATATCAATCCCATTGTCGCATAGGGTAATAAGGCATGAACCGGCCGCTGCCCATGGTAAACCTGCCACCGTTGGCAAGATGTTGTTAATTTCCCGACAAAGGTTTGGACATTTTGTGATATTGATGATGTTTTTTGATTTTGCCTCATATAATCCGAATTGATTTGGCGCAAAGCAAAAGTCCGCACGACGACGTTCGCCGGCCTGTATCCAAACAGCAGGGTTGGTTGGATGTGCTTTTTCAATTTGTCGCAATTTTTGTTCACGATAATCCGGTGCTGTAAAATCGTATTTACAGCCCCCACATTTTCCAAAGAACGGACATTTATTCGACATTAAAAACTGACCCGTGCGCCCAATCTGAATTGATGAGATGTCGGATTCAAATCGCGGACTTCTGTGATTTTTGGATTGAACATATAAAAATATCTATATCCGAAATCCAATGCGAATACTGTATTAAATTCGATTCCAATACCCGCCAAAGCCGCCACAACAGGTGCGATTTTTTTGTCTATGTGGACATTTTCTTCGCCCGAATTCCATGATAGTCCCGCACCGGCACCGATATATGGGACTAACATTTGGCTGTGGAATAATCTGTAAATATTATCGACACGTGCATCTAATATTGCGTTCATAAAAAAGGTGTCGCCCGTCAAAGACAGATTTTTCCAATGTGCCTTTGTTTTGACATAGTTTGCCTCTAATCTAAACGTGTCATACACACGAATTCCCGCCATTGCTTCGAAAGAATTAGAATTACGTGCGGATATCGACACATCGTCTGGATTTGTGTATCCGTTCCACATAGCAAAATTATATGCGCCACCAATATAAAAACGGCGTGTTCGTGCCAACGCTTCGTTATCTATACCTTGTTTTGTTTCAACGTTTGGCATTTTTATTTGTTCTACACGATATGGTATTGCGGCATTTGCCACCATCGGTATCAAAGTTGCCATTGCAAAAAATAATTGTTTTTTCATACCTTTGCCTTTTTCTTAGAACTCTGCACGAACGGTTGCCATAATATTACTAATATTATCCACGCCACCGTCACGAACATCCCATCCAAACCCGTGTCCGATCATCATTTGATATTGGTATGCGACGTCAATTCCAATTAGTTCGTTTAATTTTATATTAAATCCCAACTCTGCACGTGGTGCTGCGATAAATATGCCGTTTGCACCACCTTTGCCTTCGAATTCATATGTTCCAAATCCGGCGCCCAACCCCATAAATGGCACAAAGGTTCTACGTTTTGTAATGTCGCCACTTTGTACATATCTGCGTGCAAAATCGAAATATAGCATTCCGCCAATTGATTGTTGTGTTGCCTGTTTCCCATCAAGGTCAGAAAATTTAAACGCCGTATTTTGAAAATCGATTTCAGTTCTAACGTATGAAGACAAATTCCACCCCAGACCGATTTTTGTTGTATAGCTGCCAGAGCTTTCGTATTCAATTCCTTGGAATTTTGCTGCATCTGTTGCGAAGCCCAAATTTAAACCTGCGCCCATACGAACATAGTGTGTTGTCGGGACGAATACACGCATATCATCTGTGCTAACAACATCGACGTGTTCATAAACCTCTTGCCCCAGTTCCCCCGGTGCATCGTCGATAATGTTGGTATATGTTGTTTCTGCACTAATTAAATCCAACCCACGTCCGATTTCTTTGCGGAATTTTTTATCGCTATAATCTGCGTTTGCGGCCGACGTTCCAATAAGCACAGCGGCCATCCCAATACCCATAAATACTTTCATTTTGTTTGTTCCATATTTAACATTTTTATCATTATAAATAATTTTATCATAAATTGCGACTTGATTCCAGCGTGATTTATTCGTACGATATATGTATGTCAAACAAAGATTCAGATAAAAAGATTGCATTAATTGCCGGCGCATTGGATTTGCCGTTCTTTACCCGTGATGCTTTACGTCGTGCGGGTTGGGATGTATTTATTATTGGGTTAAAGAATTTCTGTGACCCACGTTTGGAACCTGATATGGTTATTCGTTTGGGTGGGGGCGGACGTGCGGCCCGTAAATTACGTCGTCTTGGGATACGTAAACTGACATTTGTTGGTGCATTGGGGCATCCAAATTTTTCTGATTTACGTCCAGATTTTTGGACAATTCGTGTATTGTTAAGTGTTTTGAAACATCAACGGGGGTATGATTCTATGGCTGTTGCATTTAATAGTGTTCTTGAAAAACAAGGTTTTGAAATTTTAGCCGCCCAAGATTTGGCGCCTGAATTAACCTTTACGGATGCCGGTGTTCAAACACGTGTGCGGCCATCTCGTTCGGATATGGTCAATATTGAACGTGCGGTTCAAGTGTCACGTACCATTGGTGCCGAAGATATCGGTGCGTCCGTCGTTGTTGATGCCCAAGTTATTGCGGTCGAAGCCGCCGAAGGCACGGCCCGTATGTTGGATCGGGTTGTTCAAATGCGTAAAAATCGTCGTCGTGCACGTGGTGTGTTTGCGAAAATGACCAAACCGGACCAAGATTTACGTATTGATATCCCGGCCATCGGGGTGGATACGGTGAATGCGGTTGCTGCGGCACATTTGCGTGGAATTGTTGTAAACACACGTACTTGCTTTGTTGTTGATAAACCTGCGGTCATTCGTCGTGCGAACGAATTGGGTGTTTTTATCTTGGCGTTGGATGAATAACAAACGTGTTGCGTAATCTTTGACTGTGCGTTATAATATCGTATAAATGTGGTGGGAAAATGTATAGATTTATAACTTCTTTGATTGTTTTGTGTTCATATTTTGTTATGTCTTCGTCAAATGCGGATATGGTGGGCGGATCTGTCGGGTATTCAGGTGAAATCACGGGGGCTGTTACAATAGATGAAGCTGCGGCATGGCCTGAAGGTCAAGAAAAACCAACAGAATCTGCCGATTATAAAAACAACGGTATTCATGTGCATGACGGTACAGATGTAAGTGTAAGCATGTATGATGTCGTATGTAAGGGGGGCGACGGTTTGGTTGTTAGAAGCGGTGATAATATTGCCTGTATAGATAAATATGGAAAAATGGTACCAAATTCCAATAATACTCATAATATTAAAGATGATCCAAAGCATTTTAGTATTACTGTTAATAAAGATACACCGGATATTTTGCTTAAAGATGGTTATTTTTCCACTGATTATATACAGCTTGTTGAAGATCGTTGCCAAAAAATGAAATGTGAATTTCAAAATGTAAATCTAGCAAACAAAACTTTGGAATGCTATGATACACATGGAGCTATGGTGAGTGCGAATATTCCGTTTGTTGGCGACAGCGAATACTGGAATAATATTGATCCAACCCGTACCGATGAATATATTAAATATGGTCTTTTTGAATTGGTGGAAAAAGGTGAAGCAGAGTTTGAGGATAAATGTAGGGCTGCAGATGGTGTGTATGAAGAGACAGACTATGCAGTAGAACCTTTTGCAATGGGGTGTCTTAATCCGTATAGTGGTAACTGGTTGCCAAATAAAGGTAATATGGAGGACAATGGCTGGCATTCGGTATCCTTTGATAAAAATAGTACGCCTTGGGTGCTGCAAGAACATGATGCAGATGATCCGTCTAGTTTTGATGATGGGTATATAAATGATTGGATTGAATACTGTGAAAGCTCGAACTGGCGCTACGTTGTTCGGGATGATGGCGCTACTTTGGGTTGTTTTAAAGATCCGGCAGAAGCTACCAAATTTAGAAATGGTGGGTCCGACGACAGCTCTACACATGACCAAAAGGGAAGTGGTGAACCTGCTGCGTATTCTGGTGCTCTTAATGGGGGTGTGGGCAGCGTTGCTGCGGTAATGAACGAAAGCACTAAGCTGGAATTGGAGGCAGAAGAAAAAGTTTTAGTTGAAAATGGGTGTGCTGACCCCGATGCGGTGGATCGTATGACGCCCAGAGATTTTTATGAACGGTGTATGACATCTTTGAGTAATATTGCTGAATTGAGATCCGAATACGATTCTGCATACCGCAACGAAATGCGCTTGGCAAACAGATTGTTGGGTGGGTTGACTATGGCGGCGACCGGTGCCGGCGGTATGATGTTGGGTATGGGGTTGGCTGAACAGCGTGCGGACAAAGCCGCCGAAGAACAAATGCGTGCCTATGTATCTACGTTCAAATGTAATTATGGTGCTGGTAAAAACGTTGAATATGGCACCGAACCAACCGAATTGCCGGCATCGTCTGAATTGACTAATTTATATGCCGAATACGTTGCGTTGGCGGCCGATTTGCAGATGCGTAAACGTGCCTTGAATCTTCGTGCCGGCATCGAAAGTGAACCTATTTTAAATGCTGCGACATCTGGATTGTATGACGATGTTTCTGCGGGGCGTTCGGCCGGTCTTTACACATCTTTGGCGCGTGCAATATTGGACCCCGAAGGCGAAGATGCGCAAAAGTGGGCCCAGCAGGCCGAAAAATCCAAGAATTTGGTTATATCCGGTGGTGTGGTTGGTGGAACTGGTGCGGTCGGTGGTACTGTTGGAAATTTGCTGATAAATAAAGATGCATATGGTCTGGGCAAGGATTCTGACGATTCAAAATAGGTCACGATTTTAACCGCTTGATTAATCTGTTGGGCGTTTGAATACGAAAATCCTTGATGCCGATTATGCGTTTGGTGAAATCGACGCACGTAATGGTGCGTAATCGCCTAATATCGATATTCTTTGGCGTGTTTGCCACGGGTATAAATATCCAACCGTGCCTTTTCAGTATTCTTATGTCACGCCATTGTAATTGGATGGGGGTGGCACATCGGTATGGATGTGTAAATTGATATAGGGTCAATTGTTTTCTTTTTACAATAATTGGTGACACGTGTTTCCATTTTTTACAAAATAATCGTGGCAGTATTTTTGTGGTTTTTTTAGATGCTGCAACAATAATCATATTTTATCCCCCATAAAAAATCCCCCGAACGGGGGGATTTGATAATTTTTATTATCGTTATTTTTTTAAACGGGCAGGGCCGTATTTATTTGTGGTTGTGCTGCCTTTTTGGCATAAGAATACCAACAGTATAATCCAACCGACGATTGGTAAAAATGACCAGCATATATTCCAATTTGAACGTCCTGTATCGTGTAACCGACGTGCGCCCACGCAAAAGAAAGGAACTATTGTCGCCAATGCCCACAGGTCGCCCAAGCCCAAAAACATTGCGACCCATGCGGCCAAAATGCCATAGAATAAATATGCAAACCAATATTCGGAACGTGTTGCGCGTCCCCATCCGATATAGTTAATCCAAAATTCGCTTAATGCATCGGCTAATGTGTTTTGAAATTTCTTGCTCATTCGCATCTCCTTTGTTGTACGTGTGAATAGTATCATAAAAACGCAATATTACAAAGAAAAATCCCCCAATTGGGGGATTGTATTATTTTGCTTCGTCTTCTGGAACAACAGAAACCGTTCTACGGTCGCCATTGCCTTTTTTGAATTTAACGATGCCGGCAATTTTTGCAAAGATTGTATGATCTTTACCCATACCAACATTCAATCCAGGGTGTACGGATGTACCACGTTGACGAATGATGATGTTGCCTGGGATAACACGGCTGCCACCAGATTTTTTAACACCTAATCTGCGTCCGGCCGAGTCACGTCCATTGGTTGATGCGGAACCCGCTTTCTTATGTGCCATAACTTCGCTCCTTAGGCTTTAATATCTGTTATTTTCAAAACAGTGATATACTGACGATGGCCTGCTGTGCGGCGATAGTTTTGGCGACGTTTTTTCTTGAATACCAAAATTTTGTCAGCACGTTTCTGTTCGATTACTTCTGCAACAACTTTGGCACCTTCTACGAATGGTGTACCAACTTTGTCGCCGACCATTAAAACTTGGTCGAATTCTACTTTCCCTTCGACGTCCAGTTTTTCAACTTTTACAATATCGCCTTGTGCAACACGGTATTGTTTTCCGCCGGTTTGAAAGATTGCAAAATTGCTCATTTTCTTTCTCTTGTTTATATTTGTTTTTATTGCTTTTATACGTCTAATGACGAAAAGTTTATGCAAATTGTATGTTTTTTTGTGTAAAAGTCAAGTGTTTTGTAGAAAAATTTATGCAAATATATCGTTTTTTGCATAAAAAGATGTGTTATTGCATAAAAAATTCCCCAAACGGGGAATTCTTTACAAATGCCAATCTGCATCAGAACGCATTAGTGTGATACTTTTGCTTCTGTCATGACAACGTGCTTGCGCAATTTTTTGTCATATTTGCGGAATTTCATTTTGCCCTGTGTATTTTCGGACTTAGTATTTTTTGTTGTGATATAGAAGACGCCAGTTTCATTGTTTCTCAACTGTACAACTTCTTTGCTACCTTTTTTTGATGCCATTTTATTTGCCTTTATCTTATTATGCGACGGATTGTATGTTAAATTTTACTGGAAATCAAGTAAATTTTATAATAAAATACAAAAAGTATAAAAAAAGATATATAAAATGCGGGTATGGCGAAATTGGTAGACGCACTGGATTTAGGTTCCAGCGGGGCAACCCATAGGAGTTCGACTCTCCTTACCCGCACCAATTTTTGATTTATTTTGAATGCGCAACTTTTGTCGCGCGTATTTTTTTGTCGTTTTCTTACAAAAGAAAAAACACCGTCAAACGACGGTGTAAATACTGGCGGGATTGACGGGGCTCGAACCCGCGACCTTCTGCGTGACAGGCAGACGCTCTAACCAGCTGAGCTACAACCCCAAAGCGTTATGCATAATATACTGTTCGCAAAATAAATGCAAGTACTTTTTTATATTTTTTTACATAAATAGAAAAAATCCCCGATTTCGGGGATTTTTATTTATATTAATTTGCCCATTGCAACGGCGGTATCGTTCATGCGGTTTGAAAAACCCCATTCATTATCATACCATGCGGTCACGTGTACCAATTTGTCGCCCAATACTTTTGTTTGATCTGCGTCAAATATAGAACTATGTGCATCGTGTGTAAAGTCAATCGATACCAATGGCAAATCGTTATAACCAAATGTTTTTGATTGTGCGGCACGCATTGCGTCATTTACCGCATCAACCGTTGCGTCTTTGGCCAAATTTGCAACCAATTCAACAACCGAAACGTCTGGTGTTGGGACACGAATCGCCATGCCGTCTAATTTGCCGGCCAATTCTGGCAATACCAAACCGATTGCTTTGGCGGCACCGGTACTTGTTGGAATCATAGACAGGTTTGCTGCACGTGCACGACGGAAATCTTTGTGGTTTTTATCTAACAATTGTTGGTCGCCTGTGTATGCATGAACTGTTGTCATCCACCCAGATACGATACCAAAATTATCGTTTAAAACCTTGACCACCGGTGCCAAGCAGTTTGTTGTGCATGATGCATTTGAAACGATAATATCGTCCGATGTCAATGTGTCTTGGTTAACGCCGAACACGATTGTTTTATCTGCGCCAGTCGATGGTGCAGAAACCAATACACGCTTTGCACCCGCATCGATATGCACACGTGCTTTGTCTGCGGCGGTGAATATACCTGTGCATTCCATCACAATATCTATATTCATTTCACCCCAAGGCAAATTTTCTGGATTTCTTTCCGATAAACATTTGATTTTATGATTTCCTGCGATGATATAGTCGCCTTCTAATTTAATATCCATTGGCAAATTCCCATGCACAGAATCGTATTTTAATAGGTACGCATTCTGTTCGGCTGGTGCCAAATCATTTACAGCAACAAATTCGATATCATCACGTCCTGATTCCAATGCGGCACGCAATACCAAGCGGCCGATACGACCAAAGCCATTAATGGCAACTCTAATTTTTGACATAATATATTTCCTTTCGTTAATTTTTATTGGACCTGGTTATCATAGCACCACATTTTTGAAAATTACAATATTTTATTTACAACACGATAACAACGGGTATAATGATGACCAAATGGTTAATAAAACTTATATTATTGCAGGTCCAACAGCGTCGGGAAAGTCATCTTTTGCCCATCGATTGGCGTGTCGTATAAATGCGACGATTATTAATTGTGATAGTGTGCAAATATATCATGGTATTGAAAATATATCTGCATCACCATTTGCAGGCCGTGAAATAACGGATGAATTGGATGGTGTTCCATATCGTCTGTTTTCTATTTTACCATTAGAATCACAAATTTCTGTATCTGAATATCTTGAAATGGCCCGCACAGAATACGAACACTCTATATCTAATGGTCGGCCTGTGGTTTTTGTTGGCGGAACGGGGTATTACATAAATGCCTTGATAAATGGCATGTCGCCAATGCCGGATGTGTCGGATGAAAATCGTATGCGTGCCCGTCAAATGGTATTGGCGGACCTGCAATCCGCACGTGCGATGTTGCCGGCTGAATTTATCGCCACAGATCCACAACGTGTCGCCCGTGCATTAGAGGTCTTTTTACAAACAGGTCGTCATTTAATTGATTTTCAAAACCTGCCACGTACGGGGGCGGTTGTGCCACATGCCAAACGTGTGTTAATCAATCCGCCAAACGAAATTTTGCGTGAACGTATTGCGTCACGTATTCCACAAATGTTATCTGGTGGTGCTTTGGCCGAGGCGCAATCTATTATTGATTCCGGTTGGGACGAACGTCGTGCAATTGGTGCCACTCAGTTATGTGCATATATTCGTGGCGAAAAAACACATGATGAATGCATTACCGATTGGATTAATAAAACAAATCAGTATGCCAAACGTCAGCGCACTTGGTTTCGTACCCAATTTTCCCCGGATGTAATAATAAACCGCACCGGTGACGATGCGGATTTAGATTTGCTTTTATCTGAAAATTAACGCTTTTTAAATCGTTTAGGGCAACCTTCTTCTTGGAAGATGCTGTTTATTTCACGTCTGGTTCTCAACGCTTGATCAATGTGTTGTTTATGTCTTTCTGCTGTTGCTGTGCGTGTATGTGGTCTATGGTTATGTTTTTCACGTATGCTGATAAGATACTTATTTTCTGTTATTAGTTTTTCGTGTAAATATTGCAATGCCAAAGTCCGACGAATTGCACGTTTTGCATTTTTTACTTGGTTTGAATCCGTGTCTGTTTCAATTGTCTGTTCGTTAAAGTAGATTGGATTTTTCATGGTGTATTTGACCAAATGTTTTGCAATCTTTGTCAAAACAGTTTCCAAAAACGCAGGATTGGTTGCTTTTGAATCATTGCCCACAACCGTCATCAATTTAATCTGTGCTACATTAATTGCATATTGATTGGCGTCATCACGGTATTCCAATCGTTCGCACCATTTATTTCGGCTGTTATCATCCCTGATAAAGTAATATCCGTATTCGCTTGCCATTTCTTCGCATATTAATGCGATACATTTATTAGCAGTAATTTCAGAAGCGCTTGGGGTTTTGTCGGTTGTGGTATTTTTGGACATGGGGCACCTTGTTTGTTTGTCGGAATTAATATAGCCCAAAAACACCAATTGTCAACCTATGGAAGAAATTATTTTTTTATATTCCTTTTCGACTATTTTAGAAAAGTTCGCCTGTCTCATTTTGCTAGAATATGCGGCTGTATTGGTAAATTCTGTTTTTATCGGTCCCCAACCTGCGTATTCCCAATCGATTATCCCCACGATGTCTTTCGTTTTTTTGTTAATGATAACATTATTGCATATGTCATTGTGGTGCCATCCATCGCCATCATTGACTTTCAAATCTGCAATTTCTGCGGGGTCGGCGCAGTGCATATCATAAATAAATTGCGCCAATTGTTTTGCCCATTTGTGTTTGTTGTATTCAATTGTACGCTTGCCACAGAAATTCATATTTTTGCCACGTATGAAATTATATTTATAAAATGTGTACCCATCGCATTCAATGATTTCTATTCTTGGTATTTGCAATTTAACAATTGGCGCAAATGCATCTGTTATACGTTTTTCTCGAATAATTCTATCGTTATGTATGCCGTTTTCATAGTGTTTACGAATTTTATAAACGGCATTATTGTTCACGATAAACCCAATATTCCATCCGCCTTTGATAAGTTTTATATTTTTAAATTCTGATTGTGGCACCACCATACGCAACGCATTCATTTTTTTACGGAAGTTATACAATCTATCACGTCTGATTCTGTCACGTGTGTCTTTGTTTGGTATAAAACCGACAAAAAAATCACAAAGTTCAAAAAATAATCGCCACATACAAATCTCGCTATTTGTTTGGAAATAATGGTATTGAAAAATTAAAAAAAAACAAGTATTTTATAGGCATGTTCTCATCAGGCACAATTGTAAAGGTTTTGGTATCTAATATCCCGAATTCTGGTTATGATTATCGATTAACCGGTCCGGCTGATATTGGTACATTCGTATGCGTGACGGTTATGAATCGCCCGCATATTGGCATTGTGTGGGGCGTTGGGGATAGTGGTCTGCCATCAGAAAAAATCAAATCAGTTTCCAAAATTTTTGAAAATAAATTGGCTATAACCGATTTGCAATGGTTGCGTCGTATGTCGGATTGGACATTAATGCCATTGGGTATGGCATTGCGTTTAATCATAAATGTACCAGATGCGTTTTTACCGCCACCATTGGAAACGTTATACATATACAATCAAGATGTTCAAACACGCATGACGGCCAATCGTCAATCGGTACTGGATGCATTTTCTGCAAATGATAACGAAGCAATGACTGCGTCCGATATACAAAATATTTCGGGCGTTTCATCGTCTGTTGTGCGCACTATGATTGACAAAGGTTTATTGATTGCGTCTGGTGCCCAGGCCAAAAATCCGTTGGATTTTTCCATTAAGTACCAAGATTCTGGTGATATTAAATTAAATCAAGAACAACAAATTGCGGCCGATGCAATTGGTGAATCCGTGGGGCGGGGCGGTTTTTCTGTTTTTTTACTAGACGGTGTTACGGGCAGTGGTAAAACCCAAGTTTATTTTGAAGCGGCGTGGCGTGCGTATAGTGCGGGCAAATCTGTTTTATTAATGATGCCAGAAATTGCATTGACGGCCCAGTTTATGCATCGTTTTGCATCACGATTTGGTGCCGCCCCTGTTGTATGGCACAGCAATTTAACCGCTGCCCGTCGTCGTGCGATATGGCGTGGGGTGTTAAATGGCGAAATTCGTATGGTTGTCGGTACCCGTAGTGCCTTATTTTTACCTTGGACGGATTTGGGGCTAATTGTCATTGATGAAGAACACGATACATCGTATAAGCAAGAAGATATGGGGAATTATCATGCGCGTGATATGGCGATTTTACGTGCTGCAATTGCTGGGTTTCCTGTGGTTTTGGCGTCTGCAACACCGGCGGCTGAAACATTAGAAAATGTAAATTCTGGTAAATATACGCATTTGCGTTTAACGTCACGATTTGGCGGGGCTCAAATGCCGGACATCACAACCATAGACCTGCGTGAAAATCGTCCAATTCAATATCTGATTGGTGAAGAAGCGCAAACCGGTTATCTCTCGCCCCCTATGTGTGATGCTATGTCCCAAACGCTTGATGCGGGGCATCAGGTAATGTTATTTATCAACCGTCGTGGTTTTGCACCATTGGTTGGGTGTAACAAGTGTGGATGGGCGGCGACGTGTCCTGATTGTAGTGTCGGTATGACATACCATAAACGTACGGCTAAATTACAATGCCATATGTGCGGTCGCACAATGCCGTTGCCACCGAAATGTCCCGATTGTGGTTCGGGCATTACGATGCGTGGCGTCGGATTGGAAAAGGTTGAACAAGAAGTAAATAATCGTTTCCCAAACGCACGTACCGCATTGGTATCAAGTGATATAATAACATCACGTGGGGCATTGGAAAGATTGGTTGATAAAATGGAATCCGGCGAAATAAATGTTGTGATTGGTACCCAGATTTTGGCCAAAGGCCACCATTTTCCAAACCTGACTTTGGTTGGTGTTGTCGATGCTGATATGGGGTTGTTCGGAACGGACTTTCGTGCCGCCGAACATACGTTTCAGCAATTATTCCAAGTTGCCGGTCGGGCGGGACGTGGCGCATTGGCGGGTCGTGTATTGTTGCAAACCTATCAACCCGACCATCCGGTTATAACGGCATTATGTGCGGGCGATCGTGATGGGTTCATGGCAATAGATATGTCGGGGCGTCGTGCGGCGCAAATGCCACCATATGGCCAGTTGATTGCGATTGTGATAGAGGGAGAAAAAGAATCTGTCTTACAAAAGTATTGTGCGGATTTGGCATCTGCTGCACCTGTTTTGACAGGGGGGCGCATAATGGGGCCAATAACGGCGCAAATATATCAGATACGCAATTGGTATCGTATGCGTTTCTTGGTTGCGGGTGGTCGCAATGCTGCGTTACAGCCCGTTGTTGCCCATTGGTTGGATAAGGTAAAACGACCCGCCAACATACGTGTTAAAATTGACGTCAATCCAATTAATTTCATGTAATTGCATAAAGAAAAAAACACCGCCGTCGCCGGCGGTGTTTTCGAGTGTCCCGAAAGGAAGGAAAGGAGAAAAAGAAATTGGACACTCAAAACTTTATGTTGGGGCCCAGAGTCCAGAGGAGAGAGAATGTAGGAGGGAGTCTGAACCTCTGGTCCCCACAGGTGCTTTTGCATCTGGTCATCGGGTTTTGCCCCTTTGACAATTAAGAATATAGTATACAAAAATCGATTCGTCAAGTGTTTTGTCAAAAAAAAATTTAGTATAGTTTTTGCTGCCTTATAAACTAGGAAATGGTACTTATTGTTTGTGGTGAAAATCTTGCGTAAAATCAATGTACACTGTGCGACAAATTAACGGCCCAGTATCTAAAAAACGGAGAAAAAAATGACACATGATGAAGTATGGCGCGCCATTGAACGCTTTGCAGATGAACATGGTATGTCGTGTTCTGGGTTGGCAAAGTGTAGCGGCCTTGATCCCACAACTTTTAATCGCAGCAAACGTTGGTCCAAAGAAGGTCAACCCCGATGGCCATCAACCAATAGTATTTCCAAGATACTGGCTTCCACCGGTTCAAAAATCCAAGATTTTACAAAACATATAGACGAATCTGACGTCTAAGATAAATATGGTATACAAAAAGCCACGGCAAAATAACAGCTGTGGTTTTTTTATAGACATCGGGGTTTAACTGGTTTAGAATATAAAACATGTTATCCGGCGTACGCATTTATACATCAGATAATATTTGGCGGCAAATTTTAACCGACTTTGGCGCAACTGTTTTAGACGATGCGAATTTAACCGATTTAAATTTTGACGATTTGGAAATAAAATCACCAATCACGGCATTACAATTAAAATCTGCGGTATTATCTGCGGCGGATACCGGTCGAATTTTGTTTCAGATTTTTGGAAAAAATGTATCTTTATCCCGAATTCAATCGGAATTATTGGTTTTGTTGTACAAAACGGGCGGTATGTCTGCGGCCGATTTAAAGGTTTCTTTGGGGTATTCGCCAAATGCGACCACACACGTGGTTGATACTGCGGTATATCAATTGCGTCGTGCATACGGTCATGAATTTATTATAAATAACAATGGGGTGTACAAAATTGGCAGGTTATAAATTAATATCTTTCGATAAAATCCCCAGTACCCAAGATTATGCGCATGAATTGGTTTTGTCCGGTCGTGCGTCCGACCATATGGCGGTTTTAGCGGCCGCCCAAAGTGCCGGTCGTGGCAGATTTCGCCGTAAATGGGTGTCTCACCATGGTAATTTGTATGTTAGTTTTATTTTCGCATGCCCTGAACGTGACGCCCGTTTATCTTATGCGGTTGCGGTCGCTATGGCGGAAACGATTGCGTCATTTGGGGTTCATCCAACAATCAAGTGGCCCAATGATATCTTGGTTGATGGTAAAAAGGTCGCAGGTACTTTAATTGAATATGCCGGTCGTTTTGTTATCGTCGGCATTGGAATCAATGTGAATTCAAACCCAACGGTTGACCGATATGCTACGACCAAGTTGGAAAATTATTCTGAAATTCCAATGACTGAATTGCTAAATCGTCTTATGCGTAATCTTGATAAATGGCGTCGTTCTGACTTTCGTGCGGTGCGTCAACGTTGGACGGATTTGGCGGCTTGTTTGGATCGGCCGATAACATATCGTGGGGAGCCCGCGATATTGGTTGGGATTAATGAAAATGGCGCATTGGTTCTACGTCGTGACACACGATATTTATTGGTTTTTGGCGATGAAATAAGCGTCTGAAAATAAAATCCTTGACTTTTTGTCAAATTTATGTTAATATTACATACATAAACGGTACAAATAGTGTCCACAACAATGTTGTGGTTTTTTTTATTAATCACGCATTTGCGTGATTTTTTTTATAACCCAAGGCACAGTTAAATGAGCATAGCTTTAATTCAATACACGGATACGTCCGAAAGTTTGGCATACAAAATAGCACATGTGGTATTTGCTGAAACCGGTGGAAAATCATTAAAATCTGTCGAAGCATTAACATCAATGATAAAAAATTTATCAAATAAAACCGGTGTTGCTTTTCAAGATATAATTAATACATCGGATATGTTTTCGCATAAAACCAAATCTATAGATATAACAAGTCGACATTTTCAAATGTGTTTGCGTGTTGCCCGACGTATGTTGAATGGGGTATTGCCTGACAAGTGTTTTGGCGCAACTATGTTTCACCATGTTGATACAATGCCACAATGGTCTGTGTCACGTGGGTACATTGCAGACATAGATGGAATACTGTTTTATTTATAGTGGGCAAAAATATGAACAAGATAATACATGGTGGCTACTTAAAAGGATATCGAACATACATTATATCTGCGACTGGCATACTAACTGCGATTGGTGCATATCTGATTGGCGATTCAGATTTGTTTACAATGTTGCAATCTGTATTTGCATTTGGTGGCATATATTTTTTACGTCGTTCCAATGAAAACAAAGGATAAAGAAATGGAAAACATCCCTGAAAAATTTTTAAATGCAGACGGAACATTAAATTCCGATGCATTAATAAAGTCATATAACGAATTGGAAAAAAAGATTGGTACAATGATAACGATACCAAATGATAATAGTGATGCAGATGTACGACAAAAATTTAATCGTGCAATTGGTGTGCCGGAAACATCATCTGAATATCCCATCAATGATTTGTATGATGATGAACATTTACGTGAAAAATTTTTAGATATTGGATTGACGTGTAATCAAGTTGAAAAAATTTATGATATTGCGAACGAATATTTATCGCCAATATTACGTGATATATTTTCTATTAATGCAGAAACAAAAAAATTAAACGAATTAAAAAATTATTTTGGTGACACAGAAAAAATGAATGATGCATTGCGTGCAATAAAAATATTTGGTGAACGATATTTGCCACATGATGCATTTGAAGTATTGTGTTCTACACCCCAAGGAATCCAAGGGATACACAAGATGATGCGATCAATGGAACCAAATGTTCATACGGAACAAAATTCAATTCAAAATTTAACAGATGCACAATTACGAACAATGATGCGTGATCCAAAATACTGGCGTGATAATGATGCGGACTATATAAGAAAAATAGAAAATGGTTTTAAAAAATTATATTCTTAGTGAAAAAAAATCACTTTCTTCTTTACTATGTTTTGTATTTTCGATAAAATAAGAATCAAGAACAAAAAAGATTTGTTCTATCCAAACAATTAAAGGAGAGAATAATGGCATTTTCATTTTTGAAACCATCTAAAAAAGCGGTTGCAAAAAAAGTAGCTGAAAAACCGGCTGCAAAAAAAGTAGCTGCGAAACCGGCTGCAAAAAAAGTAGCTGTGAAACCAGCTGCGAAAAAAGTAGCTGCAAAACCAGCTGCGAAAAAAGTAGCTGCAAACCCAGCTGCAAAAAAAGTAGCTGCAAAACCAGTTGCAAAAAAAGTAGCTGCGAAACCAGCTGCAAAAAAAGTAGCTGCGAAACCAGTTGCGAAAAAAGTAGCTGCAAAACCAGTTGCAAAAAAAGTAGCTGCGAAACCAGTCGCTAAAAAAGCAGCTGCAAAACCAGTTGCAAAAAAAGCGTGTGCAAAGAAAGTTGTTGCAAAACCATGCGCAAAAAAAGCATGTGCAAAAAAACCATGCGCAAAGAAAAAATAATAATTATTAATTGATTATAATTTTGCCCCCCGATATTGGGGGCTTTTTGTTTTATAAAATTATCAGTTGGATTTTGTGGACAGTCCAACTGATTTTTTTATCAGACAATCCATAAAACTTGGACCTGAATATATTTTATTTAATGGCGCATTATTTGCATAACCTGAAAATAAAATTTATTTAACTGATGCAATATGGCATTTTTTTATTTTTTAACCAAAGGATTTTTATATGTCTGTTTCCATAGATAATGTATTCGTGAAACAATTCGAAGCCGATGTTCATTTGGCTTATCAGCAAATGGGAACCAAATTGCGTTCCACTGTTCGTAGTAAATCTGGTATCGTTGGTGCATCAACCACATTTCAGAAAGTTGGTCGTGGTATCGCAAGTACTAAATCACGACACGGCATTGTACCAGTTATGAATTTGAATCATGAACCGATTGAATGTATGTTATCTGATTATTATGCCGGTGATTGGGTTGATGCATTGGATGAATTAAAAACAAATATTGATGAACGTCGTGTTGTTGCGTCTGCGGGTGCATATGCATTGGGACGTAAAACGGATGAATTAATTGTTGGTGCCATGAATAATGCAACAACCAATGTTGGCGATTATTTGCAACCTTTGTCCAAAGAATTAATTTTATCGGCTGTTGCGGTTTTGAATACAAATGATGTTCCCGATGATGGTCGTCGTTTTGCGGTTGTTGGTGTGAATCAATGGAATTCATTGTTATCAATGGATGAATTTACATCTGCTGATTTTGTTGGTGATAATGGCCCGATGTTAAATGGTTTTGAATCTCGGAAATGGTTGGGTGTTACATGGGTTTTATATAACGGGTTGCCCGTTACAGGTACAAATCGTGATTGTTTTATTTACCATGCATCTGCTATTGGTCATGCATGTGGCCAAGACGTTAAAACGGATATTTCATGGCATGGCGAACGTGCTGCACACTTTATTAGCAACAGTATGTCCCAAGGCGCTGTCTTGATTGATGACGCCGGCATTGTCCGTATTAAGTGTTCGGATGGTATTGCGGCTTAATCTTGTTTCATAATTAACAAAGAGGAAAATAATATGGCATTTCAGAATAAAAATTTATCTGTCATTGCGTATGCAAATGGATTTACATTGTGGCATTATAGTGCAAAAGAATCCCTGTCAACAATTTCGGCAACTGGTTATTTTAATGATGTAAAAACATTGATGAATGTTGGCGATATTGTGATGATTAATGCGTCTGATAACACAGCAATTAAAAAAATTAATATTACCGATTTAAATGTCACAACCGCATCATTGGCTTAACCAAGATAGACCGGCACATATTTGTTGCCGGTTTTTTTATCGCATTATTTGTATGGGGGAAACATGCTTACTAAACTAGATTTATGCTCTATGGCGTTGTTAAAGTTGGGTGAACAACCGATACAGTCGTTGGTTGATGACACGGCTGCAGCCAAGTTATCACGTGTATTGTTTGATTCTGTGATGGATGCATTGTTATCCATTCATCCATGGCGATTTGCAACAAGGCGCATAAAATTAACACCAAATTCTGATGGGGAATTTTTAATTCCGTCTAATGTGTTGCGCATTTTGAAAACAGATGGCCATATATTGGGTGATAAAGTTATATCAAATTCATCGTGTCTGGAAATAATGGCGATTATTCGTGTTGGGCCTGAAAAGTTTCCGGGATATTTTGTGTCGTTGGCGGCAACAAGGTTGGCGATGGAATTTTGTGTGCCTTTGTTGGGTAATCAATCTATGTTTCGTACATTGGTTGCGCTATATGAATCTGAATTACAGACATCAAAATTCATAGATGGCACAACAAGTTCAAATGATGGAATATCTGGCTTTTCATTAATTGATGTTCGGCATTAAAGATTGTTGTTTTGGGGGATTGTTACAATGACAGATTTTATAAAAACACAAAATTCATTTGCACATGGGGCGGTTTCGTCTAGGTTTTATATGTCGGACAATATTCACGGATTATCACGTTTGGAAAATATGGATGTGTTATCTGGTGGTGGTTTGACACGTCGTGCGGGATTATGCACGATTGATACTGTCCGCACATCTGGTCGATTAATACCGTTTGTTGCATCTGATAATTACGAATACTTGATTGTGTTACAGGTTGGGCATATATACATATATCGCAATGGTGTGCGTTACCAAGATATATTATCGTCGTGGACGTTGGATGAAATCAATCAAATGCAGTATGCGCAAAGGTTTGACACAATTATATTTGTTCATCCTAATTTTAGACCGCATATTTTAAAGTATTCCAATGGATTGTTTTCTCAGCAATCTTTTGCGTTTTCACGCAATCGTGTGGATTATAGTTTGAATATGCCATTTGTTCGCTTTGATGATTCAACTGATATTAATATATCTGTTACTGCTAACTCTACGGGCAATAACTATGCAACATTCACGACAAATCAAGATTATTGGACGCCCGATTGTGTCGAAGACAGTTTACAATTACTTGGTCGCCAATGGACGATTGTTGAATACATTAGCCCCACACAAGTTATCGCCAATACCAACGGCACATATTCGTTGCCATCTGAACCTGTAACCGATTGGGCTGAATGTGCATTTGGTCGGCGTCGTGGTTGGCCAACAAGTATAACATTTCACCAAGATAGATTGGTTTTCGGTGGTTCACGTGGTTGGCCGTGTGGAATATGGATGTCGTGTGTTGGTCGGCATACAGATTTTTCATCTGGTACTGGATTAGATGATGAAGCGATATTTATATCTATTCAGTCACGTGTTCGCCAACATATTTGTACGGTGGTTAGTGGCGAGGCATTACAGGTTTTGACCAATGTCGGTGAATGGGCGATATCAAATATACCATTGACACCATCATCTGTTAATATACGCCAACATACATCGATTGGGGCTTTTGCATCACGATATTTGCCACCACAACGTATCGAAGGTTCGACGGTATTTGTATCACGTACCGGCACAGATATTCGTGAATTGTGTTTGGATGATTTTGGCGAACGTTATAACGCCACTGATTTATGCCCTATGGCAAAACATTTATTAACATCGCCAATTGATATCGCATACAATGACACAACACGTCAATTATTTATTGTGTGTGAAGATGGTACAATGGCGGTATTAAATCATAATCCATCATTGGGGATATCTGCGTGGGCCAAGTACACGACAAATGGTGCGTTTTTATCTGTGGGTATATGTGGTGGTAAGACATACGTATTGCTAGAACGTCAAAATCAAGTTTATTTGGAATGTTTTGATATCAATGCTTTGTGCGATGGGGCGGGATATGCTTTTCCATTTATTGCATCTGGATTGCCGTTGCGTATCGGGCATCATAATGCACGTAAATTGCGTGTTCGTAAAATTATTGCACGTGTCATAGACACAAAGTCCATATCAATTAACAACCATCATGTTGCATTGCCGAATTCAATTCAATACGATACGGCGGCGGGATATTCCGGTGATGTTATTGTTAATTTATTGGGCACAACAATTGATTCGTTGGTTCCATTGTGGACGATACATAGTTTGGATGCAAAGCCAGCCACAATATTATCGGTCACCACAAATGGATGGTATGACGTATAAATATTATTCAACACAACTTGTCAACAAAAGGATATAAAATGGGACAATTAGTATCAGACGTGACAGACGTTCTAAATTACAATCAAGATAAAAAGTCGGCCAAGAATCAGCGCCAAGCAATCTTGGCACAGATGGCGGCTGATGAAGTAGAAAAAACAAATTTGTTAAAGAAGGTTTTGGCAACACAACGTGCAAAATATGGTGCGTCTGGAATTTCAAGTGATGGTGTGACGGCCGGTGCAGTATTACGTCGATTAAAATCAGAAACCGCTGCGCCATTTGATGAAAAGCGTGTCGCAAACACAAAAAAATTAAAAGATATCAAGGTGTCAAAACCAAACCTGCTGAAAAAATGGCTGGATAGGTTGGATGAATTAAAAATATAGCATTTGGGGGATTTATGCATAAAGTATCATATGTTGCGGACGGTACGACAACCGAATTTACGTTCCTTTTTCCGTTTTTTCAACCTTTGGATGTGCGTGTTGCCATTGACGGCAAAGTGTTTGCTGACGAATTAAATTATTCTGTTGTGCCAAACGATGATTTATCAGGTGGTACGGTTGTATTTGATGTGGCTCCAAAATCAGGTGTTAAATTGGATGTATTCCGTCAAATATCTTTATCACGGGTCATAGATTATCAACCAACCCAACCATTGGATGTAGAACATCTAAATTCCGACTTTAATTTTTTATTATCGGCATATCAAGATTTGCGTTCCGTCGACCTTGATATATCCGAATGGGCAAACCGGCATGATGAAATTAAATCTTTAATTGATTATACAATAAATATTATTTCGGATAAAATGTCTGGGGGCGGGGTGTTGGGATTGTATCACAATCTATTAATGGTATTAGATTCTGCTTTACCAAATTTGATAAATGATTATGGGCAAATATCAGATATGCCGCCAACCAACAATTGTGATGATTATGGAATTTTATAGTTTTATGGATGAATGGAATCGTGTGTTGGGGTACGAAACACCATCGCATCATCAAAGAATTATGGGATTCTTGGTTGATGTATGGCGTAATACTCCCCATCGTGGATTGTTAATGGCGTTTCGTCATTCGGGTAAATCAACAGTTGTTGGCATATTTGCTGCATGTATATTATATTTATACCCGACAACACGAATTTTGATTTTATCTGCTGAAAATACTTTGGCGTCACGTATGGTTGAACACATTCGTCATATATTGGAAAATCACCCATGGTGCTCAGATTTAATTCCACAAAATCGAAAACAATGGGCGTCCAATCGTATAACGATAAATCGGCCGATTGGCATACGTGAACCATCCGTTGTATGTCAAGGCATTCATGGCAACATAACAGGAATGCGTGCAGATTTAATAATATGCGATGATGTAGAGGTTCCGAACACATCCAATACATTGCGAAAACGCATAGATTTACGTGAACGATTGCGGGAACTAGATTTTATTTTATCGCCGACCGGCACAATGATTTACATTGGTACACCGCACACCGCCGACACGATATATCGTACATCAGATGACCGGCATATGGGTTAGTTTGTTGTGCTAAGACAGGTTCTTAAACGGTTTAACAATTCTTCACCTGTTTCACCGAACATAGGCAAATATGTTTCGTATTCCAACATATCGGCTTGAACCTGTGCGCAAACACGTTCAGATAATGGATTTGTGATTATTTCATTTGCGCTGTTCCACATTCTGTATGCGTTATATGTTTGCAACACCATATCCCATTTATGTTGCAAATCTGGACGTGTGGTCAATGCCGTTTTGATTGCCTGTGGCCATTCGTCTCCATACATTTTAACCACATTCAAAGATTGAATCATATCCAAACCAACTTGGTCTGGAGTAAAGTTTGAGATGCCTTTGGCTAATTCGTGCCATTGTTCATTGGTTAATTTAACCGAAGTAATCATATCGGCCATTGCGCCACCATACGGCAGCAATTCACGTTCAATAGAATCCATTTTGGTCACACCGCTACGCAGGTTTTGAATATGTTGCGCCAAAATTCGACCATTAGGCAAATTCTGCATTTCGGTCAACACATCATCGGTTGCTTCCTTTACGAATATAGGATTTAACGCAGCCCATCCGCCAATAATAACATGTTCTTGGCGGTATAGGTTGATTAACTTTAATGCTATTGCGCTGGCTTTTGCTTTCATTCTCTCTCTCTTGTAGATATGGTGTTATTCCATAACAATCATAATGACCTTGTGTGCGGTTGTTGGTACGATTTTTTCATCTGGGCCTGCGATTTGGGCATATACTTTGCCTTTTGAATCTTGCTTCATAATCGCAACCTGTGCAGAAATTGTTTCTTCTGTATCAACGTTGTCGAAATCTGCGTCCATGCATACGGCCAAATCGCCAACGGATGCCGGTGTTAATGCATCTGCAATGATATAAGATTTTTCTGGCAACATGCCGGCCAATCTTTTGGTGTTTGGCATAACGGCATAGATTCCATTTTTACCTTCTAATGCCATAGGTGCGACAATCATATTTTTATCTGATTTTTTCAATGCGATTGCTTTGCCATTTGGCATACCGAATACAGGGATTAATTTTTTACGTGCACTGTCATATAATTTTGCACCATACAAACTGCCATTAACGTCAATGCCCGACAATGGGTTGCCCGGTTCAAGAACAGATTTAACACGTTCTTTTACTTTGTTAATCTGCTTGTTTAATTCGCCCGATTTATAAAGGTGTGCAATTTTTGCGAACAGATCTTCGGCCTTCATTGCAAAAGATTCCGCCAAAGGTTCGATTTCATTTTTATAGATTTCACGTTGGCCGACCTCGATTTTATGATAAACAGATAGTGTCATGCCGGCTTGCTTTGCGGCTTGTGCGATGGTTTTTCCCGATTGTTGGCGGATTTTACGTAATCCGCTGCCGAATATTTTCAATCCGCTATCTTCGTTGTCGTTCATACGGCGTTTGATTTCAGATTGCCATTGGTTTGCAACATCATCAGATTCTTTGATGAACACATCAGACAGCTTGCAACCCAATATATTACAGATATTCAACAATTGTTTTTGGTTCAAACGTCGAACGCCTTTTTCGATTTTTGATACAGCGGATAAAGACAAACCTGCACGACGTGCCAATTCGGTCATTTTCATACCGGCTGCCAATCGAATGTTACGAATATTATTTGGAAAGATAATTTCTTCTTGGGCCATTTGCAAACTCCTAAAAATGAATATTACTTGACAAAATGATAGTCAATTTTAATTGTTTGCGCAAGTAAATTATTGCATTAATTACAACGGCAAATCATCTGGTATTGCATCTGGATCGATTGCGGTTGGTTGGAATTCTGGATCTGGGCCTAAAGACGCTGCGGAAATAGTTGGTGCTGGTTGTGCGTATTCGCTATCGCCACGTGCTTCGAATTCATCCAAGTTATCGAACAAACTGTAATCGCCAAAGAATGCGGTTCGTACGGTTTCTGGTCGGCCGTGACGGTTTTTTCCGATAATAATATCTGCCTTGCCACGTGCACGTTCCAATCGTTTTTGCCACGATTCAACCATATTATTATTCGTTGTGTTTGATAATCTTTCTGATGGGTCACGGTTTTGCAGATAATATTCTTCACGATATGTAAACATAACAATGTCGGCGTCTTGTTCAATAGATCCAGATTCACGCAAGTCCGACAACATAGGACGTTTATCATCACGTGATTCCACACTACGTGACAACTGGGATAGTGAAATTACCGGCACGTCTAATTCTTTGGCCAACATTTTCAATCCACGTGTAATTTCGGAAATTTCTTGCACACGATTGTCGCTGTGTTTGCCACCTGGCGATGTCATCAACTGTAAATAATCGACCACAATCAATGCGATTCCGCCGTGTTTTCGTGCCAATCTACGTGCACGTGTGCGCATCATTGGTACCGACATCCCTGGTGTATCATCAATAAACAATGGAACTTTACCGATTGCAGCGGAATATTGGCTCATTTTCAAGAAATCTTCATCGGTAAGGTTTCCTTCACGCATTGCAGATGCCGGCACTTTGGATTGCGATGATAGAACACGTGCCGCCAACTGGGATGCGGACATTTCCAAGCTGAAAAATACAACTGCGCCTTTATAGTTTTGATTTGCACGACCGTACGCAATTGCATTTGCCGCATTAAAAGCGATATTCATGGCCAATGTTGTTTTACCCATCGCCGGACGTCCTGCGATAATGATTAAATCCGAATGGTGTAAACCACTAATTGATTTGTCCAATGCGTCCAATCCGGTTGTTAAACCTGATAATTGTCCGTCGGCTTTATATGCGATTTCTGCTTCGGCCAATGCGGTTTGTAATGCGGTTGAAATAGATGTGACTTCACGTTCGGACGAACCGGTTGTTGCCATATCGAACAGTTTTTGTTCGGCAATTTCAATTTGTCGTGTAACAGGCGAATCTAAATCTTCGACAAACGCTTTGTCCATAATATCCTGACCCAACGCAATAAGGTCACGACGCAATGCGTTTTCATAAACAATACGTCCATACTGTTCGACGTTAACAACGGTTGCGCCTGCGCTTGACAATTTCGTTAAGTATTCAACACCGCCAACTGTTTCCAGCACGCCTTGCTGGTCAAGGTAATTTTTAGCGGTAATAATATCAAATGGTATGCCGGCGGCAAATTGACGTTCGGCCAATTTAAACATTTCTTGGTGGGCTGGATGTGAAAAATGGTCAGACCTAAGAAATTCCGCCACACGTTCCAGCGCACGGTTATTCATTAACACAGCGGCTAATACGGCCTGTTCGGCTTCTAAATTGGTCGGTAAAGTTTTAGGGGTAAAATCCATGTCACAATCCTTCTTTGGTTCAATGGTATATAAAAAAAATCCATTTTCAACGCCTTTTTTGTCTGGATATAAAATCTTGAAAATTCCGTTGGTTAATGCGGATGGTCAATCTGCGTGGCCAGAATTATTTTCGCCTGAACGCATTGAACATATGCGTGATATTGTTGGTGCACGTGCATTTTCGGCTCAAATGATGTTGGATTTTGTTTCGCCCGAACGTATAAGGTTGGACCCAGGTGCTCTGCATTTTTATTCCGATGAATTTGATATGCGTAACGCCCGTCTTGGCAACACGGTTATAACAGGATCTGTTTTATATTGGGATCCGTCCACCGGTCGTCGTAATCGTGACGGCAGCGCCTGCGTCTTGCTATATCGTGATGATAAAAATCATAGTGTCTTTATCCACGATATATTATATCTGACCGTGTCGGATAACGAAGCGTATCCTTTATCCAATCAATGCGAACAAATATTGGATTTTATGCATGTGCGAAACCTGCGTCGCATAACAATTGAAACAAATGGTATTGGTGGTGGTCTGCCGGAAATTATGCGTGACTGTGCAAATCGCCGCACTATGAACATATATGTGCATAGGGTGACAAACAATGTGTCAAAGTCCGATCGCATATTAAATGCCATCGAACCACTATTATCGACGGGGCGCTTGTATGCCCATATACGTACCCAACAAACACCATTGATGTCGGAAATGTTGGGTTGGTCACCGATTGGTGGGGTGGGGCATGATGATGGATTGGATGCGGTGGCGGGCGCAATTGCGCAAATACCCGTACCGGTATATCCATACAACCGTTTGCCTAAACACTTTTGCGCCAACACAAATTTTTCGGTTTAGAAAACCATATCTATAACCTGTTTTTAACAAAAAGGAAACAAAATGCAAAATAATTTAAAAACATTATACAAACGTGCGTTGGATATGCGCGCGCCGTGGCTTGCACGGTGGGAATCTGCCCGTCGATATACTGTGCCAACATCGGACATAGATATTGCAACTTTGTATGATGCGACGGCATCGGATGCGGCAGATAATTTGGCTGCGTCTATTTATACACTTATGACGCCACCGGAATCAATGTGGTTAACATTAGTCCCCGAAAGTGTATCTTCGCCAGATGCGGATACCGCAACAGATATTTTGCGAACGCATTTAAATGATTCTAATTTCTACACAACAATTCACCAATGTTATATGGATTTGGTGGTATTGGGTACAGCGTGTTTATTTATGTCTGAAACCCCAATTGGATCGTCATCCGCATTTAATTTTACGGCAATCCCCATGTCGGATATTGCCATATTGCCAAATGCGGTATTTCATACGACATCAATGCCGGCATGCGATGTCTTGTCACAATATCCAACATGGACGCCACCAACGTCGTTACGTGATGCGATACGGCGTGATTCTGAAATGCCTTTGACATTGGTGCAAAGTTTGGTTGGTACGGAATTTACGGCGTGGATTGATACGGATGGCGATATAGAAAACAATATCGTTTCAACCGGCACATTTGAAACAAATCCATACATAATATTTCGTTGGTCTGTGACCAGTGGGGAAACATACGGGCGTGGTCCGGTTATGCGTGCATTACCTGATATCAAAACAGCAAACAAAGTTGTGGAATTGGTGTTAAAAAATGCGACTATTGCGGTATCTGGCATATGGCAGGCCGACGATGACGGCGTTATAAACCTAAACAATATCAACCTAACGCCTGGTGCAATTATACCAAAAGCTATTGGTTCGTCGGGCTTAACGCCATTGACGTCTGGTGCAAATTTTGACGTTTCGCAAATTATTTTAACCGATTTGCGTGATAGGATTCGTCATACATTATTGGCGGATAGGTTGGGGTTATTAAGTGAAAAAGAAATGACCGCAACAGAAATTATGGCACGCAATGCGGATATGATGCGTATATTGGGGGCGACCTATGGTCGATTATTGCACGAATTTATTCGTCCATTATGTGATCGTGGATTGCAGATATTATCACGTCGTGGCTTGATTCCAGCGATAAAACTAAATGGTGATGCCGAATTGAAATACGTTGCGCCAATTGCTCAAATGACATCGGTGGAAAATATGATAGGGGGTGCGTTATGAAGAATATAGAACAACACTATGTCCGTTGTTTTTCAACCCCATCTGGTGCGGCCGTATTGGCGCATCTGCGTGATATAACAATAAATCGTGCTGTGTCGCCGGATGTATCGGATGGTCATTTGCGCTGGTATTCGGCACAGTGTGCATTGGTACGGCAAATCGAAACAATAATATCACACGGTCGGGGGGATAAAAAATGACAGGAAACATATCAATGGGTCGTGGATTATTTGATTTATTGCGTGATAATTGGTTTTTGATTGGTTTTGTGGGCGGTTTGATATATTGGGTTGCCCGCCAAGATTTATCAATTGTTGAATTGGAACGTGTTGATGCCCGTATAACATCATTGGAAAATCGCACAACCTTATTGGAAACCGGTATTGGTCAGATTCAGATAAAGATAGACGACATCAAAGAAGATTTAACCATAATAAAAGGTGCGGTAATAAAATAAAAATCCCCCAAAACGGGGGATTGAATTTTGGATTAGAATCCGAAAACCATACGTTGTTTTGATTGACGTTTTTTTTCGTTACGTACGGCTTCTTCTTTCAAACGTTTGCGTTTGGTTGTTGGTTTTTCATAACGCTGACGTTCTTTCATTTCGCGGTACAGACCTTCTTTTTGCGATTTACGTTTTGCAACACGCAATGCCTGTTCGACGTTGTTGTCACGAACCAGAACTTTAACCATATGTATTCACCCCCTTTAACGCAATTTGTATTTATTGTTTATAAAAAGGGGATTTTTTGAATCCCCCTTTCGTTTGTTTTGGTGGAGCTGATCAGGCTCGAACTGACGACCCCCTGCTTGCAAAGCAGGTGCTCTACCAACTGAGCTACAACCCCAAAACTTTGCACTTTCATCATGAAAGCGAATGCATTTTATACTTTTTAAATTTGAATGTCAACGTAAAAATTAAAAAAATATAATTTTCTTTCATATTCTTTTGCACTAGACATACCGAAACTCATTTTTTATAATACGAACGCTATGAAAAAAATAACTAATAAAATAAAGTCCTTTATCAAAGGCGATGAATCCAACGGTCGTATTAAATGGTCTTTGTATGGTCGTGTTTGGCGTGAAGTGGGTCAACCATATTGGAAATGGTTGGTTGCTGGTATAATCTTTACAATTTTGGCGGCCGGTGCCGAAGCGTACACCATAACCTTGGTGCAACAGGTTGTGGATAAAGCATTTATCAATAAAAGTATTGATGCGGTCTATTGGTTGGGGTTACAGGTTATATTTGCGTTTGGTGCCAAAGGCACATTTACATACGCAAAATCTTTGATTATGTCCAAAGGCGGATTGTTGGCCAGTGCGGATTTACAGAAAAAAATCTATAAACATATCACGCATATGAATCTGGCACGTGTTTATTCCGACGGCATTGGTAAAAATTTGAATTATTTCAGTGTCCAAGCCACAGCTGTATTAAATTTGGTGACTGGCACGGTGATACGTGTTGTTCAAAATGTTGCAACATTGGTGATGACATTGGCTTTGATGTTTTATTATGCGCACCAAATGTGTATTGTATTAATGTTTTTGGCGCCGGCGATTATGATACCGATGGTTGCAATTATGCGCAAACGTCGCAAGTTATCCCGTCAATCATTTGGTATCGCCAATAGTGTTTCCCAGCAATTAAACCAAACATTGCATGGCATTAAAACGATTCAGGCCTTTGCCGCCGAAGAACGCGAAGAAAAGAATTTTGCACACGTTTTGAATAACTCTATGGTCAATTCATATAAAAGCACCCAAGCCAATGCATTACGTTCACCATTAATGGAATTTATGATTTCTATTGGTCTGTGTATCGCAATGATTATGGGGGGGCATTTTATTGCAAGTGGCGCAATCACCACAGGTGACTTTACGGCGTTCTTGTTGGCGTTAACTGCGGCGTATAAGCCGGCCAAAAGTATCACGTCCACCGGCGACACGCTGCAACATGGTTTGTTGGCGGCGGAAATACTGTTCCATTTCTTGGACAGCAAACCCGACATTGTTGATGCGCCAAATGCCCGTGAATTGACATCTAAAAAATTGTCGGTTGGCTTTCATGATGTATCGTTTGCATACAATCCCGATGAACCGGTATTGCGTGGCATAAACTTGGGTGTGCCTGCGGGTTGTGTGTGTGCGTTGGTTGGGCCATCTGGTGGTGGAAAAACAACGTTGTTTAATTTGTTGGAACGTTTTTATGAACCACAATTGGGCAAAATTACGATTAATAAAACCGATATTCGCAAATATACTTTGCACTCTTTGCGCAGCAGT
Source organism: Candidatus Enterousia sp. (assembly GCA_045654485.1). Lineage (GTDB taxonomy): Bacteria > Pseudomonadota > Alphaproteobacteria > Rs-D84 > Rs-D84 > Enterousia. Next base: position 27,664 of record JAZONN010000011.1, on the reverse strand, counting down.
ATTGCCGAAGTTTCCCAATCTGTATTCTTGTTTAACGGCACGATTGAAGAAAATATCAAATACGGTCGTCCTGATGCCACCCACGAAGAAGTGGTTGCGGCGGCGTGTGCGGCCAATGCAGACGGATTTATCAATGAATTTCCAGACGGCTATAATTCGCCGGTTGGCGAAGGTGGCGGCCTGTTGTCTGGCGGTCAAAAACAGCGTATTGCGATTGCTCGTGCGATATTAAAAGATGCGCCGATATTGCTGTTGGACGAAGCGACATCTGCATTGGATACCGAAAGTGAAAAATTAATTCAGGCCGCCTTAAACGATTTAATGCGTGGTCGTACAACGTTTGTAATTGCGCACCGTCTATCGACTATATTGGATGCCGATATGATTTGTGTCGTCAAAGATGGTCAAATAGTAGAGCAGGGCACCGATGCCGAATTGTGTGCACTAAATGGCGAATACAAGAAGTTGCGCGATATACAATTCAAATCAGATTCCAAACGCAAAACAAAAACAAAAAAATAAAATGCTAAAATAAAAATCCCCCAATCGGGGGATTTTTTAACTCATCAGCTTTTGCCAGAAAGTTTGTTTCTTTGGCTGTTTTTTATGTTTGCGTCTTTGCGCATTAACCGTTGTCTTTTTGGCATCAACGTGCTGGGCATTTTTCTTTTTTGCATCTGTCGATGGTGCGAATGCCCCCAACAAATCGTCTGTTTTATTTTGTTCTGGTGCGACACGTTGGATAGAATATTGATCTATATTCATCAAACTGTCGTCGCCAACAATAACGATTTCCGTTTCGAATTCTGCCTCCATTGCGGCCAATTCTGCACGTTTATGATTTAATAAGTAAACCGCCACGTCCGTTGGAACGGTCATAATAATTTTTTGTGCGCTTTTCGCCAACAGTTTTTCCTGCAAATGGCGGAATAGAATAATTGCCGCCGTTTGAATAGATGGTACAACACCCGCCCCCATACAGTGTGGACATGGCACATATGACGATTCCATAAAACTGCTGCGCAAACGTTGACGAGACAACATCAGCACACCAAAGTTATTAATTTTCGCAACCTGTGTGCGTGCACGGTCACGTTTCATAACTTCACGCATTTTCAATTCTAATTTGCGGTTGTTTTTTTCTTCTTCCATATCGATGAAGTCAACTGCAACGATACCGGCCAAATCACGCAGGCGCAATTGCAACGCAATTTCTTCTGCTGCTTCTAAATTGGTATTCAAAGCCGTCTGTTCGATATCTTTTTCTTTGATTGCGCGTGAAGAGTTCACGTCAATTGTCACCATTGCTTCGGTTTGGTTAATAACCAAAGACCCGCCCGATGGCAATTGCACATATGGCCCATGCAGGCCTTCCAACTGTTTTTCAACGCCGGCTTTTACCATCAATGGCACGGCGGCATCTTTATAGTGAACCAATTGCTTGCGTGGCGCACGGCCGTACATTTGTTGGAAATATTGTTTTGCCGCATCATATGCTTCTTCGCCTTGGATGGTCAAAACATCTTCTTTATCGCTTAAGAAATCACGAACGACGCGACGCAACAAAGAATCTTCGGTATGAATTGTCACCGGTGCGACCGATTCCAATGTTGTTTTACGAATTTCGTTCCACAGATTTACCAAATAATCGTAATCTGCGGCGATATCTGAACCTTGGGCATCCATTGCTGCGGTACGCAGAACAACGGTCATACCTTTTGGAATTTTCAAAGCGTGCAAAATTTCACGCAATCTGGCGCGTTCTGCTTTGTCTGAAATTTTCTTGGAAATACCATAACTGTTTCTTTTGCGTGAATTCGGCATCAACACGGCAAAGCGTCCCGCCAACGACAGATACGTTGTCATAGATGCGCCTTTTTGACCACGTTCTTCTTTTACGCCTTGAATCAGCAAAATTTGTTTTGGTTTGATAACGTCTTGGATTTTGAATTCACGTGCGCGTTTTGCAAATTCTTTATTGTCTTCACCTGCGCTATGATCGTCGTATTCTGCGACTTCGTCCTCTTCATCATTTGGGTCGTCATCGTCGTCAACGATATTGGCGTGTGCCAATTCCAATAACTTTTTCTTTTGTTCTGCAGACACCTGATAATAATCGGGGTGAATTTCACTAAACGGCAAGAAACCATTTTTACCTGTGCCATAATCAACGAACGCCGCCTGTAACGAAGGTTCTACACGAATAACTTTGGCCAGATATATATTGCCTTTGATTTGTGGTTTTGTCGTTGTTTCTACGTCAAAGTCCGACACTCGATTTGTTGCGGTATCAACCACAACTACACGTGTTTCCTCTGGGTGGACTGCATCCACGTATATTTTTTTTGACATTTAATAATCCTTTTGTTTTGGTGGTGTATGCGATGGCAACAATCCGTTCTCCTGGGGCGTCCATGCCCATGCCAAAGAATTGTGCCACGATACTAATCAGCACCATTCGAATTGTTGAAAACAGTGGTAATACAAACACTTATAATAACCCCATGTCATACACAAATCGTATTTTAACACGATAATATATCACTTCGCAAGGTATTTATTTACGGATTTTTATTTCCGATGTTAATTGTTTGATTTTGTTTGGAATTTCTTTGGCTTCGTTCAACCATTTTTTCATTCTTGCACGCAGCCATCTTTCGTAAATCACGAACAGTCCACCTGCACCAATCAATGGCAAGACATAGTAAATAATTCTATATGCCAACATTGCGCCAAAAATATTTGCTTTATCGATTGTGTCGGGCATTGCGACCAAGAATACTGTTTCGAACACGCCGATACCGCCTGGGACTTGGCTAAACACGCCGGTTGTTTGGGCGATAACGAACAGTCCGATAAACGTTCCGAACGGAATGTCGACGAATGGTATCATACATGCGTACAGTACCAATCCGGCCAACACGCTGTCGGTTATTCCAAGTACGGTTTGTGCAACCGCCATTGAAAAAGACGGGATTTGGAATTTAATTTGACCTACCTTTACGCTTTTTTTATAAAACAATACGGTCATTGCAAAGTACGTTAACAACATCACTGTACAGAATATAAACAGTGCGTTCAATCCCATTCCCACACCAACAGAATCATTAAATAGTTCACGTGGGATTAAGAAATACCCAATAACAACGATTGCCGATGCCCCAAGGAAATATGTGAAACCCGAAATGGTTAACATTTTAAGTATATCGCCACCACGAATACGCCAACGTGTATATAATCTATATCGTATTGCGCCCCCGCTAACCACGGCGTGTCCGGCATTATTACTAATTGCAAAACCCAACATACCGGCCAACATCCATTTCCACCATGTGACCCGTCCGCCTACATATTTCAATGCCAAATAATCATACAAAGATAATGCCAAATACCCCAACAAACACGCCACACATGCCATAGTCAGGTTTAACAACGGTATGTCCAAAATCGCATGCGCAATATCACGCAAACTGTAATCACGCAGTTGCCACCACAGCATCCCCGCCGCCAACAGAAAGAAGAATATTCCTGAATAGCTAATAATTTTTTTAATTGCTCTTTTTGTCTGTGCTGACATAAAAATCCTTTTTCAAAGGTGATATGATAACGATATTATAAAAAAAAGCAAACCCAAAAAAAATTGCAATATTTAATACTGGGTATATAATACCACCAACATAATAAAGCCAAAGGAATACAAAATGTTGCGTCCATCATTAAGAAAACCTGATCAAATGCGTCCTGTGTCTATGGAAACCGGCATCAACAAATGGGCCGAAGGTTCTTGTTTAATAAAGATGGGCGGCACGCACGTATTATGTACGGCATCGGTTGAAATGAATCAGCCGACCTGGAAACGTATTCAAAACAAGTCCGGCGGTTGGGTGACTGCGGAATATTCAATGTTGCCACGTGCGAATGGCACCCGCAAGAGTCACGAATCAATGACCCGTGACAATCGTGCGGTTGAAATTTCTCGTTTAATTGGCCGTGCGTTACGTAGTGTTGTTGACATGGATGCATTGGGGCGTCATACCATAACGATTGATTGCGATGTATTACAGGGCGACGGTGGTACCCGTTGTGCGGCGATAACCGGCGGTTTTGTTGCATTGTCGTTGGCGGTTCGCTGGTTATTGGATGCGGGTCGCATACGTGAAAATCCGATACGTGATAACGTTGCGGCTGTATCATGCGGTCTATGGAACGGCGAATTGGTGTTGGATTTGGATTACGACGAAGATTGTGTTGCCGAAATGGATTCGAACTTTGTTGTATCCGGTGACGGCCGCTTTATCGAAGTCCAATCCACCGGCGAACAGCATCCATTTACATCTGAACAGTTGGTGCGCTTGATGGACATGGCCCAAACCGCATGTAAAAAATTAATAGATTTACAGAATCAGGTTTTAAGTTAGTATTTTTTATGTTCTTTGTCATCCCGTGGCTTGACCACGGGACCCAGGTATCACAAATAAAAAGTTCTCCTCCGTTTTCGGGGTGCCCGCAGGGCGGGGTGGTTGGATAGTTCGTTTTTTACTCTTACTCACTCTTGTCATCCTGTGGCTGGACCACGGGACCCAGGTACCGCAAATAAAAAGTTCCCCTCCGTTTTCGGGGTGTCACGAAGTGACGGGGTGGTCAGAACACCCAAGCAATCGCTGCATCCCCCGTACTCACTCTTGTCATCCCGTGGCTTGACCACGGGACCCAGGTACCGCAAATAAATTGCTTAAACACCGCTGTTCGCTGTTTATTCATCCACGCCACCACCCGATGTTTTTTTTGGTCCATTGTGTCATATATTTACTTTTTTTACGCCAATACAGTGCTTTTTCACTTGCATCATTTTCGCAAAAGTTGCACAATTATACATAACAAAGGGTTTGGGGGAAATATGCGCAAAATCTCTATATTTGTAATGCTTTTAACGGCTGGTATTGGTGCTGCCTCTGCAGCAGAAACGTCTATTACTAATCTTGCCGAAGGGGTTGAAATCAACGGGCGGCAATACCCAATCGTTGGTATGGGCTGTAGTGTGAATGGTAGAAGTGGTTCTCTTATGTATGCAAGTGGACTTACTGTTGCTGTGAAACAATGGTATGAGCAGCATGGACGCATAATAGATTGTGGGGATATTAGTGCTGCTGGCACTTCTGGCTGTTATTGTAATTTGGGGGCCAGTTGTAATGTTGGTGATCCGTGTGGTAGTGCGCATATAAATGATGAAAATTACTGTCCTGGATATACAGCAGACCGTGTATTAAAAGGTCGTATCATTGATCCGAACAACACAATAGCGGATTTGCCATGTAATGAAATTGGGGTTTCTTGTACGTGCCAAGTAGAAAAATGTGAAGGATTTTTAACCCCTAATCCCGATGGTACATGTCCAGAATTGCCCGATGATTCATCGGATACGGAAACTGAATCAGAAAACGGGGGTTCTTCTTCCCAAAACGATTGCCCATCTTATGAAGTGCGTGATAACAAAGGCGTATGTAGACCCTTGGGCGGGTATGTTGATGCCGATCGTGGTGGATATAGGTACGCTGGTCGTCAATGTACCGGTGAAACCTTGACAAGTTATCAGCCAAAGGCAACAAAAGGTTATTGGACACAAACAACACATGGTCGCCATAACTGTCCCAAAGTTGGGGAAAGTGAAAGTACGGGGCCATATGTTCAATGTGGTTGTGGTGCAACCGAATGTGAAGATGGTTATACGGCGCATCTTGGAAACTGTTATACAAATGCGGACTACCAAAGAATAATATCTGCTCGGTCTGCTAATTCTGGGGCGCCGGCATCGCAATCTGACAATCCTTATGACCCCGCAGTTGTTGAACTGCAAGAACTTTCTGGTATAGAGGCAACTGTTGATGCGGCTCAAGTCCCATTTGACCAAGAGGTCCAATATCTATACCATGATTGTAATACAGATATAATAACGCAAGGAAGCTGGAGGCCAAGGAAGGACGGGGTGATGTGGTGTGCGCCTGGTAATAAATGCATAGACAAAAATGATATGGTTGATTGCTGTTGTGCAGCAAAAGCATGTGCTGACTCTTATCATGTAGTAGGAAAATATTGCATACCAGCACAAGATTATCGCCAAGATATGGTGGGGAAGTTTGACGATTGTTACGATGAGTACGGTAGCGAGGGGTGGTATTCGCCGGTGGATGAATTCACCAAAGAAACTGACGACGTCGTACCATGTGTATATCCGAACCCAGATGATAACAATCCATACATAATTGGCGAATGTTATTGTTATAGTGTCGGTTACACGGATAGCGCTACAGAAATAAAGGAATCTACTGTCTCTATTTCCGACTACACGGATGACGATCCAGAAATAAAGGAAGCAACTGTCTCTATTTCCGATTTGGTTGCAAACTTATCGAAAATTGAAAGTGAGTTCGGTTTATCTAAATGGCGTACGGCTGAAGGCAAATTTAACTATGCCCGTTTGGCATCCGACGCAACTGCGGGTATTGTATTGGGCACAACCGGTGCATTGGTAACGGCGCATGTTGTCAAGAAGAAACAGGTTGAAGACGGTTTTGAATCGTTGGAATGCACGGTCGGTGGCCAACACGTTGGCGATTGGGGCGATGTATTTAGAATTAGTGGCAAATAATCGTCGATATATAAAATAAAACACCGGTTCACCGGTGTTTTATTTTATTAATAACCAGGTTGATTTATATAAAAATATGATTACAATACACATTGTATAACCATAAAGAAAGGAATTAAATATGTTTGGAATGTCAACTTTGTTAATTGTCGCCGTAATCGTTGTTTTTTATGTAATTGCGGTATATAACAACTTAATCGCCCAAAAGAACCAAGTGAAAGAGGCGTGGGCAACTGTTGATACACAATTAAAACGTAGATATGATTTAATTCCAAACTTGGTAGAGGTTGTTCGTAGTGCCGCCAAGGTGGAAAAAGAAACTTTGACGGCGGTTATTGATGCACGTAATGCCGCCATGAATTGCGCAGGTCCCGATAGTGCCGATGCTCAAAATAAACTTACCGAAACATTGAAAACCTTGTTTGCGGTCGCCGAAAGTTATCCGGTCTTAAAATCCAATCAAAACTTTGTAGAATTGCAACGTGAATTGGTCGATACCGAAAACAAGATTCAGGCCACACGTCAATTCTATAACACCGTTGTTATGCGCTTTAATATTCGTGTTGAACAGTTCCCATCGAATTTGGTTGCAAATATGTTCAATATTAAAACGGCACAATTGTTCAATGCCACCGAAACAGAACGTGAAGTCCCACAGGTCAAATTATAATGAAACAAACATTTACGCTGCATACTCATACCGCCGGATTTGATGGCCGGCACACAGAACAAGAAATGGTCGCACGTGCGGCGGATATGGGGTTTGCGGCAATTGGCGTATCAAATCATTTTATTGTGCATCCAAATATTCGACAAACACGTTTCTATGCCCCCGCCAATAAAAATAAATACGATGCAATTTATAGTGCTAATTTCAACGAAATTATGCCTCGTTTTTGTGAACATTACCAACGGCTGGAATCTGTTGCGGGCGCAACAAACATTACTGTATTACGTGGGATGGAGGTTGACTTCTTTGATACGTCTGATTGGTATCACGGTTTTGAACGTGCATTAAAAATACTAAAGCCCGATTATATTATCGGTGCGTGTCATTTTATTGAATATGGTGGCACTCTATGCAATGTTCACGATATGAAAAATGCAGATGTTGCCACACAACAAAAAATGCTTGAAATGTATTGGGATAAATTGCGCCGTGCGGGTCAATCTGGTATGTTTTCATGGATGGCGCATATCGATTTGCCGAAAAAGGTCGGCATTGGTGGCGAAGAACGTTGGGCGGCTGTGGAAAAATATACCATTGACGCATTGGCTACATATAAAACCCCAATTGAAATCAATACCGGGGGCAAGCGTAGCGGTGTTCCCGACCCGTACCCAAGTGAACGAATAATGCGTATGATGGCGGCCCAAAATATACCTGTGTTGCTGTCGGATGATGCGCATTCCCGTGATCAAATTGGGCGTGAATTTGAAACAGCGTCACAGTTGGCAAATAAATGCGGTATTAAAAATTTTCTCTCTTTGCAGAAAATACTTGATTTTTCCAAGAAAACACTATAATATTTGACCCGCTGGGTAATCAGAACTGATTAAACGACGGTGATTTTTGGTCCCGTTTGCGATAAGGATTCTGTTAAATATCCGGCACCGAAAAACCAAAAACAAAGGATTAATATTATGGCAAGAGCAGGCGCAAAACGCAGCACACGCAAATTGAAAATTGCCCGTTCGTTGGGTGTAAACTTGTGGGGTCAGGCAAAATCTCCATTTAACAAACGTAAATATAAACCTGGTCAACATGGTCCAACATCACGTGGTGGTAATTCATCGGATTATGCAAAACAGATGCGCGCAAAACAGACATTAAAGGGCTACTATGGCAATGTCGGCGAAAAGAAATTCCGTGCATATTACTTGGAAGCCGCCAACATGAAAGGCGACACACCAGAAAACTTAATCGGTTTGTTGGAACGTCGTTTGGATGCGGTTGTATATCGTGCAAAATTGGCACCAACTGTATTCTCTTCACGTCAGTTAATCAGCCACGGCCACATCAACGTTAACGGTCAACGTGTTAAGATTGCATCTTATCGTGTAAAACCGGGCGACGTTATCACGGTTAGTGAAAAAGCAAAACAAATGCCATTGGTCGTATTGGCTTTGGAATCTGCAGAACGCAACTTTGCTGACTATGTTTCTGTTGACAGTGCAAACTTCACAGCAACATTTGTCCGTGTTCCTGCATTCGAAGATGTTCCATACCCTGTTCAGATGTTCCCTGAATTGGTTGTCGAATTCTATTCTCGTTAATAGAGAAAGGAAAACAAGAAATCCCGCCGTGTGCGGGATTTTTTGCAAATATTAAATCTTTGTAAAAAAAATCCCCAAAACGGGGATTAAAATTCAAATCGTACGCCAACCATTATATTGGTATAGAATATATTTTCCGCACGAAACCATTCACGTTGTCGGGTGTTGTCTTCATTGCGTAATCCCCATTTTACCTCTGGAATATATGCAACACGCAACCCGAAATCCAAAAATGTTTTTTCGCTTAAACCATATGATATGCCGGCCGATGCCAACCAGGCCACATTTGCTGTATTGCGTTCGGACTTATAAAAACGTAATACACCATTTTCGTCCGGTTCGCCAAATTGCTGTAATTCAGATTGATCGGACAAATCGCCATACGGGTCTGATAAATTTAGTACCGTTTTTGTATCGGCATACCCCATACCAAATCCAACGTATGGGATTATCTGATTAACTGGTTTGTATAATCCGTCAAAGAAATCATAAAATGCCATCGCACTAATGATATCTGTTGATATTTGTGAATGCACAGAACCGCTTTCGATGTATGCACTAAGTTGTTCTGGGGTTGCCCCGCCGATTAAAGTCATATCACCTGCAAACAAGGGCGATGCATTATAATCCGACTTTGAAATATGGTCCCATCCGGCCTCTAAACGCCATTGTGGGCGGTGTGGAATGGTCCAACCAATGGATGCGCCACCTGCAAATGCAAATGTTTCTAAATCTTTGCTTACCGGCATTGCGTTCATGTCCATATAACCTGCATAGTCCCAACCAACGCATTCGCCCGTCATATCGCAATAGCCCTCGGTTGCGACCTGGGTTCTTTCGGGGTCAACATAGTATCCAATTGCAATTGCACCTGCGGAATTTTTAATACTGCCACGACCGATGGATGCGCCACCGCGTGCAGAAATTACAAAGCGTGAACCATCATCGGCATACCAACCATCGCCAACATACGTCCCAGGATATTGCCAGCCCGCAAACGCAGAACCGCCAGCCAAACATAACATTGTTGTTAAAATATAAGAATTTCTCTTTTTCATACTCGATATTATATCATAAAAAGGTGTGTGATAAAAATAAAATATCTTTGTATGTGTGTTTGATTTTTTTCTGTTGTTATTTTTTTTGAAATGTTTTAAATTTTCAATGCTATGGTGAAAGAAATTATAGAAAATATCAATTCTCAACAGTTGTCCGATGCTTTGTCGGAACGCTATCTATCCTATGCGGTAAGTACGATTGTATCACGTGCTTTGCCCGACGTTCGTGACGGATTAAAGCCGGTTCACAGACGTATTTTATATTCCATGTTGCGTCAAAAATTGGCGCCGAATGCGGCGTTTCGCAAATGCGCAACCGTTGTTGGTGACGTGTTGGGTCACTATCACCCACATGGCGATAGTTCTGTTTATGATGCGATGGTCCGCTTGGCTCAGGACTTCTCGGTTCGTTATCCCTTAATTGATGGACAGGGCAACTTTGGAAACATCGACGGCGATCCTCAGGCGGCATATCGATACACGGAATCCAAAATGACCGAAGCCGCAATGTTAATTATGGAAGGTTTGGACGAAAATAGTGTTGATATGATGCCAAACTTTGATGGCACAACGGTTGAACCGATTGTTATGCCTGGTGCGTTCCCGAATTTATTGGCCAATGGCGGTATGGGGATTGCGGTTGGTATGGCTACGAATATTCCAACCCACAACGTGGCCGAAGTTTGCGATGCGCTAAATTTGATTATTGATAAACCGGACGCAACAACCGCCCAAATCATTAAAAAGATGACTGGGCCCGACTTTCCAACCGGCGGTGTATTGATTGATAGTTTTGATACAATTGTTAAGAATTATGACACGGGACGTGGTGCATTTCGGATACGTGCACGTTGGTCTGTCGAAGAATTGGAACGTGGCGCATGGCAGGTTGTTGTCACAGAAATCCCATACGGTGTTGTTAAATCAAAATTGGTTGAACAAATTGCAACATTGATTGACGGCAAGAAATTACCATTGGTCGATGATATTGTCGATGAATCTACGACCGATATACGCATTGTTATCACGCCAAAGTCACGCAATATTCCGGCCGACAAAATGATGGCGCATTTGTTTGCGATGTCTGATTTGGAATATAGATTCAATATGAACTTTAACGTAATTGATTCCAATGGCGCCCCTCGTGTAATGCCGATTGGCGACGTATTACGTGAATTTGTCACCCATCAACGCAGTGTATTGCAACGTCGAACTCAGTGGCGTTTAGGCAACATCGCCCGTCGTTTGGAAATCTTGGGCGGCTTGTTAATTGTCTATTTGAATTTGGATCGTGTAATAGAAATTATTAGAAATGAAGACGATGCCAAAGGTGTATTGATTGCCGAATTTAATTTAACCGATATTCAAGTAGAGGCAATCTTAAACACCCGCCTACGTTCGTTGCGTAAATTGGAAGAAATGGAAATCAAACGTGAAGACGAGGCATTACGTGCCGAGCAGGAACAATTGCAGGCGCTTTTGGCAAGTGATGAATCCCAAAACAATCAATTAAAAGCATGGTTCGCCGACATTAAAAAGACGTATGATAAGAAGACGACTTTGGGACGCCGTCGTACAACTTGGGCGGAACAAACCGAAGAAATTGTTGTCAATGCCGATGAATTTATCGAAAAAGAACCTTTGACAATCATTCTGTCGAATATGGGTTGGATACGTGCCGCCAAAGGACATTTGGATTTGAACGCATTGGATGTTAAATTCAAAGAAGGCGATGAATTATCCCGTGCATTCCATGCAATGTCGACAGACAAGATTAATTTATTCACATCCAACGGCAAAATGTTTACTTTATCTGCGAACGAGTTGCCGTCTGCACGTGGGTTTGGTGAATCTGTACGTTTGATGGCAGATATTGGTGCGGACGAAGATATCGTTCATGCATTTGTATTGGATGTGCGTGCGAAATATTTATTGGTATCACGTCATGGTAATGGTTTTGTTGTATTGGGTGAAAACTGTTTGGCACAGACCAAGAATGGTAAGCAGGTTATGAATACCGATGACAAAAATTCTGCACATATGTGTGTTATTGTATCTGGTGATACGATTGCTATGTCGGGGTCGAATGATAAACTGCTTATATTCCCAACATCAGAAATACCGGAAATGTCACGCGGCAAAGGTGTCATATTACAAAAATACAATGCTGAACGCACATATGTTTTGGATGTTATGTTCTTTGATGCTGCAAATGGTTTTGGGTGGACGACGGGACGTGGCACGACCAAGATGGATGATTGGTCTCCATGGCGTGCCAAACGTGCATCCCAAGGCCGCACAGTACCCGTTGGGTTCCCACGTAGTGGCAAATTCGGTAAATAAAATAAAACACCGGTTCGCCGGTGTTTTTTGCATTGACACATAATGTCAATTTTTTCTAAACTATAAATTAAGGAAAAGGGGAGCCAATGTCATTCCATCGTATATTTTTAATCGGCGCATATGTTTTATGTACAACAACCGCATTTGCGAATAATGACATTGATATGAATTTATACGAAGATGCATGGCCGTCAAATTATTTTAAACTAGTAGATACCGATATATTTGATCAATCTAGGTATATGTTTGATTGGCCGGTTAAAACATCAACTCTAGGGTGTTTGTGGAGTCGGGGTGCCTTATCCCCATCATTAAGTAGAATGGTATCTGGTGCAGATGATGACACCATGTCACCAATGTGGTTGCGTTCGGATAGCGAATTTGATGGTGATTATCAGATGATGTTGTGTGGTACACCAAAATTCAAGTTTTCAGAGATAGAGCCAGAATTGTGGGGGGCTATAAGCGAAAACAGGGATGCTGCTGTGCCATCGTGTGCGGTGGATGGAATTGTTTCTGTAAATCGTCCACAAATTCATTTAGGAGATACTGTTGGGTACAAGTATTGGAAATGCTCATGTGATTCTAAGGGTTGCTCATGGAAAGAGACGCAACCTGAAATGAAGTGTGATCGGTATAAGATGTTTTTATTGGACAATGAAACGCGTAAATATTTATTGCAAGTTGATTCTAATACTGTTGTGATGTGTGGTGCGCATCATGACAATACAGATAAAATTGGCTCTAATACAAATACAACCCCGCGATCAATAACGTTTGGAGAAGGCGCATGCGCACCAGGGGTTGAGTATGCGACTTTGTATCCTAATTCTCATTTGAATGATAGAAAGGGAAATAAAATATGGCGATGTGTATGCCGTGGTAACAATTGTGAATGGACTTTGGATAGAGAAATTGAAACGTGTTCTTCGAATACAATTCCGGATACTGGCTTAGGACATACGATTAATACGCCTCAGTATAGCAGTAATGCTTATGCCAAGGGATTGTTGGGGGACAAGGCGCATACCAAAGATATCTTGGTAAACCGTGATCAGGTTATTCAGCATTATAATATTTTATCCAAGGATGGCGATAAGGAGATAGACATAAAGCATTTTGGGCATGTGGGGTATCCGTATTTGGCTGATTTAAATCCGGATAGCAGTAGTGCTAAATTTCCGGCAAATATGTGCGTAAGCTCTATTTGTGTCGGAGATAACGTTGTTCCTAATCGTGATTATAGTGCGTGTATAAAACGTCGTGTAGATTGCATTGTTGGGGGGACTAAATATCGGATTAGTACAACGACAGGACATCATTGTGATATAGAACAAACGGAAGTTCCTATGAGAATAAAAGGAGTTGATCCTGTATATCAGTATTTACTTTCGCCTGCGGAAACCTTTAAAACACATCCATCGTTTGAAGCAAAAGATCAAGAGCTGTGTAATTATACGTGTACAGAGATGGGCTGGGTTATTCGTGTGAATGCTAAGTCTTGTGCAGATGGATACGTGCCATCATACAACAAAAGGGCGTGCTTATCAAGCACTGATATTGCCAAGGGGGTATGCGAAAAGACGGGTGGTGTAATTGTGGGGGATAATTGTAAGTGCCAAGGTAGGCCCAGAAGGAAAGTATATCAGCATAATGAGTATGAATATTGTGATGACCCAAAAACTCCTATAGTTGAACCAGAAAAGATACAGGTATCTGTCGAAAATGCATTGATGGATAACGGTATATCAAACGCCATGTCTGATGCCAACGAATCCAAAACCGATATACCAACATTGGTTGCAAATTTATCGAAAATTGAAAGTGAATTCGGTTTATCTAAATGGCGTACGGCTGAAGGCAAATTTAACTATGCCCGTTTGGCATCCGATGCGACGGCGGGTATTGTATTGGGCACAACCGGCGCATTGGTAACGGCGCATGTTGTCAAGAAGAAACAGGTTGAAGACGGCTTTGAATCATTGGAATGCACGGTCGGTGGCCAACATGTTGGCGATTGGGGCGATGTATTCCGTATTGACGGGAAATAAATGGGGGAAAAGATGAAGAACAATATAACCATATGGTTAATTTGTATATTGGGATCGTTACAACACGTTAATGCTGCTGAAGAAAAAAACTGGAAGCAACTTAATACAGACAATACTACTTTATATTCTATTCATCTGTATAATAGTGGTGAAGATTGTCAACCGTACAAAGGGATACCTCAAGCTTATACAGTCTTGGACGTAGCTGATAATGCTGATATGCTAGTATTTGATATTGATGGTGATTTGAGTACTGGGCACTTTTATAGGTGTGAATGTTTGCAATGCGATCACAGTTGTGCAAATAATACGATCATTGCCGTTGCAGGTTACGCAGATCCAGTACGTGTTGACGAAGCACTTGAAGGTAATACAAAAAAAGATGGATACGGATATAAATGGAAGTGCGACCAGGAGGGCTTTTTAGAAGGGTTTGACGAATGGTGGTATGATTCTGAGATAGAAGAATGCTACGAAAACAAGTATAAACGATTCAAAGGAAAACCAAATGCTATCCCTGTTTTAGTGGATCCTAAGAGGGCCCCAACTGATTTTTATTATACTTATATTAATCCATCATCAGCTGTATGTATTGCATATGTATGTAATCCGGACACATCAGTTGCATCCTATGATCCATTTGATGAAACTGAGATGCGTGGCCGCAGCTATGAATGTGTGACACATAATCCAAAGTGCTCTATTAGTATCACGAAAAACGGAAAAAGCAAAGACATAAAAATGCCTACGGGTTACAGATTTGATACCCACATTAGTGGCAGTAATAGTTTATTAAAAACAGCCAATATAGAAAACATGTTGGATGCTATTTATACAAACATTCATACGCCAGAAAATCAGAATATAATAAAGAAATTGCTGGATCTAAAAATAAAGGACGCATCAGCTGTGTTTGAAAAAGCAGAAAATGGGGGGGGGCATTACAATATGCTAGAAACGGCTTTGACGGATCAGACCTTTGATTTACGTTGTTATGAACATGGACTGCAAGCAATCTTGATCAACTGTCCTCCATTTTTTATAAAGCAACAACAACAAGACGGCAATTACACCTGTATTTTTGATGCCGATACAGCAAAGGCAGCTATACAAGGTGCAAAAGAAACTGCCGCCAAAAATGCCAAAGACGCTTGCCAAAATGCATTATGCACAGCAACTGGTGGCACAATGAATGAATCCGGATGCATGTGTGGCGAAGATGAATGTAATAATAAATATACTGACTCCAACGGCAACACCTACAATTACTGCGGAATCAAGGGAGAACAACCGAAAGCATATTGTAATGGTACACAATACATAAAGATTACTAATAGGACTCAGGCAGACACTGCAAATAACAACAAATTTTACCAAAAATTAAACAATAATGGTATTGACAGTATCTTTGAAGAAGCGTGTCCAACATCAAACGCCATGTCTGATTCCGGCGATCACAAACCCGATATACCAACATTGGTTGCAAATTTATCGAAAATTGAAAGTGAGTTCGGTTTATCTAAATGGCGTACGGCAGAAGGCAAATTTAACTATGCCCGTTTGGCATCTGATGCGACTGCGGGTATTGTATTGGGAACAACCGGCGCATTGGTAACGGCGCATGTTGTCAAGAAGAAACAGGTTGAAGACGGCTTTGAATCATTGGAATGCACGGTCGGTGGCCAACACGTTGGTGATTGGGGTGATGTATTCCGTATTGATGGGAAATAATCATCACAACACAAGATAAAACACCGGTTCGCCGGTGTTTTTTATTTTGCTAATTACCATATTATCAATGATTCAAATGGCAATAAAAAATCCCCCAATTGGGGGATTTGAATATTAAAATGGAATATCATCACCAATGTCGGATACAGATATTTCTTCACGTGGGGCCGATGTCGGTGCCGATGGTGCATAATCACCACCCATTCCGTCCATAGATTTTGCACCACTTAAAATAACCATCTGGCCGGCAAATTGATTTAATACAACTTCGGTTGTATAAACGTCTGCGCCGCTTTGGTTTTGCCATTTGCGTGTGCGTAGCGAACCCTCTAAATACAATTTTGTGCCTTTTTGCAACATACGTTCTGCAACTTCGACCAGATTAGAATTGAATATCACAACACGGTGCCATTCGGTTTGTTCTTTCTGTTCGCCGGTTGCACGATCCCGCCAACGTTCAGATGTTGCCAAAGAAAAACTAACAACTTTCTGTCCGTTGCCCATTGTGCGTGTTTGTGGTTCTTGGCCGATGTTTCCGACCAATATGACTTTGTTAATACTGCCTGCCATATTCGCTTCCTTTGTTTATATTAATTTCCTTGTGATTTATTTGAGCAATAAACCAACCCAAATGCAAGGATTTTTTATAAATATTAGAAACGTAACTTTGTTTTGGTCAATACATAGAATTCATCTGTGCCGAATGGATTATCAACGAATGCAGCGGTCATAAATTTATATGTTGCGGCATATTCAATTGCGGGGCGTGCGGCCAAATCTATATCGTAATTTGCAAAAGTATATTCGCCATTGGCATTACGACCCGTTGGCGTGCGCATATTCATATGGCCCGATATAATTGTGTCGGGCATCGCAATGGACAATGTCCAATCTTGGTAACGGGCGCCGAACTTTACCGCACCGGTATATATATTTGAAAAATTATTAATCATTGATTGTTCAGACGCCTTGGGGCGCATAATTCCCAACTGTGTCGAATGGAATAGTTCGAAATTCCCAACATTGGTGGAATAATTTGTGCCAATAAATGTCATAGTATTTTGTGCATCTGTGTCCAAGAATCCATCAGATTGTAGAATTTCTGACTGTTTAAAACCAAATTCAATATTGCCAAATCGTGCAACGTTTATATTGTGTTCACGCAATCTATCAAAACCCACACTATGGTTTTTTATTGAAATATTGTTGTTCATTTTTGTTTCAAATGGACGACCGTATTTATCGACGAAAGCAAATGTTATATTTTCGTCTTTTATATTCTTTGCCATTGTGCCGCTGGCGTGTGCGGTACGCATTGCCACCATAACACCATCGTCAATTGGTACCAATGTTGTCCCAACTGGACGTGTTGCACGTTCCATATCCAACATACCGTGTCCATATACCGCATCAATACCGGTATCTCCTAAATCTCGTGCGGTTTCAAACAACAAAGATGTCACTTCATTTGCCGTCATGTATGGGAACGCTTCACGTATAACTGAAATAGCGGCGGATACAATTGGTGTGGCAAAACTTGTGCCGTCTTGGCTGTGTTTGGATACATTTGTTTTTAAATCTGTCCCCGGTGCGGTGATACAGAAATTTTTTGTTACACCGCATTGGTTGCTAAATTCCGCCAAAGCCCCCGTTGCGGAATCCCATGCAACCACATTAACAAAGTGGCCGTTTAATTCAGGGATTACCAATGGTGCACCGGCCAAAGCACTTGATTGGGTATGTCCTTCGTTGCCTGCGGCCCATACCATAATGGCGTCTTGATTTATCGCCGCATCAATCAAAGAATTTGCAAAATCCCGACTTGTCATATTTTCAAATTGTCTGCGACTTTTCAAATTGTGCGCCCATACGCTATTTTCGGCCCAACTAAAATTATATATATTTGCGTCTGATGCAGAACGAATAGTGTTTGCAATGTTATCAAAAGATTGGAATTTCCCATTGTCGTCTGTGACGGTATATCTAATGACATTTGCATTTGGGGCAATGCTGCCACCGGCCAAGTCAGCAACATATGCACCATGTCTTATTGCGGAACTAGAATCCATAATCGCAATTGTTGAACCCGCACCGGTATATCCACGTGCCAAAGAATATGCCAAACGAATATCATTATATTGATTGATGTTTTGTGCGTATTTGGTTTCGCCAACAATTTGGGCCAATTGAACGGAATTAACATCGGCACCAACGTGTGTATATGATGGTAATGTGTGCTGATTTAAGTTTTGTGGTTGTCGTGGGACATCTGATGACGTGCCGCCGTCGCCCGTGTTCATGCCAATTGCGGCCAATGTTCCGCCAATTGCCGCCGCCAATCCACCAACCACGGTTGCGCCGGTTGCCAATGAAAAGCTGGATTGTTCGGCGCATTCCGACGCATGATATCTGCGATACAATGCATCGTCACAGTTGTTCGCAACCGCCGGCGCACCTGTAATTGCACCGCATAACAATACCGACAAAAATCCACCAAAACGTGTCATTTCAATCCTTTTCTGGGCACCATGCCCACACACTATTAATATAGTACAAAGGTTTGCTTTGTCAATCGACGTGTGTTTCAAAAATGCCACATTTTGTGGCACTTTTTATCTTTTTTTTGTTGCTTTTTCACGCAGGAAATTATCAACCGGTATAATTGCCGCCGCCGTTGGTCCACGTTGTCCGTTATAGTGGCTGTTGGAATTTTTATTATACGGCATACGTTTTCCTTCGAATTGTTCATAATAAATCTGACCGATACGCATATATGGGTATACGACGGTTGGGAACAGAACACGAATTTCCAATGTCCATTCGCCACAGAATCCGTCGTCTCCGCGACCTGCGGTATGGTGATTCAATAAAAAGTTACGCCCAACACTGGATTTTCCATCAATATATGGGAACAGGTTGTGTGTTTCTGTGTATTCGACGGTCGAACCCAAATATCCAATCATTGGCGACAGTATCAGACCCGTTTCCGGAATTTTAAGATCGACTGTTTTATGGTGTTCTGGGTTGGTTGGATCGACCAAGTGGTATGGATCCCGAATATCGTACAGCCATGGTTGCTGCTGAAATGCCAAAAATGCTTTTTGGCTGGTGAACCAATCGCGCATAGAGTGCGCCTGTCTGTTGCCTTTGTATTCAATTGCCGGCTTCATACCATGTGGAATTGTGTGTTCATATACACGCAACGTGTCGGCCAAGTGTAAATCATAACTGTTTGACCCCAAGCAGCGTTCGTCAAACGGTTCAATAACAATATCTGAATTTTCTTTATCTTGTATTCTGCGCAGAATTTCGGGTCCGGTTAACTGCATTTGCTTAATCCTTTGTTGTGTTGGCCCGCCTACATGACGCATTTTTAGCATATTTGTATAAATTTGCAAGATATTAATTTACTTTTGAAAATGGTGTGCTATGGTTTTGAACATGACAGAAAAAACATATTCGGGCTTTGTTGCCATTATCGGCCCCACGAATGCGGGCAAAAGTACATTGTTAAACCAAATTATGGGACGCAAAGTGTCCATTGTTTCGCACAAAGTGCAAACAACACGAACACGTCTGCGTGCGGTAAAAATGGTCGGGGAAAAGCAGTTGATATTTGTCGATACCCCTGGCGTATTTAAGCCGTCACGTCGTCTGGACCGTGCTATGGTTGCCGCCGCAATGGATGCGGTATCGGATGCGGATGCGGTTTTGTTGTTAATCGACGTGACCAAAGGTATCACCGAAACCATTCGTGCGTTGGCGGAAAAAATCAAGGACAGACCTAACATCTTTGTCGCATTGAACAAAGTGGATGCGATTGCAAAATTGGAATTGTTGCCAATGGTCGCAGAAATTGCGCAAATGGCACCTTGGCGTGAAATCTTTATGATTTCTGCATTAAAAAATGACGGTATTGCACCAATGTTGGAATCCTTGGCGTCTGTTATGCCGGAAAGCCCATATTTATTTGATACGATTGATGCGCCGGATGTTCCCGATGAACTGTATTTGTCGGAATTGACCCGTGAAAAGATTTATAAATACATCCACCAAGAATTGCCGTATCACATTAATGTTGTGACCGAACGCGTTGACGTTGATGACGAAGGCGTATTGGATATTTATCAAAAAATTGCCGTCCGCAATGATGGACATAAAAAGATTGTTGTTGGTCGTGGTGGTGCACAATTGAAACAAATCGGTACCGCCGCCCGTCATGATATCCAAGACCAATGGGGTGTAAATGCACGCCTGCATTTATTTGTGCGTGTTGAACCCGATTGGGAAGACAAAGCCGAAAACTATACCGACCAAGGTTTGGAATTTAAGAAGTAGAAAGGTTGCGTGATGAATTTTTATAAAAAAGCGATTTTGACATTAACTGGTGCGGGTATGCTGATGGGCTGTACGCATAAAGAACTGGAAGGGCCGATTCATGCTGTCGTCGTTGGCACGACAACAACCACACGTTCAACCACATACTATCTGGACCTTGATGGTGATGGACTGACGGATAGAGGAATGACTGTGAGTGGTAAAAGGTTTTATAAATATATGACAGTTGGCGATACAGTACGATATACAACGACCAATAGAAATGAGGTTTCTTTAAGTGCATGCGTACCATTTGCTAACAGTAATATAGTTGATGTAAATGGTCGCACACTTGATGAATTACAACAACGACACATGATAAATAACCTGCGTGAACGACTGGGACAGGAAAAGCAAAGATAAAAGACATAAATGTTACGCCTATCCGATTTTGATTATGAATTACCAAACGAATTGATTGCGTCACGCCCGTTGGACAGACGCGATGCGTCGCGTATGCTGGTTGTAAATACTGACGAAATCCATGACCGCAACGTTCGCAACTTCTTGGATTATCTGCAGTCGGGCGACGTGGTTGTATTTAACAATTCACGTGTTATTCCGGCGCGCTTTATGGCGGATGGTAAACACGAAATTACATTACATACCGCCGTTGATGACAAGGTTTGGTGGGGCCTGTGCAAGAAATTTAATAAAATCCCAGATGGCACAATTTTAACATTGGATAATGGCGAACAAATTCGTGTTTTGGCGCACGATGATGACAGTGGTCTGAAACTGGAATTTTTATGCGACAATGTATTTGCGGTATTGGATGCGGTTGGAAAAATGCCATTGCCGCCATATATGAAACGTGATGCCGAACTGTCCGACCAAGAAAGATATCAGACGGTGTATTCTAAACCTTTGGGGTCAATGGCGGCCCCGACGGCGGGTTTGCACTTTACGCCGGAATTATTGGCGGAAATAGAAAACCGTGGTGCCCAAATAGTAAACATTACATTACACGTTGGTGCGGGTACTTGGTTGCCGGTCAAAACCGAAGATTTATCCAAACATAAAATGCACAGTGAATGGGGCTGTATCACGGCCGAGCAAGCCGACAAAATAAATTCTGCCAAACGTGTTATTGCGGTTGGTACAACATCAATGCGACTGTTGGAAAGTGCGGCAATGCAAAACGGTAATCCGTCGCAGTATAAACGTGTTGCGCCATTTTGTTCAACAACAGATATTTTTATAACCCCCGGATATAAATTCCGTGCGGTTGATGTTTTGTTAACCAATTTCCATTTGCCAAAGTCCACATTGTTTATGTTGGTGTCTGCATTTGCGGGGTTGCCACAAATGCGTACGGCCTATGCACATGCAGTATCCGAAAAATACAGATTTTTCAGTTATGGCGATTGCTGTTTATTGTTCAAAAATGATGGGGGGGCAAATGTTTCGGTGGCTTGAACGTTGGCGTCGCATTCGTAATATTCGTCGTGCTATGGCGGCGTCTGCGGCACGTGCAACGGATATTAAGTATGCTAAAATGCGTGTAAATTTACAGATGGCATCTCATATGATTAAATCAATGTTAACGACGCATGCCGAATTAATTTCCGATGACAAAGTATTCCAAAAATTAATCCGTCGCTATAATCGTGTTCACAAACGCGCAATGCGTGTTCAGATTTACGTTCAAAATCATGATGTATCGCACGTACGGATGCAACGTTATGGATTTACATTGGGGCGTTATGTTATTGAAATGCGTCGTATATACGAACGCATGGATGCCCAGTTGTTGCGATTACAGCAACAAGTTTTAATGGATGCAGCGGCAAAAAGGAAAACAGAAGATGGCACTGAAATTTAATTTAATTGCAACGGATGGTAATGCCCGTCGTGGTTCGGTTGAAACGGCACACGGCACATTTCAGACACCGGCATTTATGGCGGTTGGTACGGCGGCCACGGTCAAAGCGCTGACTATGGACCAAGTGGCGGCCACTGGCACCGAAGTTATATTGGGCAACACATATCATTTAATGATGCGCCCTGGTGGTGATTTGGTCGAACAAATGGGTGGATTGCATAAATTTGGCGGTTGGCACGGCCCAATTTTGACCGACAGTGGCGGATTCCAAGTTATGTCTTTATCCACTTTGACCAAAATGAGTGAAGAAGGTGTTCAATTCACATCACACTTTGACGGTGGTAAAAAGCATTTCTTGCGTCCCGAAGATTCTGTTCATATTCAACACCAATTGGATTCAAATATTACAATGGTATTGGACGAATGTTTGAAATTGCCCGCCCCACGCGAACGTGTTGAAAAAAACGTAGATATGGTGACCCGTTGGGCAAAACGCAGTAAAGATGCGTTTGTCGACAGACCTGGCTACGGCATTTTTGGTATTGTCCAAGGTGCAGATTATCCTGATTTGCGTGAAAAATCCGCCCGTGCATTAACTGAAATCGGTTTTGATGGCTATGCGGTTGGTGGCTTGGCGGTTGGCGAACCCCAAGACGTTATGTTTGATATGATTGCAACCACAACCCCATTATTGCCAACCGATAAACCGCGTTATTTAATGGGGGTTGGTACACCATTGGATATTTTGGGTGCGGTCGAACGTGGAATTGATATGTTTGATTGTGTAATGCCAACACGTGCCGGTCGTACGGCTCAGGCATTTACACGAAATGGCACAATGAATATGCGCAATGCCAAATTCCGCGAAGATTCACGTCCGTTGGATGACAAGTGCGGATGTCCGGCATGTAAATTATCACGTGCGTATATTCATCATTTGATTAAGTGCAACGAAATTCTGGGGGCGACATTGTTGACCCAACATAACCTGTGGTTCTATCAAGATTTAATGCGCAATATCCGTGAATCGATAGAGCAGGGACGTTTTGCAGAATTCAAAGCCGAATTTATCAAAAATTATACAGGGAATAATAATGAAGCAAATTAAAACCAATGATTTAATATTGGATGCGATAGTGAAGGAAAATGGAATCTATGGCACTTTTTATACTTTGGTTTGTCGTGCAGATAAACGGGTGCCAAATCAATGGAATTTAATTCCCGAAACCGATATAACCGTTACATATCTGGGCGAAAAGGACTATTGCATATTCGAAGAAAGCATTCGTCAGGTTATGCAGTATCAGGCGGTCCGATATCCACAGATTGATAAAATTCGTGAAGGGTTAAAGTCCGAGATAGATCAATTTAACGCAGCCGTTCGGGCAACAATTGCCGGTACAAAATTTCAAAAGATAAAATAAATTCTTGAAATAATTGGCCATTATTGTCTAAAATCCCTTTGAATTAACAAAGGGGTTTTTATGGCCAAGCAGAAAAAAGAAATCGAAGTAATCGATATGGGCGGTGCCAAGACGGTTGCCAAGAAAAAATCATTGGTTCGTGGTGTTAAACGTGGCATTGCCATATTTACCGTTATATGGATGGTGTTGTTGATATGGTTTCCGCTGCATGTAAAAAATACTTATTCCCAGCCGATAAAAAAATCGATTGTTGTGTCTATGTTCTTTGACCTGCAACGTGGCATTGTAAAGCAGTACGAAGCATTGTTGGATGGTGTTGCGGATTCAATCAATTTGGAAAAACCAATCGCCAAGGCCATTGATGGTGTAAAAATGGCCGAAAATGCGGTTGATAAAGTGACTGACGCCACCGCTGCCGCCAAAGAAAAAACGGACAAGGCATCCGATGCAACAAATGCGGCACGTGAAAAAACAACCAAGGTCAAAGCGTTGACTGGATTTGCGAACAAATTGGGCTTTAAGACAGACGGCGTGGACAAAGCGGTTGAATCTGTGAATTCTGGCTTGGATCGTGCGGATAATGCGGTGGCTAAGGCCAATGCGACCATTGCCAAGGTCGATGATACCGCCGCCAAAGTAAATGCCCAATTGGATAAAATTAAAACAAACCTAACCCGTGTTGCCCAAACCGAAGTTGATGAAATGTTGGATGCAGCAATTAAAAAATCTTTGGATAAACAAACGGGTGGATTGGGAACGACCTTGTTAACGAATTACGGAATCAAACATGTTTATCCATGGCGTCCGTCCACTTGGCCGGTTGCGACCAAGATTTATGATGATTTATCTAAATCTGATGTCACAACAATTACTGTTATTACAAATACGGTTGATACATACTTTGGCTATGTTGCATGGGGGTTGGTAATTGCGGCATGGGCATTGGGGTTATATATATGGCATTTGATATTTGGCAAAGCCAAAGCAATAATCAAGCCATTTAATGTTTGCCCGCGTTGTGGCCATACCTATGCGGACAAACGTACTGCGCTGGGCCTGTTAAAGGTATTTCAACCTTGGACTTGGTTTTAATTGGGGGTGAAAATTATGGATAATAAAAAGATAAAAATAGAACAAGATATAAACGATTCATTGCATGTCAATTTGTCCGGATGTTTACCGGTAATTGCGGTATTGACTGTTTTGTGGGGCGTAATGGTATTGACCAGTGTTGATCAACGCTTAAATGAATCAAACAAAATACAAAAACATCAATTGGATCAGGCCAAGAAACAGTATCAACTGGATTCTGCGCGACATAAATTAGATTCTTTGAAATATTTTGCGCCGTTCCATACGCGATAAAAAAAACCGCCGTTTTGGCGGTTTTTTAATTCTTTATGCGGCTTGTTTGATTTCGGATTTGATTTTGCGCACATATTTACGTAATTCGTCAATTGAAACCATTGTGCCATCTTGTTTTTGTGCGGACCAATAATCCCATCCATTAAAACTAACACTACGTTGTAATTTTGCTGCCATAACGTGAATAGATGCCTTGCCATACAGTTGATGTGTTAACTGTCCGTCTTGGGTAATCATCACGCGTTCGCCACGTGGGCTGACCAATGTTTGACCTGCGTACAACAAACCTGCCTCTATCAATTCTTTAAACGCAACACGAACTTCATCACGTTTTGGTTTTGCAACCTCGATTTCAGACAAATCAATCGGTGTAACTGCGGCAACTCGTTCTTGGGCGGCTGCGACGTATGTGGCGTCGCGTTCAAAACCGATAAAATGACGGCCCAATTCGCGTGCGGCGGCGGCCGTTGTGCCCGAACCCATAAATGGATCTAATATAACATCGCCCGCTTTGGTGGATGCCAATATTACACGGCGTAATAAATCCATAGGTTTTTGGGTGTTGTGTAAACTTTTGCCATCGTCACCTTTTACGCGTTCTTCGCCCAGACATATATTCATATCCCAATCAGAACGCATTTGTTTTCCGCCGTTTAATTTTTTCATTGTTTCATAATTAAACGTATATTTACCTGTTTTTGTTGGTGTTGCCCAAATCAATGTTTCATGTGCATTGGTAAAGCGTGTTCCACGGAAATTCGGCATAGGGTTTGTTTTTACCCATACAACATCATTTAAAATCCAGAACCCCAAATCCTGCAAGGCGGCACCAACACGGAAAATATTATGATAACTGCCGATTGTCCACAATGCGCCATTTGGTTTTAAGACACGTTTACATTCCGCCAACCATGCACGTGTAAATTTGTCATATTCTTCATTTGATTCAAATGCATCCCATTCATCACGAACTGCACGTGCGGCGGTTTGATCTTCTGGACGATAAAGGGTTTTTGCACCCAATTGCAGATTATATGGTGGGTCTGCAAAAACTGCATCAACGGATGCATCGGGTAAACCGCGCATCATTTCGATACAATCCCCCAATAAAATCTTGTCTAGATATTTGTTCATCTCTCTCGTACTCTCGTCCTGATGACCATTTTATCACATTTTGGGATTATTTTTTTTATGCGTCGTAAGATTTTTTGAAATAAAGCACTTGATTTTTATAAAAAAGCAATTTTTTGCCATGATAAATTCTACTTGCGAATATTCGATTTGATTGCTACCGTATATAACCATGAGATGTCCATACTGCAATTCCACCGACAGTCGTGTAACGGATTCCCGTCCCGACATAGAAGATGCGATTATTCGCCGTCGTCGTGTATGCGAACAATGTGGTGCTAAATTCACCACCGTTGAACGTATTCAGATGCGTGATTTGGTTGTCCGTAAAAATAATGGAAAATTAGAGGCGTTCGATCGCGAAAAACTGCGTCGCAGCATTAAATTGGCGTGTCGCAATCGTGATGTTGGTGATGAACAAATTGAACGTTTGGTGACATCGATACATCGCCGTTTGGAAACCGAAACCACCGATGATACGGTTAGCAGTGCTTTGGTTGGCCAAATGGTGTCTGATTCATTATTAAATCTGGATCCGATTGCGTTTGTACGTTTTGTATCCGTATATCGCAAGTTTTCACGTATATCGGATTTCAAAAAAATCATCGATCAAATTCCCGAAGATGATGATAATGCCGTTGTGTGTAAATTACCCAAGACATCATTATTCTGATTCGAACCATGAAAAAGATTTTCTTCATTTTATTCGCAGTAATGTTGCCGCATATGGCGGTGGCGGTTGAACGTCCGCAAATATTGTCTGATATGGATGCGGCATTATATGAACAAATATTTGCCCTGCAATCCAAAGAGAAAATAGACACCGCTATGCGTGTTGAAAATCAAATTGCAGACAAATTATTAATGAACGAAGTTTTATATCAACGGTATTTTTCCGACACGTATCGCACACGTGGTAAAGAGGTCGCATCATGGATGGAAAAATATTATGATATGCCCGGTGCATCACGTATGGCAAAACTTGCCCAGAAAAAGCAGGTAAAGACCCGTGCCGCATCTGTGCCAAATATGATATCTGGATCTGAATCCATTGAAACGGCGCAATCTGAAACTTGGACCGCCAAGAAATATAGTGGTTCAACAGCAAAAAAAATTGATAAATTCAAAGGTGCGATACGTACCGGTTCAACCAAAGTTGCCCGTCAAATATTAGAAGACAAATCATTCCGTGAAAAACTAACAGAATCTGACTATGGTCGATTGGCGGGGCGTTTGTCCTTTATATATTATACAAATGGCGAAATGGAGTTGGCCAAGAAATGGGGGTTTGTTGCCTCGGATGCAAATTCCGAATATGGTCTATGGGCGATGGGGTTGTTGTATTTCAAAGAAGATAAATATTCTGAATCCCAAAAATATTTTAGTCGCATATTGGATCTGAAACAAATCAACAATGCCCGCAAAACCGAAGCGGC
>JAZONN010000010.1:0-12058 GCA_045654485.1 Candidatus Enterousia sp. | reverse complement strand
AATTCTATGTCTTTGTGGGGGGCGTTGGGGTTAACGTTCGTTTTGGTTGGATTGGTTGCCGGTATTGTTGAATTTTTGCGAAATAGACGTCATTGGGGTGGGGCGTGTGGTTTTACTGGTTTGATGTTAATTGGTATGGTGTTTGGTGCGATTAATATTCATTGGACGGGAATTGATATGGACAGTGCAACACCAACGATTCGTATCGTTCAAGTTGCGCAATCCCAAGAAAAGAAAGCGACGCATAATCGTGCCCAAGCAATTGAATTGGCCAAAAATAATGTTGAAAAATTATATGATTTGGCGGTGACCGGTGGGCGAATTCCGGATTTGGTTGTGTTCCCAGAAACCGCATATCCGTTTGTTGTTTTGCATGATGATATTATTTCATTGGCGCAACGATTAAGTCGGCCGATTATATTGGGGGCAAATACTTTCAATAATGGCGGATTGTTTAATTCTATGGTTATTACAGATGAATTTGGGGCAATTCAACATGTGTACAGTAAATCACATTTGGTGCCGTTTGGAGAATACAGCCCAATGGGAATATTGCCGTCGCCCGCAAACTTGACGGCGGGTAATGGGCCGGAATTATTGGGGATTGGCGATTTCTTGTTCGTGCCGGCTGTGTGTTATGAAGTTGTGTTTTCTGATTCTTTGGTGCCACGTGGGACGGGGCATTTGCATGCGGTTATTAATATTACAAATGATAATTGGTTCGGAGATACGGCTGGTACATATCAACATCTGGATATGGTGCGCAGGTATGCGATTGAGGCAGGATTGCCAATTATTCGTGCGAACTATTCGGGGATAAGTGCTTTTGTTGGTGCGGATGGTCGTGTTATATCGTCGATGCCTGTGGGCGAAGCAGGGGTGTTGGATGGCTTTGTGTGGGGGGCGCATGTTACGCCATATCGTATGATTGGATTAAATGGATGGATGATAATTATATTAATTATATCCATTGTGGTATTGGTTGTCACAGACAGACGCAGTAAATAATTTTAGATTTTTGCCGATAATAATAATTGATGTAATATCCAAACACGTACCGCCGATGAAAGATTTGTGTCGGGGGTGCGTGTGTTATCCAATTCAGATATTATGGATGCGATGGATACGCCACGCTTTGTGGCAATTTTTTTCAGTATTTCAATAAATTCTGGTTCTAGTGTGATACTAGTTTGGTGTCCCGATAAAGATACAGAGATTTTTTTCATTTGATTACATTTTTCCTGCTATTAAACAATCGGCCATTGCACGAAATGGGTCGTCGTATTTACGTAGTGGTGTTAATGTTAAATTGTCCAACATATAGCATACGCCAAATGCGTCAAATGCAAACCAGAATAAATCATTGCGTCCAAAAATGGTTTTGCCAACGGTACGACCCATTGCGGAAATGTCTTGGTTTATAGAAATGATAGATGGTATAGGGAAACGTGTGCCACGTGATGTTTCCATTGGGCCAAAAATATAGCCGTTGCCCAGATTAATAGTGTTGCATTTAGTGTATAATTCCATCATGAATGCTGGCAACATTGCGCAACGCATTTGTTGTAAAACAGCGTTTGTTATTTGACATTGTTGTGCGTTACATGGGGCGGATATAATCGCACCTCGTGATTGCATAGCAGATAAAAAATCATTGCACGTCATTATTTATCCCGTTGTTTAGATGTCGCGTCCCGATGCCAATTGTGCGGCCATTTGTGCCAACCGGTCTTCGGTTGCGTTGCCGCCGTCACCACCTTCGGCGGTGTGGGCGGGTAAGTATATCTTCTTGGCTGGATTGGGCATCCAAATTGTTGTGTTGCCAAATTGGTTGGCGATAAATCGGTCAAGGTTATATGAATGCGGAAATGTCCAGCACATAAATAGGTTGTCTATTTCCAATTTCCCACCCCATACCAATGGTTTGCGAAAACGTATAGATAAGTTTTCGGGTACAGATTGGCCGGTGATTAAGCCCATAAATTCGTCTTGAGAAAAATTCATAAATGCCAAAGTATCAACGGAATCTGTTAAAGATAATAAAAATTCATGGCAAAGTTTTTTGTATTGTACAAACCAATCTGATGTGACCGGTGATGGTATGGGTTGCATTTCAATAAGTGGCATGTCGCCCATGCCCATATCAGATATTATTTTTTCGGCCGCATTTGCAGATAATTGCATTATAATTTCTCTATGTAATCAATAACCGTTGATATGTATGATGAAAACGCATCAAAGTTACCATTATCATCCGATGGTAACGGTGGATTGCGGTGTTCTTCCATATATTCACGTAAATTGTTTGGACTGTCAAATGTTAATATTGAAGGGATAGTTGGATTTTTGGCATCTGGTGCGGAAATGATAAATCCGTGCACGGTGATTTCAATATCTTCCAAGGTGTCGGCAAATACTTGGCGGACGACGTTGATTGCCGCATCAAGCAGGTTTGTTTTTATCCCGATTGCACCAATCCATACAGTTTCGTTGGTGCCAATTGCAAAAAGGGATGTTTGTAATCCATTTATGTTTGGGGCGTTTTTGACGGTGTATCCTGTATCTGTAAATATGTCACCCAAGTGCAGCCAATCAGTTGGTTGTTCGGTTGCTTGTTTGGTTGGTGGTATTAGTGTTGAGTTGTCCATAGGTTGATTTGTGGTGACTGGTGCCGGTGGTGGTGTTGGGGCGATGGGCAGATTCAATCTTGGTGGACGTGTTAGGTGTGTCTCTGATTCAGGGGTGACTGTGGTTGGCGTTGAATATGGTGTACTTTGGGTTGGTGTGGTGGTTGCAGTAACAGTCGGTGATGCCGGTGCCGGTGTTGGTGCGGCTGATGGTATTTCTTTGTTTTTTTGTGTTACCTTGGTGGTCTTTTTTGTATTCAGGTTCGGACGCATTATTATGTAAAAGCCGTATATAAGAATAATAACAAAACAGATAAGTGATGTGTAAAATGATGTTTTTACAGGGTTTTGTGCTGCCTGCATGTATGCCAAATGATGCCAATGTGCCCCAAGTAGCAGGTTAAAACCAAACATTGTGTTAAACCAAAAGCATGCGCCAAGGGTTATAGCAATGGTCCACAAAAGACCTAATAAAACATTGTTAATTTTGTTTGTCATTGTGTTTATATTGTATCATATTTATGATAAAGTAGAAAGTGTTATGATAGAAGAGAATGTATTTTTAAAAGAATATCAATCGTATGTCGCATTGTGGTGCGGTGGTGATTTGGATGCAACTGATTTGGCCCGTGCGGTGGCGGTGGCGGTTGATAAAAATCTGTGTGCGATATCAGTTGTGCCGGATTGTGTTGGGGTGGTGTGGCCTTGGTTGGAAAATACGATGACGCAAATTATGGCAAGATTTTATTTTCCAGATAAAGATATTTCTGATGAGCAAATTTCAGATGTGACATCACGTATCAATATGGCTTTTAAACAGGGGGCGCATGGGGCACAGGTTTTTTTGCCCAAGGTTGCTTTATCTGGCTTGGTTGAAAATGTACATATTATTCGAGATGATTTGTTCTTTGATAAAGTTTTAGAAATTGGTATCGATATTGCAGAAGTTGACGCATATGATTGGGGTGAATTGTTTGCGAATTTACGGAAAATTAATGCTTCGTCTGTATTGTTTGTTTTGACCAATGATATGGGAAATAAATCGGATTTTGTTGGGCGTTTGTATGGTATGTTAAATGCGTGGGACAAGAATAATAATTTTGATTTGCATTTTGCATTTGGCCCGAATTTCATGCGTATAGAACAAACTGTGCGATTGATTGAATCAATGCGTCCCGAATTGTTGAATGGGGTAAAATTCTGGTTTAATTGTTAAAGCGATAATATCAAATATTTTGGTGCGTCAGTTCCCGCTTTGTTTTTGTGTTGATACCGTGTTTGGATGATTTCCATGTCGGGGATGGTTGCGGTTAAGTTTGTTGATTTTATTTGTTCTAAAATCCAATCGAAATATTCCCAATGGTCTGTACCGATTATGATTTCGCCACTTTGATCCAAATATTTTGATAATGTGTTCAGAAAATCTGCATTTAACAGACGACGTTTTTCGTGTCTTGCCTTGGGCCAAGGGTCGGGGTGTAATACCCAAATTTGTTCGAATTTCGAATCGGTTGTACGCAGAAAATCACGTACGTCATCCGCCCAAATGCGAATGCCACGATATTCGTCCAATACCCGATTCGTTTTTTCGTCTGTAATCGCAGACAGTAATGATGCGACGCCGTTCATAAAAGGTTCGGCACCAATAATGATTTTGGCGGGATTGTTGCGTGCCAAATCACGTACGTGTTCACCCGCACCAAAGCCAATTTCCAATATGTTGCCGGTTGTTGGTTTTAATGTGGGCAACAGTTCGTCAATCAATGTTTGTTGACGTAATGATAATTTTTTGCCGTGACGGCGACCAAATGTTCTTATTTCTTGTTTTTCCATATATTTAGTATAGAATTGAGTTTCGAAAAATACAAGGAATATATAGATATGGCGAAGTATCCGCATAGTATAGATTTTGATTTCGAATTTGATATGTATAAGCCGGCTGCTTCTTTTCAGGTGGCACGTGATTTATATGATGTGGTAAATAGAAATCGTGATTTTTTTCGTCCTTGGTTGGGATGGGTTGATTTTGTCCGTACGCCAGAAGATGAATTTGATGTAGCAAAATCTGTGGCAAGTGAGGATACGAATAAATATTTATTGTATGAAAATATGCGCCTTCGTGGTATGGTTGGTGTGGTGCGTGAAGATGTGTCGAATAAAACCGTTGAAATTGGGTATTGGTTGGATAAAGCCGCAAACGGGCGTGGTGTAATGACAAGGGCGGTTGAAAAGGTTCAAAATTTGGCCTTTGAAGAAGGAAATGCGAATCGTGTTGAAATTCGATGTGCAACGGAAAATAAAGCATCACGGGCAATACCGGAACGGTTAAACTTTAAGTTAGATGGTATTTTGCGTCAGGCAGAGGTTTTACCAAATGGTGTAATTCACGATATAGCGGTATATTCAAAATTAAGACAAGATTGGCAAAAGGAAAAGTAAAATGAGAAATGGATTATCAAAAGATTTAATTGCACGTGTTTTGGGTGCGGCACCAAAATATACTTTGGATGAATTAGAAGCAAAATTTCCGGTACGTGATTTGCCAGATGGTGCGTTTGTTACACGTTTTGCGCCCAGTCCAACGGGGTATATGCATATAGGTGGATTGTATGGTGCGTTGATTGATTGCAAGTTAGCCGCCCAGTCCAACGGCGTATTTATGTTGCGTATCGAAGACACGGATACTAAACGTGAGGTAGCGGACGCAGTTCGCATTATTAATGAATCTATGGAACGATTCGGTTTGGTGTATAATAACGATGAAAAATACGGCCCGTATTATCAGTCGCAACGTAAGGACGTTTATCATTCTGTGGTGGCGCATTTGTTGGAAAATGGTATGGCATACCCTTGCTTTTTAAGTGCAAATGATATGGAAGAAATACGTGAAAAACAAAAGGCAGCGGGGTTTGCAACGGGTATTTATGGCGAGTTTGCACGTGACCGTAATTTGACAGAAGAAGAAATAGAGTTGCGTTTGGATAATGGTGAAATTCCGTCTATACGCCTGTTTTCTGCGGGAAATCCAGAACAACGTATATTCTGTAAAGACGCGGTGCGTGGTTCGATTGGATTCCCAGAAAATAATGAAGATATTGTTTTGATAAAATCAAATGATGGATTGCCAACATATCATTTTGCGCATTTGTGTGATGACCATTTTATGCGGACAACACACGTTATTCGTGGTGAAGAATGGTTGCCATCGTTGCCATTGCATGTACAGATGTTTCGTATGATGGGGTGGAATGCACCATTGTATATTCATACATCTACAATTGACAAGATTGATGAAGAAACAGGTAAGCAAAGAAAGTTGTCAAAACGTAAAGACCCCGAGGCAAACGTTGCGTTCTTCTTGGAACAAGGTTGGCCGGTTGATGCGGTAATTGAGTATTTGGGAAATATTGCCGCATCTGGTTATGAAGAAGCCAAAATGAAGGGGCAGGTTAGGTCATTTTGGGATTATGAAATGCGTGCAAAAAAGATTCCAATGTCCGGTGCGCTGTTTGATATGAAAAAGTTGGAATGGTGGGCCAAAGAATTTATTGGTTCTTTGCCTGTGCCAGAATTGGTTGCGCGTGCCACCCAATGGGCAAATGAATATGGTACAGATATTAATAAAATGCAGGTTGCAAACGAATCGTATTTAACCGGTGTTTTGGGTGTTGAACGTGATAATCCAAAACGTGTACGTAAGGACTTCATTACATGGTCCCAGACGTTGGAAAATGTTGCGTTCTTCTGGGATGAATTGTTTGTGCCAAATTTCGAATATGAATTTAATGCGGACGCGTTGCGTGCATTTTTAGAAACATATGATGCGTCAGATGATAAAGATTCTTGGTGGGCAAAAATTGTTGCCGTTGCCGAAAAGTGCGGTATCAAAAATGGTGATGTGGCAATGAATTTGCGTGTTGCTTTGTCGGGACGCACAAATACGCCGGATTTGTATTCTATTATGAATGTTATGGGTGGCGATAGGGTTAAAAAACGAATCGAAGGGGCAATAAAATGACACAGACAAAACGTGAACGTATGCGTGCGGTAAAGAAAGACAAGCATGCGTCAAAATTATTAAAAGTTTTGCGTGCAACGGGGCTGTTCCGTTGGGAAAAACCATCGACACACGCAGAAGAGGTTGTGAATATTCTAACCCATGGTATTGGTATCGGTTTGGCGATTGCGGCATTAACATTATTGGTTGTGTTTGCGGGTATCAAAGGCGATGTGTGGGCGATTGTGTCGTGTGCAATCTTTGGTGTGACGATGATAACGTTGTATTTCGGTTCAACAATGTGTCATGCGACAATTGGAAAAAAACATGAGTGTTTTTTTGAAGTTTGGGATAGTGTTGCAATTTATGCATTGATTGCGGGAACCTATACACCATTTTTGTTGGTGAATTTGCGTGGATTGATTGGGTGGATTGTGTTTGCCATACTCTGGGGAATTGTTTTGTTTGGTTCGTATATGAAAATTCGTAATCCGCATCAACAACCGAAATGGATGGTGGGGTTATATGTTGCAATGGGGTGGACGTTGCTGTTTATATTGCCGGCGATGATTCGCAGTATTCCGGAACGTGGTCTGTGGTTCATATTGGCGGGTGGATTGGCGTACACGATTGGTGTGTTGTTTTACCTGTGGCGTCGTATGAAGTTTTCGCATGGCGTGTGGCATTTGTTCGTAATCGGGGGCAGCGTTTGTTTCTTCTTTGCTGTTTTGTTCGGAACGATTTTGGATTTATAGGGGTGTGTCGTGCCGTATGAAAGAAAATATAACAAGAGTATTTTGAGTGTGGAAAAGGCGTCCGTTTTGCCAAAAGATTTGCGCTGTGATTGCTGTGATGAACGGTGTTTGTTGTCGTTGCGTTTACAGGTTGATGACAAATATAATTACAAGGAAGGTGTTCAGGTTTTGTATGTTAGGCCGGCAATGTTTGTTGGGGATAAAGAAATAATGGGGGCTGATTATTTGGGGTACAGTATATATCGGTCTGTGAATTGTACAACATTTACATTTACCTGGGCGGACTATGCATATAAAAGGGCGTTGGCATATTGTCGTAAAACGTGTAAGTACAGCAAAATGCGGTAAAGAAAATTATAAAACTTGATTTTTTGTGCTTATGTGGTTATGATAGGTGTTATGAATTTGTTTAAATGTTTCTTTACAACAACTACTACAACCCCGTTGGGGGTGTAATTTCTGTATTGCGGTTGACCGCACAAATTTCTATAATAAATCAGCTTAAAAAATAACAAGTATATAAAATATAAGGATTAAATATGTCTTATCCAATTGAAACGATTCGTCATTCGTTGGCACACGTTATGGCGGCGGCGGTTAAAAAGTTGCACCCAGATGTTAAATTCGCAGGGGGACCAGCAATTGAAAATGGTTTTTATTATGACTTTGATACCGAATATCGTTTTTCAGAAAGTGACTTTGAAAAAATTGAAAAAGAAATGCGTGATTTGATTAAATCAAATGGTCGCTTTGAACAACGTAATGTGTCTTTAGATGAAGCAAAAGAAATTTTCGCAGAACAGCCATATAAAATGGAATGGTTGAATGAATATGATGCGGCGGGTGAAGCGTTATCTATCTATACTTTCCGTGATTTTGTTGATTTGTGCCGTGGGCCACACGTCGAAAGTTCTAAAGATTTGCCACGTGATTCATTTAAAGTACGTAGCGTCGCAGGTGCGTATTGGAAAGGCGATTCGAAAAATAAAATGTTACAACGTATCTATGTTGATGCATTTATGACCAAAGAAGATTTGGAAGAATTCTTGAAAATGCAGGAAGAGGCCGCCGCACGTGATAACCGTAAGTTGGGTAAAGAAATGGATTTGTTCCATTTTGAACCAGAATATGCACCGGGGGCTGTGTTCTGGCACGATAAAGGATTTAAGGTTTATCGTCGTTTAATCGAATATGTTCGTCATCGTCAAGAATTGGCCGGTTATCAAGAAATCTCTACGCCGGCGGTTATGGACAGATGTTTGTGGGAACGCAGTGGACATTGGGCAAAGTACGGTGAACACAATTATTCCGGTAAAACCCAAGATGGTAAAGTGTTCTGTATTAAACCTATGTCTTGTCCGGGTGGTATGTTGGTATTTGGGCATGGATTGCGTTCGTATAAAGATTTGCCATTGTATATGGCGGAATTTGGTAAAGTTCATCGCTATGAAGCGGCCGGTGGTTTGTCGGGCTTGATGCGTGTGCGTGAATTTACCCAAGATGATGCGCATATTTTCTGTACCGAAGAACAGTTAGAAGAAGAAGTTGTCAAAATCTTGAAATTTATTAAAGATATCTATGGCAAATTCGGCTTTGATAAAATTACGATGAAATTGGCAACGCGTAAAGAATCTGAATTCCGTATCGGTTCAGATGAAATTTGGGACAAAGCCGAAGGTGCATTAAAACATGCGTTGGATGCAAATGGTATCGAATATGAAATTGCCGAAGGTGATGCGGCGTTCTATGGTCCAAAGATTGATAATTATCTGAAAGATTCTATGGGCCGTGTTTGGCAATGTGGTACGGTTCAATTGGATATGAATTTGCCAGAACGATTCGATTTATCGTATGTCGGTGAAGATGGTGAAAAACATCGTCCAATTATGTTGCATCGTGCAATGTTGGGATCGATTGAAAGATTTATGGGAATCTTGTTGGAATCAACGGGTGGCAATTTGCCATTGTGGTTAAGTCCAGAACCAGTTGTCGTAACGCCAATTTCACAAAAGCATGCAGAATATGCAAATGAAGTTGTGTCGGCGTTGCGTGCGGCGGGTGTAAATGCACGTGCAGATTTGCGTGATGAAAAAGTGAACTATAAAATCCGTGAATTGTCTTTGGCAAAAACGCCGATTATTGCGGTTGTTGGTGAAAAAGAAATGGCCGAGAAAAATGTGACTTTGCGCCGTTTGGGTGAAGAAAAGCAGGATTCTATGTCGTTATCTGATTTCGTTGCAATGATGCAAGATGCAATCAAAATGCCAATGTAATCGTTATGGGGTGGGCGACCACCCCATATATAAATGGGGGAATAAATGAAAAAAGTTTTATTGTTGTGTATGCTAGTTATGGTGCCAATGGTTGTGTCGGGGTGTGCCAAGAAGTGTGAGGTTGAGCCAATTATAGAAGAAAACCATAAATTAATTGTACCACCAAATTTTGGTAATATGCCAAAATAAATTTTTGCCGATAACGTTTTGTTATCGGTATTTTTTATGATATAATACATTTAACTTAATATGGGAGAATGCATCATGAATGATGATAACAATTTAGATTTATTGGATTTGGACGATAGCGATTCTATGGACACTCTGCCGGATGCGACACCGTTTGCGGCGCCACGTCCAAAGAAACCTTGGTTGTTGTTGGGGGTTGGTGTTTTGGCCGTTGTTTTGTCTAGTTATATTATCATTCGTTTAATTGGCGAAGACCAATCATCTGCGGTTGAAGTGGATTTAGATGCGCCTGTGGCGGTTGTGGATACACCGGCACCGGTAGAAATGAATGTTATGCCGGCGGCACCCGCACAAGTTGTGCCGGAAAAAGTGGCTGTGGCACCACAGTCAGCGCCAGAGACGGTAAAACCACAAGCAACGGTTGGTGTGCCTGTGCGTGTTGTAGAAGAAAGAAAAGAAGTTGTGTTTAAACCTGCGGCTGAAGAAACTGTTAAGGCCGAACCGGTAAAGACCGTGACGAAACCTGTGGTCAAGCAGACAACTAAGTCAGTGGTCAAGCCCGCAGTAAAGCCAGCGGCGAAAAAGACAGTGTCTAAGACCGCCGATAAACCTGTGGCCGGTGCATGGTATGTGCAATTTGGTTCGTATAGCAGTCGTGCCGCTGCAGAGACAGCGCAACGTCAGATTGTAAATGCACATAAAAGTTTGTTTGCAGATAAACAGTTTGTTATTTTGGCGGCACAGTTAAAGGATGGTAAAACAACATATAGATTACGTGTTGCGTTCAAAACTTCGGCCGATGCAAATGGATTTTGCCGTAATGCAAAATCTGATGGATTGGATTGCTATGTTGCAAAATAATACCAAGAGGTAAGATAATGAGATTAGGTTGGATGGAAATAGCATTAATTGTTGTGTTGGTTGTGATTTTGTTTGGTCATAACAAAATTCCCAATATGATGAAAAATTTGGCCGAGGGGCTGAAAATCTTTAAGAAGGAATTAAAGAATTCGTCAAAGGCAAATGAAAAACCGGTTGTAAAAAAGTCGGTGGCTGGGAAAAAGACCGCAAAAAAAACGGTTGCAAAAAAGAAATAAAAATCCCCGTTTGGGGATTTTTTTTGTGTTGTTGATTTGTGAGTATTAAAAAATTCCCCGATTGGGGAATCTTTTAAATTGCTGAAATGACATTATGCCATTTTGGCCGCTTTCTTCGCCAAGCGAGAAATCTTGCGTGCTGCGCGTTTTTTTGGCATAACTTTGCCAGCAGATTTCATGATTTTGCTTT
Source organism: Candidatus Enterousia sp. (assembly GCA_045654485.1). Lineage (GTDB taxonomy): Bacteria > Pseudomonadota > Alphaproteobacteria > Rs-D84 > Rs-D84 > Enterousia. The sequence goes on along the minus strand of JAZONN010000010.1, from coordinate 930 downwards.
CTGCATTGCGCAATGCGGTTGTAGCAGCCGCTTTGTCGCCAGATTCAATTGCAACCAATGCCTTTTTAGTTGCGGTTTTTACCGCACTGCGACGGGCAGTGTTGATTGCGTTTTTCTTGGCCGAGACCAAAATTCTTTTTTCAGATGACTTATGATTCGCCACGTTATTTTCCTTTTATTTTTGTTTTGATTTTGATATTTTATAAAAAACAAACAGAAAATCAAGGAAAAATAACATGATTTACTTAATTGCAATTATTGCATCTTATTTTCTGGGCAGTGTCCCAATGGGGTTGATTCTGACAAAATTAGCAGGCAAGGGGGATCTGCGACGGGTTGGCAGTGGTAATATAGGGGCAACAAATGTTATGCGTGTTGGTGGATTGCGTATGGCAGGATTGGTTTGGCTGCTGGATATGGCCAAGGCAATTGCGGCGGTATTTGTTGGAAAATATGTTGCAGGCGATGCGTTTGGTGCATGGTGCGGGTTTGCTGCAATCGTTGGACATTGCTATCCGATATGGTTGCGTTTCAAAGGAGGCAAGGGGATTTCGTCGCTGTTTGGTGTTTTGTTGGCAGTCAGTCCATTGTCTTTTGCGATTTGTGGAATTGAATGGTTGACGGTTGCGTTGACGTCAGGGATGTCTTCTTTTGGGGCGGTAATAGTATTTTGCTTGATTCCGGTGCTGGGGTTTGCAATATCAATTCAGGTCGGTTTTGCGTTTTTAGCGATTGGTTTGTTGTGCATGTGGCGACACAGGGCAAATATTTCCAGGTTGTTGACGGGAAGCGAGTCGAAAATTGAATGGAAGTGGAAAAAATAATCAAGGCGGGGCGATGCCCCGTCTTTGTTTGTTTGTTTTTTTCTTTATTTTTGCATTGTTTTATGATATAATTTCTAAAGAATACTTTAAAGGGATTTGAGAATGA
>JAZONN010000009.1:0-6578 GCA_045654485.1 Candidatus Enterousia sp. | reverse complement strand
ACGGGTTTATTCGCATCTATGCCATTATCTTTAATTTATCCATTGCAAATTCTTTACCAATTAATTGGTGTTTTGTTGTGGTGGGTTAAATATTCATTTGCCAATGAAAAGTGATGGTTGCCAAAAAATCCACGGTATGCCGATAGTGGTGATGGGTGTGCGGACTTTAATATTAAATTGTCGTTTGCTGGTACGATTAATGCTTTCTTTTGTGCGAAACTGCCCCACAACATATAAACAATATTTTTGCGTGTTGCCAATGTGCGTATTACGGCATCTGTAAATTCTTCCCATCCGTGTCCGGCATGTGATGCGGCCGCATGTGCACGAACCGTCAATGTTGAATTTAATAATAATACACCTTGTTCGGCCCATTTGGTTAAATCGCCATTTGTTATACTTTTGTGCCCCAAATCACTTTCGATTTCTTTATAGATGTTTTGTAAACTTGGTGGGTTTGGTGTTGGTGGTAAAACCGAAAAGCATAGACCGTGTGCTTGGTTTGGTTCATGATAGGGGTCTTGGCCAATTATGACGACTTTGACATTATCAAGTGGACATAAATTAAATGCATTAAATATATTTTTTGCAGCGGGGTATATGGTGTGGCCCGATGTGTATTCGTTGCGGACAAAATCTGTTAATTTGATAAAGTATTCTTTGTCAAATTCAGAACTTAAAGCGGTTTTCCAAGATTGTTCGATTTTTACGTTCATAGTTTTATTAATCCTGTTTGTAATGATTTCCATAATACAACATCTATATATCCACGGGGTAGGTCGGTTTCTTGGTGTATATGGGTGAACATGTTGTCGCAAATTGTTTTTATTTCGTCGCATAATTTTGCGTTATTGATTTTGGATACTAAATCATCGCGTTTGGCAAATACGCATCCAAGACGTTGAATCCATATGTCGTATTTTACAATGTCTTCGCCCAGATTTCGTGCCAAGTGATTGGCAGTGATTTTTCCAATGTGAGGCAAGGATTGTAAAAAATGTAATTTTTCATCTAATGTGTTTAATGTATAGTATTGTTCGCAAATTTTATGTCGTAAATCCCAAATTTTACAGATAGCATTTATTTTGTTTTTGTTGTTAAAAATCTGAATCAAATTATCAAAGTTTGTATTGTGGTGATTGATTGCGTGAATAATTTTTTCGTGAATTTTCTTTGCGGTTTGTTGTGAAAATCCACCCGCCAGAATTACATAAAAGCAATGTGATGCAAATTCATCTGGTGAATAAATTTTTCGTTGTTTCAAGTTTGATAAAATTTCGTCAAAGCTTTGTGCGTCTGAATCCAAACCTGATGCACGCAGTGTTTTATCTAGTTCAAAAAACCAATCAGATGTAAATTTATGGTCGGACATTTTTTGTGTTTAATTGTATTGGTTGTTCATGGCAAATTGCGCCATTTGTGCCGGTGAAGGATTTTGTTTTTGTGCAGATAATTGTTTTAATTTTTCATCTATATTCATTTGGCCATTTTGGAGTTGTTTGCCTTTTTCTGCTTCGATTTGTTCTTTTAATCTTTTTACACGTGCTTTGTATAATGATAATTGTGGTTCGGACAGGTTGCTGTGGCGGAAATATTCCAATTCTGTTTCGGCTTTGTTTAGTTCCGCTTTTAATTGGTCCAGTTTGCTGGGGCCACGTTTGATGATTGGCATAGGTTCGGACATTTTATTTTCCTGATTCTTTATTTTGTTTCAAGCCAAGCAAAGCATTTGTTAATGATTGGTTGTTGGGTTGTTTTTTCTGTTTTAATTTTATTCGCATTTTGGTCAATGCTGAATCGTCTTGTTTGCCAAATTTTTGTTCCAGTTCGGCAAGACGTTTTTTCTTTTGTTCTAATTCTGCGGCGGTAAAGCGTTCCGGATGTGAAAATATTTCGTATTGCAGTATACTGTATTCCGATGATTCCAAGTCGTCCTTTTTGGTGTGATTTGGACGGTGTATTTCACCAAATTCGTTAATGTTAAATTTTTGATCGGACATATTTTTGTTTCCGTAATTAAATAGGCGCAGGAAAAACCTGCGCCAAATCATTAAACGTCAAGGTTTGCATCCAAAGCGTTTTCAACGATAAAGTCACGTCGTGGTTCGACAACGTCGCCCATTAACATTGATACAACTTCGTCGGCTTTGGTGGCGTCTTGGATTGTGACTTGGAACAAAGAACGATGGTTGGGATCCATTGTTGTTTCCCATAGTTGTTCTGCGTTCATTTCACCCAAACCTTTATAGCGTTGAATCTTTAATCCAGTTTTTGCGTATTCAAATGCAGTGTTTAACAAAGTCAAAGCACCCCATATTTTTTGTGACTTTGATTTAACGCGTAATACGGTTGGTTTGCCAAATGTTTCAATCAATTCGTTGCGACCATCCAATCTGTGCCATGCACGAATTTCGGCCCCGTTGATTTTTTCGCGTGGTAAAACATATGTTTCACGAACGCTGCGCAATGTGCGTGTGATTTCGATGCCGGATTCGTTTGAAGATACTTTCCATCCGCGTTCGAATTCTAATTCTTGCGCGTCCAGCATAGTTTGAACGGCGGTAAATGTTTGTTCGTTTTCATTTTCAAATGCGCCGTTTAATGCCAATGCTTCGACAAAGCGTAATGGAACAATATGGTTTAATGGTTGCAGGGCATTACGCATATCCAATACCAACCCCAATAAACGTTTTAAGTCCGCGCCTGAAATTTGTGTGCCGTCGGCTGTTTCAATCATACCGTCTGTTGATAGTTGTTCCATCAAATAATCGTCCATTTCGCGTTCGTTTTGCAGATAAATTTGCTGTTTACCACGTGTAACACCGTACAAAGGTGGTTTGGCAACATAGATATATCCACGTTCGATTGCTTGGGGCATATGACGATAGAAGAATGTCATTAACAATGTTTGAATATGTTGACCGTCAACGTCCGCGTCGGTCATGATGATGACTTTGTGATAACGCATTTTTTCAATGTCGAAATCATCTTTGCCGATGCCGGCGCCCATTGTGGTAATTAATGCGCCAATTGTGTCGGACCCCAACATTTTATCAAAGCGCACACGTTCAACGTTCAAAATTTTACCACGTAATGGTAATATGGCTTGGGTTTTGCGGTCTCGTCCTTGCTTTGCGGTACCACCAGCACTGTCCCCCTCTACAATAAACAATTCGCATTTTGATGGGTCGCGTTCGGAACAGCCCGCCAATTTTCCGGGCAGACCACCCAATTCGGGACCTGTTTTTTTGCGTGATAATTCACGTGCTTTACGGGCGGCTTCACGTGCGGTGGCTGCTTCGATAATTTTATCAATAATTGTTTTAGAAATTTGTGGGTTTTCGTCCAAGAATTCGTATAGCATTTCAGATACTGTACTTTCAACGATTGGGCGAACTTCGCTGGATACCAATTTGTCTTTGGTTTGTGAACCGAATTTTGGATCTGGGATTTTCACGCTGACGATACTGGTTAAACCTTCACGGAAGTCCTCGCCAGACAGATTGATATCTTTTTTTGTTCCTTTTTCGGAAATATATTTGTTAATTGCGCGTGTTAATCCCGCACGGAAACCGGCCAAGTGTGTACCACCGTCACGGTTTGGGATGTTGTTTGTAAAGCATAAAGATGTTTCTGTATATGCCGTTGTCCATTGCAAAACAATTTCGATGTATGAATCATCTTGTTGCTTAATCATTTGGATTGGTTCACGGTTTAACAGTTCTTTGGATTTATTTAGGTATGTTGCAAAGCCCTTTAGCCCGTCAACCGAGTGGAATTCGCGTTCTTTCTTTTCTGGACCACGCAGGTCTTCCAGTATAATCTTGACGTTGGCGTTCAAGAAAGATTGTTCGCGTAACCAAGTTTCCATGGTGTCAAAACTGAATTCCGTGCCGGTAAATGTGTCGGGTGAAGGTTTGAATGAAACCTCGGTTCCGTGTGCAATACCGGATTTGTTTTCTGTAATCTTTACGTCGGTTGTTGGTACACCGTCGGCAAATGCCATAAATGCCTGTTTGTCGCCGCGCCAAACGGTTACTTCCAACCAAGATGACAATGCGTTAACCACGGATACACCCACACCGTGCAGGCCACCCGATACTTTATATGCGCCACTGCCTTCGTTGTCAAATTTACCACCGGCGTGTAATTCGCACATAATTAATTCCAAAGCACTGCGACCGGTGTCGTGGTTAATATCAAATGGCATACCGCGTCCGTTATCACGGATTGTTGCAGAACCGTCTGCGTTCAAAGATACATAAACCGTATCCGCATAGCCCGCCATTGCTTCGTCGATACTGTTGTTGACAACTTCATAAATCATATGGTGCAGACCGCTGCCGCCTTCGCCGACGTCGCCAATATACATCCCAGGGCGTTTTTTAACCGCTTCTAACCCTTTTAAAACTTTAATCGAGTCGCCAGTATATTCATTATTTACAGACATTTAACATTCCTTTCTTTTTTCTGTGTAAAACATAGCAATTTCTGGTATAATTATCAAGAAAAAAGGATAATTTTTATTTAAACAAAAGGGTGTGAGTATGAAGTTTAAATTATTGTATTTTGGTGATATCTTAATTAATCCAAAAAAACGGGCACAGCATATCGCGGATATTCGTATGCAGTTTCATCCGCAATTAAAGAAGTTGGTTGAACATAGTCCTTGGAATAATTTGACGCAGTATATGGTGCCAAATCCAACCAAAAGCCCAATTACAACACGTCATGTTGGTGGGATTGATTGGAATCCGATTATTACACCAAACTTGAAATTGATGGCCGAATTGGATATTCAAATGTTGCATCCGGAAATCGTTGGCGTGCCACGCAGTGATATTGATAACCGTGTAAAAACAATTATGGATGGTTTGCGTTGCCCACAAAATGAACACGAAGTTGGTGCAAATACACCAACGGATATTGGTCCGATTTACACTTTGTTGGACGATGACCATTTGATTACAAAGTTGTCCGTAAACACCAGTCACTTATTGGATTCATCTGTTTTTGCAGATCATGATTTGCGTACACCAGATTCCATATTTATGATGATTGATGTTAATGTGCGTGTAGCAGAAGGGACTTTGGAGAATTTACCATTTATGGTCTAATTAAATTAAATATAATGGCGTATATGCTATTAGATTTAATTTCGTATATCCCCAAAGGGATGGGGTTAGAAATTATATGTTATGCCGGCACCAAAAAACGCATAAGAATTATTTTCGGGGGCGGTGTTGCCGTTGGAATAATGTTGGGCAAATATTTCTAAATTGGTGCATTCGGATAATTTAAAGCCGCCACCTAATTTGAAACCGAATAATAATTTTGAACCAATGCGTTCGTTTTGTTGGACTTGGAAACCGGCGGCCAATCCGGTATAAAAATACCATTCTTTGCCGTGTGCCAATATTATATCTTCGGATACTGTGGCGATTGGAATGGTGTATTTATCCCAATGCCAACCGCGTGATTTTCCCGCCCCCAATGTTTGGATGATGTTCAATGATTTTCGGGCCGGTAAACGAAAGAATTCTGTGGGTTGTGAATATTGAAATTGGGCCATCATAAATGGCACCCATTGAATAGGGGATGGAATTAAAAAACCACTGTCAACGCCCAATCCTATGTTAAAGGTGAATTGGTTGTCGTATCCGTTGAAAAATGGATTTGTATTTGCCGTTGCGGTAATTGGTATAGACAGTATTAATAAAGAATATAAAATCTTTTTCATAGAGTGTGTTTTGGGTATGGTTGTAATAATTATGGTTAAAAATAATAATGATTGTAAATATGAATTAATTCTAAATGTTGTTTTGCCTTGCATTTGAAAAAAATGCTGTTATAATGCGTGTCGCTTGGCAGCGTAGCTCAGTGGTAGAGCAGAGGAATCATAATCCTTTGGTCGGGGGTCCGAATCCCTCCGCTGCTACCAAAATTCAAACCGCCCGTGTGGCGGTTTTAATTTTGGTATAGTTGTGGACGATGAGGGCCCCAGGGTCCGGGGCGTCAGTTGGTGAAAACGAGTGTTAACGAAGTTTGAACCATACGTAGCGAAAGGGGCCCATAGAGCGAAAGCGAATATGGGAATCAGACAATCCCTCCGCTGCTATCCTACTTCGCCACCTTGTGGCTTCGTAGGACAGGCCAAGTTTCGGCCGGTTTTCCGGCTTTTTTATTTTGTAAAAATTTCCAAATTTTGTCCGAAGGGGCGGATGGTTTATTTTGTTTTGTAATGGTCACACACGCGGGCGATTGTGCCAACAAAGCCTGCGATTCTGTCTGCAACCTGTTGTGGGGACATCCCCCACCCCACTGTACTGGTTCCGGTATATTGATAATGGTGTTTTTCATCGATATAACGCGCCATAATTTTTCCATCAATCGTCGGGTAAACGTAATCTTTATCAAATAAAAACGCCGTCCCCAGTTTACATCTGGCATCACACCCATTACATTTTCCAGGTGATGGAACATATACATTTCCTTGTTCTGGCTTTATGTTTATGCGTTGTTCTTGGGTGAATGTTTTCTTAGGTTTTTGTAGTGCTGTTTTTTGTTTGATGAACAAG
>JAZONN010000008.1:0-51037 GCA_045654485.1 Candidatus Enterousia sp. | reverse complement strand
ATAAAAAGCGGATTCTGGTGCGCAAGTAATTTATTTGCGGTACCTGGGTCCCGTGGTCAAGCCACGGGATGACAAGAGAGAGTGCGGAGGGGAACTTTTTATTTGCGGGATTACACAATGGATCCCGATCGTCATCGGGGTGACGGTGTGTGTGGGGCGTGGGTGGATAAAAAGCGGATTCTGGTGCGCAAGTAATTTATTTGCGATACCTGGATCCCGTGGTCAAGCCACGGGATGACAAAAAGAGAGTAAGGGGGATGGGATAATAAATAATTATAAAAGGTAAAAAAACCGCCGGTTGGCGGTTTTTTTATTGAATCCATATTTTTGCAACATTTGCAGATGTTATTGTCTCGGCAAAATTCTCGCTGCCCACAGGGATTGCGACGGAGTCAATTGGGGTGACCACACCTCTATGCTTGCCATCAACCGTCTGATCCTGAAGATAAACAGGTCGCGCCGAATCGCCAACAGCATGGGACTCATCAGCATCTGTTTCAGGCATTACGGCATAAACTGTCGCGTCTTCTTTGCGCCCTATTATCTGACTTTCAATATATGCATAAGCAGAAAGCGGACGGCTTTGCAATTCTTCATAATTAGATGGTATCAGGTCTGGCATCTCTTCAGTCGTACTATAAGCACCAGAAAACGCCCCCTTATCTGCTTCCTCTTGCATAGTAATTGTGCGGGCAAGTTCTGAATTAATAAATGTTTCAACACTCAAGCCCATTTGTCTACCCTCTTCGCTTTCACTGCCATAAGGTGGCAATTCCGGGTTTTCTACCCCTAGCATTCTTTGCACTTCAGTATAGGTGGGCATTTTAACAACACCAGGCGTTGTAGCAGTTGGTGTATTTGCAGAGATTACAAGCTTGTCTTTATCGTCGCCCGTACCCTGAGTTATGGTCACACTGTCGCCGCCGGCCAAATTTGGGACTAAAACATCACCTTCGAGTTTTAAACCAACACCTTCATTAATAGCAACAGCGCCACCAGTATCTGCCTTTAATCCCGCGCCCATATTGACGGCGATTGCACCTTTGTTGTCGCCAGACGCAACAAATTCCAAACCATCTGATATTTTTGCAGAAACTTTTTTTCCAACAGTAGATTTGCCATCCGCACTCATTACATCTGCAACTGTAACACCATCACCGGCCTGTAGATTATTAATTACAGCGGCGGCAATATCGGCAGACGCCTGGGCATTAGATGCAGCGGTGGCGGCATCGTATGCAGATTTAGATGCGTGGGCAGCGTGATTTTCGGCGGCCTGGGCGGCGGCACCGGCACGATTCGCGACACGATTTACGTATGTGACACCGGCGATACCTTCTGATGCTTCACCATCAATAGGTGCATTGGTATAAACGGGGTGCGACGTACCGTCCTGTGCTTCCTTTGCAGTTGGGGTGCTAGCCCATGCGCCTGTGGAAACCACGATCGCCAAAATTGCAGTAAATATGTAAGAATTCTTCCTCATACAGCCCACCAAATCTAGTATCTCTCTCTTTTTCTGTTTTATTATATGCGATTTCAGAATATAACACAAGACCAAAATTCACATTTTTTTATTTTTTTTCCCGCAATCAATGCGGGAGAAAAATCTAGTTCGTTTGACGACGAATTATCTGCATTTGAATAATACCAAATATGTTTGAAACCGTCCAATATAATACCAATCCGGCCGGCATCCATGCAAACATTATCGTGAACAACACCGGCATCCACATCATCATTCGTTGGGTGCGTGCCGTCATATCGTCCGTATTAGTGGACGCTTTGCCACGTGCAGCGGATTGTAGACGTTGTTGCAACCACATGGTTGCGCCCATCATTATCGGCAATATGAAATACGGATCCATCGCAGACAAGTCAGATATCCACAAGAAATGTGCATGACGCATTTGAACAGACACTAACAATGCTTTGTACAAGGCAAAGAAAATTGGTATTTGAATCAACATTGGCAAACAACCCGACATCGGTGACGTCTTGTGCGTTTGATACAATTTTAACATTTCCAACTGTAAACGAGCTTTGTCATTTGCATATAATTTTTGGATACGCTGTAATTCCGGCTGCATACGTTGCATGGCCGCCATAGATGTGTATGATTTGCGGGTCAATGGCCACATCATTAAACGCAACAATATCGTCATAATAATTATCGCAACACCATAATTCATTACAATATGGTGAATTCCGTTTAATACCCATAACATCGGACGGGCCAAAAACCAAAACCAACCATAATCTATGGTTTCGCCCAAGCCAGAAATTACCGAATCATATGCGTTTAAAACACTCTGATCACGTGGGCCGGCAAAAATAACCGCATCAATCGTCGCCGCTTCGCCCGCAGCAACCATTACCGAACTTGATACTGTATCGGCGGTGTACAAATCGCCAACATTCTTAAAAGTTATTGTTTGGTCAGGTGAATTTAACGATACGACCGTTTGCCAATACCTGTCGGAAAAGCCCGCAAACCCACGTGTAGTTGAATATGCGTGCGAACGCTTATCCATTTTGGACCACGCAATTTCGGACACATCACCATTTGACGATACCAAGCCACCGGTCACAATGCCAGATGTGGTATCAGATGCACCAGAACGAACTGTGCGTGCATACGGTGTCACAGATATTGTATTCTTGGTTGTGTTTTTTACCGTGTCAGATATGCGAACCAGATATCCATCAAGTGTCACAGTACGCATAAATTCAACCCCATCTGTATTACGCCATTTGTATTCACCATTGTCGCCGTTCCATACAGTCGTCGCAACCGGTGCAGTTGTACCAGTTGTTAGAAGTCCAACCTCTATAAAATCAGAATCGCCATTTAACAACGCAACCGTGTCCGACGTTTCTATATCGGCCGCATAACCATTTAACACAACATTTGAAATACGCAGACCACGAACCGTCGCAGTCATAGCGTCAGATGAAATAGTTGATGCAGGAACCATAGACGCATCTGCAAAAACCGGCGTATCTGGCGCAGGAACATTTGAGGTCTTGTTATCAGACATAGAACCAATCAACCACCATGACGCAAGAAAAATAACAAACCACCAGAAAAATCCAGATAACGGTTTCTTGCGGTCGGATGCCTGACGATTGGCGTTCCATTGACTAAATCCAGATGATGTATCCAATACTTTTACCATGACTATTTTTCACCTTTGGTTAATTTTATGCACGCACGACGTGCCATATACATGTTTAACAAATATAGACCAACACCAACAACAATGCATATGTCCGCAACATTAAATGCAGGCCAATGCCAGCCGCCAATGTGAAAGTCCAAAAAATCAATCACCGCACCAAAACGAATGCGATCAAGCAAATTACCAAACGCACCACCAACAATTAATGCCAATGGAATACGTTCGTACGACTTGGCACGTGTAAATAAATAATGCGTAATCAAACCAATTACAACACCAGTAAACGCAACCAATACAATCGGGGCAGATTCACCCAATGCACGAAACAATGAAAAAGATGTGCCAGGATTCCAAGTAAATACCAAATTAAAGAAATCCGTCACATGGAACATTAACCATGGCACAGAAACAACATCCCACGCAGAACCATACAATGGAAACCCACCAGTTATCATATATAACAACACACCTTTGGTCGCAATGTCCAATATAAGTGACGTAAATATTACAGATAATACCAAGCCAGTACGTTTCATTTTAAACCTTTCCCATTTTCGTGATTTACAATATAACAACACCGTGCTGCAAAAGCAATCAAAAGATTATCACAGAAAAGAAAGAACCCTAATCACGCTTGTCAGATATCACATCAGATACAGATGCATAATTGTTTGAACGCATATCGCCCAACAATTCTTCCAACCTACGTTCGGACACACCAAGAAAATCCAAAACGCTATACCCCAAGAAGAACGATGATTCAATCGTTTCGGGCAATGCAGTTACGATGCCTTCACGTAGCAACATTTGAGAATCAGACAAATTACGTGCACGAGCAAAAATCTTGGCACGGCGAGAAATGGATTTAACCGCCAAAATCGCACGACGGGCAGACGAAGCATTATCCAACGCAATAACAACCGCACGTATACCACGTGGACGCATCCCAAATTCAGCCAAAACATCCGCATTTGTAGTATCACCATAAACAACGTTAAAACCACGTTCACGACCAACCATCACAGCATTTACATCCAAATCAATCGCAACGTATGGAATACGCATAGCAGACAACATTTGACATACAATTTGACCAACACGACCAAAGCCACATACAATTACTTCGGGTTTTGGCAAGTCAGATACATCAGTCAAAGAACGAGATGATGACGGCACAATCTTGCCACGACGACATAAATAATCATAAATACACAACAACAACGGGGTCGCCATCATAGACAAAACAACAATTGCAGTTAAAATTTCTTCGTGACCAGACGGGATAACGTTTAAGCCACTTGATTTAATCGTTTGAAACATCAATAGCGCAAATTCACCACCTTGAGCCAATAATAATGCAGTCTTAAACGCATCAGGAAACGCAATACCACGAAGACGCGCAACCATAAATACCGCAAAAAACTTAATCGCAACCAAAAATACCAAACCCAAAATAACCAAATACCAGTTAGAACCAATTAACGGTAAATCTAAGCCCATACCCAATGAAATAAAGAAGAACGATAAAAACAATGTAGAATATGGCGTTATTTGCGCCGATATCTGATGACGATATATAGTTTCAGACATTAACATACCCGCCAAAAACGCACCAAGACCAGCAGGCAATCCCATCAAATCAACCAACACAGCCCAAATAACAATGTTCAACATTACCGCCAACAAGAAAGCTTCCGGTGATTTTAAACGTGCAACCAATCGAAATAGTGGTGTCATAACAAAACGACCAATAACAACAACCGACAAAACCAATGCAACAGATATAACCAAAACATCTATGGCGGTGGCACCTAAACTAAAACCATGACCAGAAAATGCAGGCAACATCGCCAACAAAGGTATCGCCAATAAATCTTGGAATAATAAAATTGAAAATGTTTGACTGCCCATTTCGGTGTTTAACTGATTCCGTTCAGTAAGCAGTTGCATATCGATTGATGTACTTGACATCGCCAACAACAACGAAACCATCACACACCCCAATACAGACCAAGACGTCACACCAAACAACAATGGAAAAAACATAACAACAACAGTCATAACCTGTGCCGCACCAAAACCAAAAATCGTGCGACGCATACGCCACAGGCGACGCATATTTATTTCCAATCCAATCGTAAACCACAAAAACATCACACCCAATTCACCCAAAAATGTCCAAGTGTCCGATAATTCAAACAAGTCAAAAACGTATGGGCCGGATAATATGCCCGCAAATAAAAAGGCAACCAACGCACCGATACGTGCCATACGCATCATATAAACCAACATAAAAACAATTGCAAAAAACGCCAACAGTGATGGTGACATAATTATCTCTCTTTTATCCCTATGATGAAATTATAACAAATTTTCGGCCAATAATGCAAACGTTTCTGGTGATAAAGTTTCGGCACGTTCGGTCCCAGCCAAGCCAAAAGCCCCCCAATCAACGTTCGGCATAATTGCACGTATCATTTTACGACGCATACCAAATAACTTGGCCGTAATTTTTTCCAATTTTTCTAAATTTTGCAGACGTGAAATCTTGTCGTTATTTGGAATTATTTGCACAACTGCACTTTGAACACGTGGACGTGGAACAAAGGCAGTATTTGGAACATCAAACAATATGCGGGCGTCCGCCAACAAAGACGTCAACACCGCCAAACGACCATAATGTTCTGTGCCGGGGCGGGCCGTTATACGTTGGGCAACTTCACGTTGAAACATTAATGTCAAAGACGCAATGCGTTCGCCAGAATATATTTTATGCAGCCAACCAATCAATAATTCTGTACCGACATTATATGGCAAGTTCGCACATATCGCATATTCATCCAATCCAAGTTCAGAAAAATTAACACGCAATGCATCATCAAAAATAACACTCAATTTACCGGCAGATGCAGCAACAATTTGCGACAAGATAGGTTCGGTTGTTTTGTCTTTTTCAATCGCAATAACACGGGGTGCACCGGCCAACAATATCGCACGTGTTAATCCGGCAGGACCAGGCCCAACTTCGACCACAGGAATTTCAGTAATATTTGGAACACTACGTGCAATACGACCGGTTAAGTTTAAATCAAATAAAAAATTTTGACCAAATTGCTTCTTGGGCTCTAAACCACATTCACGCATCATTTCGGATACTGGCGGCAATTGCGATACCATATCTGTCATAACGATTTTCGCCCCCCAAACGCCAAAGTTAATGTCCCATCGTCTAAATAATCCAAGTCGCCACCCAACGGTACACCAGATGCCAATTCAGAAAACACAACACCATCAATATCACCCAATACCGACATAATGTAATGTTGAGTCGTTTTTCCTTCGACCGTATTTGGTAACGCAAAGATTACTTCACGAATACATTCATCAGATATACGATTTGATAAATTAGATATATTTAAATCTTGGGGCAAAATGCCAGACGCACCAGACAACAAGCCACCGATAATGTGATAACGACCATGAAACACCGATGATTTTTCCAACGTCCAAACATCAGATAAATCACGCACCAAACACAATTGACCATTTGCACGCGTCGCATCACGACAATATTCACACATATCTGCATTCCGGTCGGTCAACACACCACATTTTTTACACGGCGCAATATTTTCCGCCGCATCAATCAAGGCCGCAGCCAGCGCACCAGCCCGCCCCGTTTTGTCCTGTAACAGAGATAACGCAATACGTTGACCACCACGCATACCGACACGTGGTAATTTTGCAATTAGTTTTATCAACTTTTCTATTTTTGGATTCATGATGTGATTACAATACTAATGAAAAACGAAACTGTCAATCCCGTTTGCGGTTGCAGATGATTTTAATTGCTGGGCTGCGCCTTCGGTTAAACCATATGCACGCACACGATACAACCCCGTTCCCGTTGGTTCGACAATTGCATTCGCCCCCAATGTATTTTTTACACGGACAACTTGATTGTTGGCGGCGTTTTGCGATGAAAATGCACCAAATTGCACACCAGCACCACCAGCAGTTGTTGCAACAGATGCGACAGGCACACTATATTTTGGCATCGCATTTGCCGTTGCAGCATTATAAGCATTGGCGAATGTATTTGTACCGACGGTCTGAACAACCGGTTGTGGTGCCGGACGAGATACAGGCATCGGCGTTTCAACCACAGGTGGCGTATACACTTCATCCGACACAGGCATTGCAGAACCGTTCAATGCCGCAAATCCACGTGTCAACATTTGGGCTGCGACGTTTGCACGAACATCTTTACTTTCAGCCCCCAAAACAACCGACATCAAATGTTTGTCGCCACGATGCGCCGTCGCAACCAACGAATACTTTGATTTTTTTGTGTACCCCGTTTTCATACCGTCACAGCCGCTAAATGAAGTCAACAACCGATTTCCGTTGGTGTATGTCTTTCCATTGTATGTCCACGATTTAATTCCAAAAAAATGCCAGTATTGTGGAAAATGCTTATAAACCGCCATAGACAGCAATGCAATATCACGCGCCGTTGACATATGGTCATCATTTGGCAAACCGGACGAGTTTTCAAAATTTGTGTGCGTTAATCCGATTTCACGTGCGACACGGGTCATTAAATCAGCAAAAGATTCTTCTTGTCCACCTTTTAGATTTTCCGCCAATACACGCGCGACGTCATTTGCACTGTAAACTGCGACCGCTTTTATCGCATCTTCTACACGAATTTTCGACCCCGCCGACAACCCCAGTTTTACAGGTTCGGCATTTGCAGCCGACTTTGACACAATTAAATAATCATCTAAACTTAATCTGCCGTGTTCCAATGCGTCAAACGTCAAATACAACGTCATTATTTTTGTTAAACTGGCCGGATAATTTAATTCATTTGCTTTTTCTTGGAACAGCACACGACCGGTATCCATATCCGCCACCAAAGCCGCGCGATAGCCAGCCGCATACGCATCAACACATATTAACAACACAGACAAAAAGAAAAACATTCTTCCCATACGGGTTATGATAATAAAAAAATAATATGCGGGTCAACAGATAAAAAAATCCCCCGTTTTTTTTGGGGGGGGATTATTTTTTATACGTCTTCAAAATACGCAAACCAAATAAATAATACTTTGTTTCATTCGTATCACGATGAAACACTTTTTTAAATATCTTGAATGCAATTAGTTTATACGTAGTTGTTTCCACACAGTTGCTGCGACCGACAACTTGCTCTAATTTATTTTCCGCAATAAATTGAAACAATTTATTTTCAGCATAATCATATTGCTCTTGATGATTTGGGCTATAACGCTTATTCAACAAGGAATTGGGATTATACACATAATGATAATTCGTGTTTGGCACAGTCACAATACAATTTGCCAACCGTATTGCATTTGGAATAAATAATATATCTTCAAAAATACGACCAACTTCAAAAGAAAGTTTATTTTTTGCAAGAAAATCTCGGCGAAACAAATAACGCCATACCGTACAATTGTTTAATGCATTGGTTATAAAAAATTTCTCGGCCATGGTCGTCAAAACACGTCGCCCTTTGTAACAAACATTATACAACGGTGCATTTTGAGATATAACGCCACCCGCGATGATATCTGAAGAAATCCCATCCGACGCTGATAACATCTTGTCATAATAATCAACATCTATATAATCATCAGAATCTATAAAATGAACCCATTCGCCAGTTGCATTGGCCAGACCGACATTACGAGCAGCCGATATACCAGAATTTTGCTGACGAATAATTTTAATTCTGTTGTCTTTTTGTGCAAATTCATTATACACGACACTAGAATTATCGGGGCTGCCATCATCTATAATGATTATTTCTAAATTTTTATATGTCTGATGAATTAAACTATTCAAACATTGGGGCAAAAACTCTTCTGTATTATACACAGGTACGATTACGGATATTTTGTTCATATTTATTCCTTTTTTAATGCCAACAAAAAACCGTCATAAAAATTGACGGTCGGGCATTTTCAAGGTCATAAATCCAAATGACTCTGTGGCTTTTGGTAAAACCTGTTGTATAACCACAGACACCCGACCATTTGGTCAGGTTTACATCTATTTTTTGTGCGTTTCGCACTACGGATTTATGGGTCTTGAAAACCCAAACCTTTTTTTTATTCAAAAGGTCACATGTATTATGAATGATAATTTTGCAAAATTCAATATAAATAAAAATCCCCCACATGGGGGGGGATGGGGATTAGTCCAATGTTCGTAAACTGATTTTTTCTTCGTCCACGATTACCAATTTGCCAGAATTAATACTAAAACGGCGGGCGGCTTCGAATGCATCGCGCATACCAAATAATTCCGGACAATATATCGGATATATGCCACGCGATAAACACAACTGATTCGCAACGACAGATTCGTTACATATCGCAATAACAGGAATATCGGGTTTACGACATGAAATCTCGGTCGCGGCATTTGTGTCGCGCGCAAACACAACAATCGCCGACGCACGATTCAAATATGCCATAGACGCAACAGAACGCGACCAATCGTTTTCCGGCACATTTTCCATACGTGACCAATCATATGGATTTGCAATCGCATCTGCGTCCGCATGCGACAATATGTTTGCCATCGTATTAATAACATTTACCGGATTGATACCGATTGTAGTTTCTTCGGATGTCATTGTGCAATCTGCACGCAAATATGCCGCCGTCGCAACGTCTGTAATTTCGGCACGTGTTGGGAATTCACTAACCACCATAGAACCCAACATTTGTGTTGCAACAATCACGGGTTTATTCATTTTACGACATTCACGAATAATATGACGAGATATGGCCGGAACTTCGGCATATGGAACTTCGACCGCCAAATCACCACGTGCAATCATTATACCATCCGCCGCCGCCGCAATTTCCGCAATGCGTTCAACCGCGTTTGGACGTTCAATTTTCGCAATAATTTTAATTGGATGCGATGTGCGTTCGGTTATAAAGTCACGAACTTCGGCAATATCTTCGGGTTTTTGCACAAATGAAATCGCAACAAAATCAGGTTTTTTTGTAATCGCATATTCTAAATCTTTACGATCTTTTGGTGTTAATACAGATGTCGCAATTTCTGTATCCGGCAAATTAAATCCACGACGCGACCAAATTTCATCGCCACGTATAACCGTCGCAGTCACAGTATCAGCAGACACAGAATCAACACGCATTTCTATTTTACCGTCATTTAATAAAATTCTGTCGCCGACATTCAAAGAAGACAGCACATCTGTATCCGGCAGTTGAACACGGGTCGAATCCCCGGGGGTCGAATCGTTATCAAATGTAAAAGTTTGACCGATAACCAATGGATATTTACCTTCGGTTGCAAAGTTACCAATGCGATGTTTTGGGCCCTGTAAATCAATCATAATGGCAACAGGCGTTTCCAAATCCGCAGAGACACGACGAATTGTGTCGATTTTGACACCTTGGGTGTCGCCGGTATCGTGACTAAAATTCAATCGGCATACATTAACACCCGCAGAAACCATACGCGACAGTGTTTCATAATCTTCGCAATTTGGTCCAATAGATGCCGTAATCTTTGTGTATTTTTTCATATCCCTTCCTTATTATTGATGAATTTTGTTTTTCTTGATTTTTACGTTTTATGATATATCATAAAGCAAGAAAATAAACAAGGGGAAAACAGAATGAAACAAGCAAATCATGGCGCAATTGATAACCAACAATTGTTAAGCATTATTGAAAGAATTGAAAAATTAAATGAAGATACTGCATCTATTGCGGCAGATATCAAAGAAATATACAGCGAAGCAAAATCCGCAGGATTTGACCCAAAATACATCAGACAAATGATACGTTTAAGAAAGTTGGACCCAGATGAATTGGACGAAGCCGACGAATTGACACAAATGTATCGCAATGCATTGGGGATATAATGAAGGGCTTTACAAAAACAGTCGAAGATTTTAACTGCGCCCATTGTGGCGCATTTGTTCGTGGCAATGGATATACAAACCATTGCACAAATTGCCTGTGGTCAAAACACGTTGATAACAACCCCGGCGACCGTGTCGCAACCTGTGGCGGAATGATGCCCCCAATCGCAATTGAGCCGGATGGCAACCGATTTATCATCACACACAAATGTGAAAAATGCGGAAAAATTAAACGTCAAAGAACCGCAGACAACGACAATATGGACACAATAATCCAATTGTCACAAAACAATAAATTTATTTTTGGTTAATATTGAACCGTGCGCAATTTATTCATATACTGGCGGTATGCAGGATTGGTTAAAGTTACAATTTGAAAATCGTTTTATGTATGCGCCTTTTTTGTTGGCATTTGGCGCAGGTTTGTATTTCACAGCAACACAAGAACCAAACTTAGCAATATTATTAACTGTTGGGACCGTGGCAATTGCCGGATTGTTTGTGCGCCAAATTCCAAACATAATTCGCGCAATTCTGATTTTAGGTTTTGGTTTTTCTTGGGCAGGAATTTACACACACATTATAAACACGCCGGTATTAAATCGCGATTTGCGTAATGTACAATTGGTCGGTACCGTACACGCAACAGAACACAATGACAACAACAGCAGATTATTATTAACAATAAATGCAAATGACATAGGCATCAAAACAAACAATACCGCAAACGTTCGTTTAAGCATATTAGACAATATCCAAATCCCAAACGCGGGCGACACAGTACAAATATCGGGCGCCCTGTTCCGCCCAAGCATCGCAGACGCACCGGAAACATTTGATTTTGCACGTTGGGCATACTTTAACAATCTGACCGCGACCGGATACGCAACAGATATTCAAATAATCAAACAAAACACAAATGCCAATATTTCATACCTGCGCGATATATTGCACAATAACGCAAATTCCTTCTTGGCAGACGCTTTGGTTTTGGGATATAAAAACGCAGTACCGGAAACCGATAAAGAAACTTGGTTCAGCGTTGGCATAGGACACGTATGGTCAATCAGCGGTTTTCATATGACTTTGGTTGGCGGTTGGCTGTTCATAATGTTTTATACTATATTTCGCGCAATACCATATATTACACGAAGAACACCCGCAAAAATCCCCGCAATGGCCTGTGCAGAAATCGGTTTGTTGGGTTATTTAATTTTATCCGGTGGCGACATTGCAACACTGCGCGCGTTTTTGATGACAACATTAGTTTTCATAGCATTTGCAATTGGGCGTAATGTTATTTCCCTGCGCAATGTGGCATTGGTATTTTGTATTATATTCTTGATAAATCCACACAGTGTTATGCAGGCGGGATTCCAACTGTCGTTTGCCGCCGTATTCGGTTTGGTATGGATGTTTACAGTTGTCAAACCAAAAATGCCACGCAATAAATTATTAAAGATTTCTTGGGCAACAATTTTAACAACATTAACCGCCACCATATTTACCGCACCGTTTGTCGCGATACACTTTGGCACAATCCCAACGTATGGAATATTAGGAAATTTAATATTCTTGCCGATTTTTTCCCTTCTGATTATGCCGGCGGTATTAATAGGTATATTTACAACCAGTATTTTTGGATTTTCGGCACCGATTAACTTCGCACACTTGGTTTATGAATACGCGATGGGCGCGGCACAGTATTTTTCCAACCTGCACGCAGCAAACATTAATACGCCACATATTTCAAACACTGTTGTTATATGCATAATAGTTGGCTTTGTATGCCTGATTAATATTCGCAATATAAAATTCAAATCAAACATTTGCCTGTGCGGGCTGTTTTGCGCCGCGGGGTTGACAGTTATGACAATAAACAGCAAACCAATATTCTTTGCAACAAACGATCATGTGTTGGTTGGTTTTGTAAATCAAGATGGCAAATTAGAATTTAACAAATCACGTGATTCAAACCATAAATTCACATTTGATACTTGGAAACAAATAAACGGCCAAAGCAGGCAGCACAAAAATATTCGCCGCAAACACGACCATGGCGTTTATAAATTTGAAACGGCGAAATTTAATCTGGTATATATCCAGAAATTTGTACCTTTGATGAAAAATCTGGGACGGATATGTGACGACAACAATACAGATTATATCGTATCTTACTTTCATATAAATGCACCGACGTGCGAACATAAAATATTAAAAAACGGATTTGTTATTTATCCAAATGGACGCGTCAGATATACACCATTTAATCGGCGTTGGCATCATAATCGGCACGAACAAAATACAGCCCCGACGCCGGCGCAGTAGGCCCCGCCGCAGAACGATTTTTTGCCGCAAAAACTTCGTCTATATCATATGGTTTTCCCAAACCAATTTCAATCAAAGTACCAACCAAATTACGTACCATATGATGTAAAAATGAACGCGCAGAAAATTCAAAAATAATTTCATCGCCAATCCGATTAATCCGAACAGAATCCAATGTCTTAATCGGACTTTTGGCCTGACATTCTGATGCGCGAAAACTGGTAAAATCATGGTTGCCAATTAATTTTTCGGCCGCAACACGCATTGCATCAACGTTCAATTTGCGCGGAACCCAATATACGCGATTTTTCTGTAATACAGGTGACGCAGAACGGTTCAAGACAACATATTTATAATGTCGGGACGTGCAAGAAAAACGCGCATTAAAATCGTCCGACACAATTTCACATCCGGTAATTACAACCGGCGAATTATTCATATAAAAATTCACCGCACGCATAACCGTGTTTGCATCATGGTCCGCATCTAAATCGAAATGCGCAACCATTGCAATCGCATGCACACCCGCATCGGTACGACCGGCCGCAACAACATCGGGACGCGCACCACAAAATCGTTCAATCGCATCTTTGACAACAGATTGCACAGACGGGCCTTGGCGGTTTTCTTGCCACCCAATTAAATCTGTGCCATCATATTCCAAAGTTACTTTATAACGCGTCATCTGGCCCTCTTACTCTTTTTACAAATACAGCCAACGCAACGCGTATGTGCCCCATCATCAATAGATGCCCACATTTCATCACGCAAAAATTGATACACCGTACAAGTTTGACATGAATTTCCCATACAAGACAAACACGCACACGCCCCAAATCCATTATGTTCAGACATCTTTACATGTGCACCATGCAATCCACAAAATTTCGTTTCGATGGCGTGCGTTGTCATAACTTGTCCCCTTAACGAGTATGAGATTTGCGCTTTACAAAGCGATTACAATGCGCAGAGAAAGGCAAAATATCGTGTGATAAAAATATACCCAACCCCAATGGTGCATACGAACAAATAACGCCGTCCGCACGAACCGAACCATATTGACATTCTGTACAATTGTATGCATCTGCATTTTTATTTTTAACACCACAATTATTATTTTTTTCTTTATCTGTCATTATTATTCCCCTATTTTTATTTCTGCACCGCGCAGGCCATTGGTAAAACTGCGCCAATCCATTGGATTTTTGCCCGCCGGTTGCAATTGTTGGACCGATAAATTATCACCTTTTAATTCGGTACGCAACAACTTTACATCAATTCCATTTATTTTTGTGCGACCACAGCCCAATGCGCGAATTTGGTTATGAACCGCGCGCGCGCCACGCGACCAATCAATTATTTCATCCGCCCCCGTCCACTTTTTAGTGTATGTCGGCGCACCTGTTTGGGGTACAGGACTGCAATTTTGTGGACAACGCAAATATTCAACCAACATATCCGATGCAATTTCCGATACACGATGTTCCACATCGTCATTTGTATCATTAACACCAATATCAAATTCACGACGCATATATACGTCACCCGCATCCAATTCCGGCGTCACACCCATCAAACATACCGCAGATTTTTCATCACCATTATAAATCGCCGTACGAATTGGTGACGGACCACGATATTTTGGCAAATCACTGGGGTGAATATTGATACACGGCGCAGAACCCAATACATTATCGCGCAATATCACACCATACGATATAACAACAATCATATCGGGCGAATAATTATATTCTGATATATTCGTATGAACCGTTAAGCCATTTTCCAACGCCCACGTATGCACCGGTGACGGAGTCAAAACACGTTTACGACCCATTGGTTGTGGGGCACGGGTAAAGACGGCCATAATTTCATGGCCGGCATTTTTTATAGAATCAAAAATAGGAACTACGAACGCGTTCGTACCCATTAAAACCAATTTCATTATTGCTTCCGTTTTTTTACTTTGCGCATAACCATTTCACGACGAACGTTTGATAAATGATCTACAAACAGTTTGCCATCCAAATGATCGGTTTCATGTTGAACAATGCGTGCCGGCAGACCGGTCATCTGGGCCATTTTTTGCGCACCTGTTTCATCCGTCCATTCAACAACAACACCCGCCGGACGCGACACATTTGCATAAATCGGCAAACCGTCATTACCCAATACGGACAAACAGCCCTCTTCCATAGTGCAGTTTTCGGCATCGTATGATACTATTTTTGGATTTATCATGCGATAAACCGTTTCAGAATCCGGATCCATCATAACCAAAAACCTTGATAAAATCCCAACCTGAGGCGCAGCCAGTCCAACGCCATTTTGGGTGCGCATCATTTGGACCATTTCATCCATAGTCGATAATAATTCAGGCGTTATTTCGGATACAGGTTCACAAACTGTACGCAAAATAACATCCCCACAAAGTTTCATTTGCAACATATATGTTTCCTTTTGTATAATATCATAGCAAAGGAATATCAAATGACAACTTATATTTTTGTATTATTGTTTATAATTATCGTTTTATTGGTCGCAATACTTATGCGTAAACCGGTATTTGATATATCGGCGTTACGTGAAGACAATGCACGATTGCGTGAAAGATTGGCCGAACGATTGGGCGTGTTGGCACAAAATGCAAACGAATTAAAAAATATCAGTGGCGATATCGCAAACTTTAAAAATATATTGATGGGCAACAAACAAGCCCGTGGCACATTTGGCGAAAGACAGTTGGAAGATTTGGTCGCAGACATAATGCCGCCGGAAACATATGCTTTCCAATCCGTTATGGAAACGGGGGTGCGTCCGGACTGTATAATCCGCCTGCCCTATCCGCCGGGGGATATGATAATAGACAGCAAATTCCCATTGGAAAGTTATAACAGATTATTGGACGAACCAAATGACGCAATGATAAAAAAGCAGTTTGAATTAGACGTGCGCAAACACATTGACGCAATTGCCGAAAAATACA
Organism: Candidatus Enterousia sp.; assembly: GCA_045654485.1. Classification (GTDB taxonomy): domain Bacteria; phylum Pseudomonadota; class Alphaproteobacteria; order Rs-D84; family Rs-D84; genus Enterousia. The sequence goes on along the minus strand of JAZONN010000008.1, from coordinate 34,599 downwards.
TAATTGCCGGCAAAACCGCCGAATCCGCAATGATGTTCATCGCATCGGAATCTATATTCGAAGCATTGCACCGTCAATTTCCACACACAATTGAATACGCGGCACGCAGAAAGGTATTTATCGTATCTCCATCGACATTGTGGGCAACACTTAACACAATTCGTGCCGTGTTATCAGATATAAAAATTAAACGCGTCGCCGCACAAATACGCAAAGAATTGGATTTATTATTGACCGATTTGGGGCGTTTAAGCGACCGCGCGACAAACGTTGCACGCCACTTTGCACAAACCACAACCGATTTAGAACAATTACAAACATCGGTCGCAAAAATTACCCCGCGCGCAGAAAAATTGCGTGATATGGACTTTGGGGAAGATTAAAAATTTGGTGTATTTTCTTGTTTATTATTAAAAATTATACTTTATAATAAACAACATAGAAACAGAAAGGAGTCATATAATGAAATCAAAAACTTTATTAGCAGGCGTATGCGCATTGGCATTGGCGGCATGTGGTGACAACTCACAAAACCCAGAAATGTTAAAAGGCGCAAACTTTGTATCCGCACAGCCAGGCGCCGACATCACATTAACATTTGATCCGGTCGAAAACCGTGTATATGGCACAGTTGTAAACAACTATAACGGTGCATACACCGCAGATGGCGACACAATCAAATTCGAAGGTTTCGCATCAACTATGATGATGGGCGAACCACAGGCAATGGAAACAGAACAAGAATATTTCCAATTTATGCCAATGGTTGAAAAATACGAATACACCGATGGCAAATTGACATTTATCGCAACCGACGGTAAAGAAATTGTATTTACCCAATTAGAAGAAGTGCCAGCCGAAGCAGAAACAGCCGCCGAAACCCCAGCACCAGAGGCCGAAGTTGCAGAAGCAACGGTTGCAGAATAAAAAACGTTGTTATTTACTTGACAAGTATAAAAACAACATGTATAATTGGCCAGCATTCGAAAGAATATGGCAGTTTTGGCCCCATCGTCTAGAGGCCTAGGACACCGCCCTTTCAAGGCGAGAACACCGGTTCGAATCCGGTTGGGGCTGCCAAAATAATAAACGACCTTCGGGTCGTTTTTTATTTTGCCCAAAGCACCCCAATCGGATGCGCCAGAGTGCCGTTATTGGTGCGCACGCACCATATGAAAACAAAGTTTTCGTGGGCAACGCCCACAGGCACGCATGGCGAATACGCAGACGAACAATTAGCAAACCTGCAAAAACGGATATGGTTAATAGAGTTTTTGCGTCTAGGTTTGATTATTGGTTGTCAAGGGGCGATGTTGGGGCTGCCAAAATTAAAACCGACCTTTTGGGTCGGTTTTTTCTTTGTTTTCCAATGCTTTCATAAGTTCGTAAGTTGGGTAATAAAAAACACCACCGTTTTACCAATTTACAAACTTTTAAAAAGAAAATGCTAGAAATCTAACCTTTTTCTTTGTTTTATCGTGTAATATTAAAATCTGTACCCTGCGCCGACAACCAAATCAAAACCAGACATGCGTTCGCTTACATTATCAACACTGAGACCATTTATTTCTTTAATATCCATTTCAGTTGTTATTTTATAACTTAAATTTGCATTTAAATAAAAGTTATTAGTCATATATTGTTTACACCCCAAGCCAAAACTAAATATTGCCCCAGATGTTTTAACATCACCATCCATACTTGCGTACCCAGCAGCAAGAGAAACATACGGTTTAAAATTAGAATTACGCATTAAATAAACATCAACTTCGGCATCAATTTCATTCATTTTTGCAGTTGTTGTACCTGCGCCAGAAACTTTTGTTTTTGTTTGGCTTAAAGATGGGTTAATAGAGATTGCAACAACATCATCAATTTCTATACCCAATACAAAATCGCCGACATTGTTATCATTAAAATCAAAACTGTCTGACTTAACCACTGTTCCTGTATCATCTTTTAACTTTACATTGTGTGAACTGGCTAAACTCAAATTATAACCAACAAATGGTTTAATATGATAAGAATCAGATTCAGCAAAAGCACTTACTGGTAAAGCACCCAAAATAGGTAAAGCATATAATAATTTCATTGTATCTCCTTTTATTTGATTTTTTTATCAACCAGTTTTAATCTTGGCACCGTTTTCATAATATCATTTTTATTTGTATATCTGTATACACCATCCTGTACCCAACATGTTGTTGAAGAAGACGAAACACTTTGTTCATCGTAATATTCAATGTCTTTTGGGCTTGTTAGGTATACAACAGGTCTAGTAAAACACATTTCTTCATACCAGGGACATTCATAAGCCAATGCTCCACCTTCCAACCCCTGCAATACTTCAAATGTTTGGTATTCGAAACAAATTTCACCATCTTTAGAGACGCCTGTACAACCAAGTAAAAATAACGGAACTAAAAACAAACATATTCTTTTCATATTTACACCCTTCTTTCTGTGATTATATTCCAGCACCGCTAATATTTCAACATGTATTCAAAAACACCTTAACTTCTTTCCCAAACAGCAACAAATCACGAATAAAATAAACTCGTGAATTGCACAGATGGCCCTGCCAAAAAAAATCAAACCGACCTTTTGGGTCGGTTTTGTTTTTCAATACTTTTATCGGTTCGTAAGCCGAGCAATGAAAACGCCTGCCGCTTTACACCGTTACGAACTTAATAAAAGGTTAGAATTTTGGTCTTTTATTTTTTCTGTTTTTAATGATAATTTCCCGTATTTTTTTATAATTATCTACAGACACTATATCTAATTCGTTTATTGAATATATAGAACCATTACCATTTGAAATAGAACCAACAACATTTCCGCTTGCTGTGCCAACTCCTACAGAACCAACACCAAAAAAGCTTTGTACGGGTCCCTTACGAATACTTACGTCTGTAATCTGGTTGTACGCAACAAATTTAACTCTTTTGAAAACCATCCCATGAATATCGTAAATCCCACGATTTGTTAAAACATATCTTGTTGAACGTTGGCTATTATAAATCAACCAAGCAAGCAACGGGTACCCACATATGAAAACAAAGGATGCCAAAACCAATATAATAGCAAAATCAGGCTCATCAGTAACGCCGATGAATCCGCCAATAACAATACTAAATATTGTTATAAAACAGGTTATAAATAAAGTGAGAAACAATGCCGATACAACACCCGACCATACGCAAATTTTATCGTTTTTACGCACATCAACAATAACTTTTTCTTTTTTATCTATGTAATCAGATAAATCATTATTAAACCAATCTGCCATTTGATATCCTTTTTCCGGTTTTGAATACATTCTTATTATAACATAAAACAATTGTTTAACAACTTTTTCAAAAACACCTTAACTTCTTTCCCAAACGACAAGAAATCACGAATAGTATCAGTTCGTGAATTGCACAGATGGCCCTGCCAAAAAAAAATCAAACCGACCTTTTGGGTCGGTTTTTCGGACATATTTATCCGCCCTCAATCTAATTTATCTGTAGATTCTATTGTATATTCTATTCTGTTACCTGCAGTCATAGCCCAAGATATCGGTTGCTGACTTATCAAAGCATCAAAGTTCCTTCCGTTGGGCACAATCTGACCTTTAGAAAAATTATAAACTATAAAATCACAGAAACACCACTTGTCAGGCAAATACCCCCACCCAGTAAGTTCAGACAATAAATTTAAAAACCTTGTACCTATCTCTACCTGTCTTTCATTCAAATCAAATAAATTTCGTGAATTTTGAATCATATTAATACTATGACCCTCTTTGTTTGATATTTGTATTTTATCTCCACCCCTGCTGCCACCACTAATCTCTTGAATTTTTGCAAAAAACTCTTTCAAAGCCAGCATAAGAGCACTGGTAGAATAAGAATTATCAAAGAACACTTGATATAATGGGGAACTTTTATCTTCTGCACTCAAGAACGACAACCAATCCAAAACATTTTCGGGATAATTAAACATATTTTTAAACGTGCCATCTGTATACAACAAAGGACAAATTGCTTCTTTTTTTATATCTACATATTTGACCGTATTCACTATTCCTAACAACATATGAATAGTGCCAAGCGGATATTTTTTACTAAACTTAGTTTTCCCATCAAATTTTCTTATATTGTTCGGCGAAATACAATTATCAAAATTTGCCCATTCGGGTTTTTCAATATCTTTCTTAGCATTCCACATAAGCATGTGCTGCCCAATACTTTTTGTAAAACTTCTAAAAATTTCCATATCTAAAAAAACACAATCACTGGTTTTTAAACCTTCTTTTAATACCAAAACTTTACCGTCATAAAAGCCCACTATGTCCCAATCTAAAAAATGCTGCATCAACAGTCCACATAACAACCCATCACTATCTGGACTCAATATACATTTACGCCCTGTTTCAATAATCCAAGGATACCACTCTACAAGAGCCCCATAATTTAATTTTCCTTCCGAATCCACTATTTGTCTCATACGCACCTCCTTGTGCATTCTCTAATCTATCGGCAAACACAAACATTCCGCAAATTGCTTTACCTCGGTCCACCCCGACGCTTTCTTTTTATACGCTTCAAAATCTTCAACTATTCTTTTTTCGCAAAGGTCTATGTATTCCTGTGATATATCGATGCCTATAAAGTTGCGCCCCAGTGCTTTCGCTGCCAACGCTGTCGTGCCACTGCCAACAAATGGGTCTAAGACCGTTCCGTCGGGCGGGCAAAAACATTGGATAAAATCATACGGCAATTTGTCGGGAAATGTCGCAGGATGTAAGTGTTTTAACTTACTGCCATCGCCAGCCGTTTCGTAACACCATACCGTACCACGACATTTCATGGGGTTTATCTTTATCGATTTTGTTGGTATTCTTATTCCGTTAGTCAAACGTGTGCCGCCGCCAGTCATTGTTTTTCCGCCGTGCTTCGAAGGTATCTTTAATGGCTCTTTATTAAAATACGCAGGGCGGTCGCCTTTCAGAAAGACCATCATATATTCGTGATCAACCCTGAAACGTTTGTTCCACCATGCCCCTTCTGCGCCGTATTTCTTGTAAATTAAACACTCGAACAACTTAAAGCCAGCGTTGTCGCACCAATCCAAAGCCAAACGAAAAGACGTCAAGGTTTTTCCAAAATTTTTGGTTTGGTCTTGTATAACAACAACAGCAATTCCGCCATCCTTTAATACTCTGTATGCTTCTTTACCCGTTTCGGACAAATTTACAGAGAACCCTTTGTAGTCCCTGATATTGTCGTATGGCGGAGAAGTTACAATGACGTCGACAGAGCCGTCCAGCATCTGCTTCATAACTTGTATATTATCACCGCAAATAAATCTATCATTTTTACCCATAAGCAACCTTTCCTTGCTGTATTACATTAGCCAATTTAAGCCATTTTTTCAATAGCATTTTCAAAAATTATTCAACACATCCAAATGACGATAAATCATGCGGTTTTGTGGGGCGCGCAGACAAAACATAATAAAACCACCCGTTTGGGTGGTTGGGGTTAGCGGTGTTTACATTTTTGGGTTAATTTTAATACTTCGGCCGGTGTGATGCCGGTATATGTACCCGATGGATTCAGATTAATTCCACGAACTAAACTGATATCTGTATTGTCTAAAATAACATCATCAACCCGACTGAAATCAAATTTTTGGGCGGGCAATTTTGCACCACGCAAATTAATTCTGTATCCAAGCGGATTAAAGTTAATAGATTTTACAGCACTTAAATCACAGTTCGGTAAGCCCAAGATTTCAACCCCACTGAAATCAAAGTCCAAAGGCGGAAATTTTACATTACTGATTACAATGTGTCCCGCATTGCGTTTGGTTCGAAATTCTGTGGCACGTGAAAAGTCCGCATTATTTAATATCAATGTGCACGCATTGCTAAAATCATAACTGTCACGTGGCAAAGCCGTTTGCCGTATCTGAACAGAACGAACCATTGGATTAAATTTTATACGTGTAATATTTTCCGTGTTGATGTTTTCTAAATCAACCGTATGCGCATTAGATAAATCTAATTCACCACACAATTTATTCACGTCCGTTAACAGAACGCTGGGGGCATCCGCCAGATTAATATAGGTCATTTGCCCGCCAACAATTCGCATTACCGGCACGCCGTTGGCCGTTAATGTTCGAACGCCCGTTTTTCTGTCTTTGGTTTGCTGTAATGCTTTGCCACGAAATATATTGTCGATGCATTCCCAATTATACAAAGGACGCGCAACGTTAAAGACAGTTTTACTGGGGATATCAAAGATTAATCCGCCACCCAGCATAATTTTATTTTGACCATTAATGTCATGTATTTCACCGTCCGAAACATAAAAATTTTCGCCAATATAGACATTATTTATTTCTTGGGTATATTTACAAATCTGGTCGCCAACCAACCTGAATCCGCGCGGCAAATCGCAATGCGATGTAACAAAGTTCACATTAAAATAGTTTTGTATGGCATCCGACAACCCCATAATAATATTATCGGGATTCGAATTAAATGTGTTATCACATGATTCTACGGTGTGATTGTATCTGTTTTTGATACTGATAAAACCACCCTCTTTTAATACCTGAATCGAAATTACAGATGTGCCGTACACGTCTTCACGTTCGGGATGTAAAAAGTCATTACGATTTAATTTATCCGCATCATGTCGCACAGCATTGATGATATAGTATCTTTGAAATCTGTCTTTGTCTTTGAAGGTGCACAACTGTTCATTTGGTGCAAAATAGCGCGAAATGGCGTTTTGTTTTTCCAATGTATCTGCAACGTATGCGGTATAGCCCGCCCGTGCCAACAATTCCAACGGTGCATGATGTTTGCTTTGTTTAATAACTTCGATACCTTTTAACGAAATCAGGTACTTCATAATCGGTTCCGCATCACGACCGGCGTACTTTACAATATGGTTCAAATTCGGAATGTCAAAAATGCCGTTGTCATAACAGCGGATGGCTTTGGCAAAGTGTTCACCATTTTGTTTCTTGATAATATCGTACATATTTTTTGACACGAATATATTATTGACATTTTTGTCAATATGTCAACCAAAACTTTATTTGCGGCGACGGGACGCCACGCACAATTGATACCCATTTACCCCCGCCAATAACATTGCAGCCGTTATCACCACCAAATACCAGCGCAACCATGAATACCCACCAAATACGCCAATGTACATTAATCCCGTAAAACCAACCCAACGACCAATATACAACGCACAATCACGAAATACGAAATATTCAACTTTGTGATTACGGGTGACGCACTTTGATTTGGACACATTAAACATATTAACTGTTATTATCTGTTCAATCGCCAGTAAAGCGGTCGCATAAACAAAACTGTAAATCAAAAATGTAATTGGTGTTGTGTTATAGATAAACAACGTCAATCCCCCAATCACCATCATCATAAATATCAGCAACATACGTGGCCATGCGCTGCGACCAAAATAACGCCCCGTTATCCAAGACGTCAAAACAGAACACAATGCAAATAATGTCGTAAATATACCCAAATTCAAATCTGTTTTGAACATGTACACCGTGTACATCGTTATAACCGTGCCCAACAACCCCATCGAAAAGCCACGTAAACTTTCCGTTATAAATACGTGACGTATTACACGAAAACGCATCATACAGCGAAAAAATCCAACAAAGTCAATTGGTGTGCGGGATTTATGACGCGACGGTGTCAACATAAATGTCATTGCCAATTCTATAAAAGATAAAGCCAGCAGGAAATACGCAACCTGCTCGTACGAGCCCAAATCAATAAAGAACCCCAGTACGACGGGCGTCGTTAGTTTGACGGTATGCTTAATCGCATTTTTTAATCCCATAAAGCGCCCCATTGATTTAGATTCTACTTTTTCTTCTATCATGGCGTTTGATGGTAAACAATACAGCGCAGAACCCAAACCATATATCAGCCCCAATGGAATAACATATTCAACCGCCCTGTCCCCCAACAAAATAATCGCAGCCAGCAAAACAATCTTTGGAATCAGGTTAAGCGCAAATACCGCAACTTTGTTATATCTTTTACACCAATTGGCAAACAAAAAAAATCCCGCACACGTTGCCGTATATTCAAACAAACGATATTGGGCAACAGATACGATTTCGTTGGCAGACAACTGCATAATAAACGATATAAAAAATGTACCCAAAAACAAATCCGACACATCGCGAAACGCAAACAACGACAATAAAAACTTTACTTCACGTGATAATTTTTTCATAAAAAATGCTCTGTCCTATGGTGATATGGGGATTATATCATAATATTTATTCACGTGCGTTAAAAATTTGACAGTCGAATTTACAAATATTATAATTTAAGCATGAAAAAAGCATTATTCGGATTTTTAATATTGTCTGTATTGGCCGTCGCAGGGTGTGGGGTGAAGTCCGAATTGGTGCAACCAAACCCAAACTACCCACGCGATTATCCAGTATATTAAACATGAAAAATTACCGAAAATCCGTGTGTCAGAGTTGAATTTTCAAATAATTCTGATACTATTGTATGGATTAATAATTTACCACAGGACGAACAAAAATGAATATTGAATTAGGTAAAAATATAAACCCACGTGAAATCGAAAATAAAATCCAAGAATTTTGGGATAAAAATACTTTTTGGAACAACGATGTAAATTCAGATAAAAAACCATTTTGCATTATGATGCCACCACCAAACGTGACAGGCAATCTGCATATGGGACACGCGTTGGATAATGTTTTGACCGATATTGTTTGCAGATATAAACGTATGGCGGGTTTTGACGTTCTGTGGCAACCGGGGACAGACCACGCATCGATTGCGACACAGTTGTTGGTTGAACGCGACTTATCAAAACGTGGCATCAATCCACATGCATTGACTTTGGATGAAAAATTACAACACGCTTGGAATTGGAAAGCCGACAAAGGCGGCCAGATTATGAATCAATTGCATATCTTGGGCGTTACACCGGCGTGGTATCGTGAACGCTTTACAATGGACGAAGGTTTGTCCAATGCGGTTACAAAACTGTTTGTAAAAATGTATAACGAAGGTTTAATTTACCGTGAAAAGAGATTGGTCAATTGGTGTCCAAAACAAATGACATCGGTTTCCGATTTGGAAGTTGAAACGCGTGAAGAAAAAGGCAAGTTCTATTACTTTAATTACCCATTGGTTGGCGGTGGCGAAATCCAAATCGCAACAACACGCCCAGAAACACTGTTTGGCGACCAAGCGATTGCAATCCATCCAGAAAACGAAAAATTAAAACACTTAATCGGCAAACGCGCAATCATCCCATTGACCGATATTGAAATTCCAATCGTCGGCGACGAACACGCAGATCCAGAAAAAGGTACAGGTGCGGTTAAAATTACACCGGCGCACGACTTTGACGACTGGGAAGTTGGCGTGCGTCACAACCTTAAACCTGTTTGCATTTTGACACCGGATGCAAAAATGAACGACAATCCGGTCGTACCAGAAAAATATCGTGGCATGGACAGATATGCCGCACGCAGCGCAATTGTTGCAGACATCGAAGAAGCAGGATTATTGGTAAAAGTCGAAGACAAAGTCATCCCAACACCATATTCCGAACGCGGACAGGTGCCGGTTGAACCATACTTAACCGACCAATGGTTTGTTGATGCACAAAAATTGGCAATCCCTGTAATCGAAGCGGTTGAAAACGGTAAAATTAAATTCTTGCCCGACCACAGATACAATCTGTTTATGGCATGGATGAAAAATATCCGTCCTTGGACTATTTCACGTCAATTATGGTGGGGCCACCATATACCAGCATGGTATGACGAAGCAGGAAATGTATACGTTGCAGAAACAGAAGAAAAAGCAATCGAAATGTCGGGTGACAAAACTTTGACACGCGACAAGGACGTTTTGGACACTTGGTTCTCGTCTGGGCTGTGGCCATTTTCAACATTGGGCTGGCCAGAAGAAACACCAGAATTAAAAAAATACTATCCAACTGATTTACTGTACACCGGCGCAGACATTATATTCTTTTGGGTTGCACGTATGGTTATGATGGGCATCTATGTTATGGGCGACGTTCCATTCCATACCGTTAATTTCCACGGATTAATTCGCGACTCCAAGGGACAAAAAATGTCCAAAACCAAAGGCAACGGAACAGACCCATTGGATGCCGTTGAAAAATTTGGCGTCGACGCATTACGCTATTGGTTGGCAACAGCACCAATCGGAACCGATTTAAGATACAGTGACGACGAAGTTAAACGCGGTTCTAAACTGTTGACCAAATTGTGGAACGCATCAAAATATGTTTTGATGAACTTGTCTGACTTTGAACCAGAAAACGCACAAAACATTCCGGTTTCAGAACGTTTCATCGAAGACCGTTGGGTTTTGGCAGAATTAAATAAAACAATTGCCGAAACACGCAAGCACTTGGACAAGTATGACAACTATAATTCACGTGCGGCAATCGACACATTCTTCTGGGATATATTCTGTGACCAATATTTGGAATTCATTAAAGACCGTTTCTGGGCACCGGAAAAATATACAGCAGAATCCAAATTGTCGGCACAGTGGACATTGTACACCGTTTTGCGCACCATCATTGGTTTGTACGCACCATTTATACCGTTCTTGACAGAAGAACTGTGGCAAAAAATATACCAACCAACCGAAGGTGGCGAAACGTTACACTTGACCGAATATCCATCAGTCACAGAAGAATACAATACCGACGTATCACAGATGAATATCGCGTTGGATTTATTGAAAAACGTTCGCGGATTACGTACCGACCGAAAAGTTGGAAACGGCGCAAAACTAGAAACATTGACCATACCAGAAAACACACCAAGCGAACTGCACGGATTAATTAAATCCGCCGCACGTGCAAACGAAATTGTGTTGGGTGGCGATTTGGACTTTGTCGTCGCAGAACAGAAAGTCGCGGGGTAAGAAAATGGCAGACAAACTGACCGAAAAACGTATTTTACAAGCATATCAATGCGACCGATTTGCTAATGTCCGCCCGTTGATTTTAATGAACGAATTACAATCAATCGCAGATAGACACGCCGAAGCGTTGGGTTGCGGACGGACATATTGCCTTGAAAACAATGTCGCATGGGTTGTTATGTATTATTTGGTCGACATTATTGAATTACCGACCGAAGGCGAAGAATTAACATTTACAACATGGCCTTCTTGCCAAGACGCCCTGCGTGCAACACGCGACTTTGAAATTCACGGCGCAGACGGCCGATTAATGGTTCGCGCAACGTCACAATGGATTTTAATCGACATGGAAAAACGCCGGCCGTTACCATTGGCAAATCACCTGTCGCCCGATGTAGTCGTCCCAACGCGCGCATACGGTTGTGCGTTTGAAAAGTTCGCGGATTTCGAAACAAACAAAACCCATGTGATGAAATGCCGATTCGATGACATTGACGTTAATCAACATATCAACAATGCCGTTTATGCGGTTTGGGCAACCGAAAGCGTTGGATACCAATATCGTACCCAGCATAAATTAAGAAAAATCGATATCAGTTTCAAAAAAGAAATCAATCCCGACACACCAGAAATCAGAATCGATGTCGCAATTGACGGATTGGTCAGCAAACATAAAATTTGCACCGGCGACACAGAACACGCCGTAGTTATTTGTCATTGGCAAGAAATTTAAAAAACGCCCCGAAAACGGGGCTTTTTTATAATTAAAAAAACCGCCAATCGGCGGTTAATTTAATTAACAGCGGTTGCAGCCAATCTTTTACGGCCACATGCGCGACGACGATTCAATACATCGCGACCACCAGCAGTTGCCATACGTGCACGAAAACCGTGTGTACGAACACGACGTGTTTTAGATGGCTGATATGTACGTTTTGTTGCCATGACTTAATCCCTTGCTTCTTTTTTCTTTGTTGTGTCACCCCATAATCGCCCGAGCAGCATCATAAGCAACCATGGAATAAATTCGTTTGCCGATATATTTAACCACACGTTTTACAAAAACGCAACCATTTTATTTCGCTTTTACCAAACCGACTTTTTTCAGCCCTTCGATAAACAAATGATATGTAAACAAAGCCAAAAACAAACGCCAAAATGCCAAACCCATTTTTTACCTCTTAATTACAACACAATCTTACCACAGGAAACATTTTTGTCAACCATGTTTTTTACCTTTATTTCTTGACCCAAACCCCAAAAATTTGCTATGTTTAGTATGCTATAAATATAGGAAAGGTAGTATGTCTGAAAACATTAATGAAGTAAATGAAATCCGTGTCCCACAATCTTCGTTGGAACACGAAATGCGCACCAGTTTCTTGGACTATGCAATGTCGGTTATCGTTGACCGTGCATTGCCCGATGTGCGCGACGGTTGCAAACCTGTACACCGCAGAATTCTGTACGTTATGAACGACGTCGCACCATCGACAAAGCCAACCGTTAAATCCGCACGTATCGTCGGTGATGTTATGGGTAAATACCACCCACACGGTGACAGCTCTATCTATGAAGCAATGGTACGTATGGGACAAGATTTTTCGATGGGTGAAATGTTGGTCCAAGGACAAGGTAACTTTGGTTCGCGCGACGGTGATAAAGCCGCTGCTATGCGTTATACCGAAGCACGCCTGTCTAAATTAGGTGCATCTTTGATGGACGACATGGAAAAAGACACCGTTGATTGGCAACCGAACTTTGATGGCTCGTTACAAGAACCAGTTGTGCTGCCCGCAAAATTCCCAAACTTTTTGGTAAACGGTGGTTCGGGTATTGCCGTGGGTATGGCAACAAACGTACCAACATATAACTTGGGCGAAATCTGCAATGGTATCTTGGCAATTTTGGATAACAAAGATTTATCCGACGACGAATTGTTTACAATTATCCCAGGGCCCGACTTTCCGACCGGCGCAATGATTATGGGACACGCCGGCGCATACAAAGCACACACAACCGGCCGCGGATCAATCATTGTTCGTTCAAAAACACACATCGAAGATTTCCGTGATCATCAGGCGATTATCGTCGACGAAATTCCATACCAAGTTAACAAGGCACAAATGATTATCAAAATTGCCGAGTTGATAAAAGATAAACGTATAGAAGGAATTTCGGAAATCCGCGACGAATCTTCCAAAGAAGGATTGCGTATCGTAATCGAATTAAAACGCGACGCAATCGCAGACGTTGTATTAAATCATTTATTCCAATACACAGAAATGCAAACCAGTTTCCCCGTCAATATGATGGCGTTGAATCGTGGTCGCCCTATGCTATTCAATGTACGCGGCGTATTGGATGCATTTATTGATTTCCGTGCAGAGGTTATTCGCCGTCGCACTATATTCGATTTGAACAAAGCACGCAATCGTGCGCACACTTTGTTGGGATTGTCGGTTGCGGTTGGAAATTTAGACGAAGTTATCGAATTAATTAAATCTAGCCCAAATCCAGAAGCCGCCCGTGAAGCATTGATTGCACGTGGTTGGAAGGCATCGGATATCGAATCATACATCCAATTAATCGACGACCCAAACACCGAATACAAAGACGGAATGTTTTATATGTCCGAAGATCAAGCGCGCGCAATATTGGAATTGCAATTACACCGCTTGACCGGATTGGAACGCGATAAAATCCATAACGATTTAACAAACTTGGGCGCAACAATTCGTGACCTGTTGGACATCTTGGGCAGCCACGAAAGAATCGTTCAAATTATTCGCGACGAAACAATCGAAGTTCGCGACAATTGGGCTTCGCCACGTCGCACAGAAATTTCCCAAGCAGAAATCGATATTGATATCGAAGATTTGATTGCACGTGAAGATATGGTTGTAACCGTATCAAATACCGGATACATCAAACGCGTTGCATTGGACACATATCGCGCACAAAAACGCGGCGGCAAAGGACGCAACGCAATGGCAACAAAAGACGACGATTATGTTGTACAAGTGTTTGTTGCAAACACACATACACCATTGCTGTTCTTTAGTTCCAAGGGATTGTGTTATAAATTAAAAACATATAAATTACCCGAAGCCGCAGCCGCAGCAAAAGGCCGCCCGTTAATCAACCTGCTGCCGTTGTCACAGGGTGAAACAATTACAGCAATACTGCCGGTCCCCGAAGAAGATGTGGCACGTGTTGCAGAATCCGGCAAAGAACATTTCTTGATGTTCGCAACCGCATCGGGCACCGTCCGTCGCAACCGTATGAGTGACTTTGATTCAATTCGTGCAAATGGCAAAATCGCAATGAAATTGGACGAAGGCGACAGTTTGATTTCTGTATTGCCATGCAACGAAGACCAAGACGTATTCTTGGCCACATATCGTGGACGCGCAATACGTTTCCCTGTGCCGGAAATCCGTGTGTTCGCAGGACGCAATTCAACCGGTGTACGTGGCATATCATTGGGCACAGACGACAGAATTATCGGTATGGCCATGTTGAACCGTGGTGAATCTGATTCATCTGTACGTGCCGCATACATTAAACAATCACGCGCCGCACGCCGTGCAGAAACAGGCATCGAAGAAGAAGCCGATACAGACGAAGAAGAAACAACATTGGTTTTAGACGATGCAAAAATGGCAGAAATGGCCGCAAAAGAAGAATTCATTTTGACTATATCTGAAAATGGATTTGGAAAACGCACCAGTTCGTATGAATATCGTTTGACACATCGTGGTGGCGGCGGATTTACAAACATTAAACTGGGTGGCAAAAACACAGCCGTCGCAGGTTCATTCCCCGTCGCGGACGACCACGATATTATCATGGTGACGGACGGCGGAAAAATCATCCGCACACCGGTTGCAGATGTTCGCATTGCCGGACGCAGCACCGCAGGTGTAACGTTGTTTAGAACCGCAGAAAACGAAAAAGTTGTTTCGGCAATTTCTATTGAAAGCGCAGGTGACGAAGCAGAAGAAAACAATGCCGTTACCACAGACGAAACAACAGTCGAACAATAAAAAACCAAGGATTACGCAGGCATGGAAAATAACGAATATTTTGCATCAATCAATGAAGTGTCAAAACGTTTGAACGTGCCTGCGCATACTTTGCGTTATTGGGAAAAACAATTTCCCGTCGCAATACGCCCAACAACCGGCGCAGGCGGACGCAGATATTACCGTACAGAAACCGTACATAAATTAACCGTGATAAAAGATTTATTGTACACACACGGTATGACAATCGCAGGTGTAAAGAAATTATTACGTGATGGCAATTTGCCGGAAAATACCGATGAGTTGTTAACATCCGTTTCAACAACCGACGGCACACCGATTAAGTCACCCGCAAATAATTTAGACACAAGCGACATCGACACGGCAATACACCTGTTGGAATCCGCGCGTTCAATATTGGGATAATTATTGTTTACGACGACGCCGTTTGGGCGTCGTTATTTTTTGGTCTTCACCCGACAATAACTGCATTTGCATTTTCAAAATCATATCTTCTTTGTCGTGAATTTGTTCCAACAAACTTTGATTTTCCAATTTTATTTTTTCCAATGCTTGACGACTGATTACCAATTGGTTTGCCATTTTATTGCGACTTTTGCGATTCAAAAAAAATGCAAATATCACGCCCAATATTGCACCGAAAGATGCACTGAAAATATCAAAAAGTGTTTCCATTAAAACCATGGAAACACTATACAAATATTAATACAAAATTTCATTAGGGATGTTTTCGCATGCCGGTCTTTTTATCAATCCAAACCTGTTCGGCGGCGATTTCCATCATAGGCATATCAGATTTACTGTCCGAATATGCACGAACAACATTTGGGATAATTTTATTTTCGCGCGCCCATTCATCCATTGCATAAACTTTGTTACGACCCCAGCATAAAAATTCGTATTTCCATGGTTTTTTTGGATTTGTTCGCGAACAAAAAACCGCATCAAATTTCATATCACGTACCAATTTTGGTAACAGGTAATCGGGACTGGCCGAAACCATGATAACTTTACGTCCCGCATCACGTTCCGCCATTACACGTTCGCGCGCCCAACCAAAGCGTTCACGTTTATGTTGTTTGATAAAATCGGGCGCAAAACGACGTATCATTTCGGGCGTCACAAAGCGACGTATATTTTCACGCCACCAAATACCGTTTGGATTAACCCAACGACAAATACCGCATATGCCCATTAATGGCAAAAACAACCATGGACGAATACTGCGTCGCATGCAATAACGTGCAAATTCAACATTAGAATCACGTGCCGACAATGTGCCGTCAAAGTCAAATAAAACCACATCTGTTTTTTTCAACATATAAAATCCTTTGCTGTTACGGGTTAACCATAACAAATATTTTAACGTTGCGCAACGACAGAAAATAATGATACGATACAAAACATCAAGAGAAAGAGAATTTATGATGAAACGATATCTGCCGGTAATATTTACAATATTTGCTGTCACATTTACCCAGACATGGGCATCTCATGATATACCGGACTATGACTATGACCTTGACGGCGGTTCGGACAACAATACAGACATAGAAATAACACCACCAGGTGGCTCGGCAACATGTATAGCCACATACTCTCATTCATGCACTATGGAGGCCTGTAGCGATTGCGGATATTATGAGTATGTCTTGCCATCGGGAATCACCAGTGGCTTCAACACCTGTAAAGCAGCATCGTGTGCAAATGGATACACAAAAACATCCAATACAGTCGTCGGATGTTTGTCCCTAACATACTATACATGTGAAAAAACAAAGGAATCATGTTTGAATTGTTCATGCCAACCTGATATAGAATCCCCAAAAGATGGATATATACAAACCACTAAGCGAAAATGTGACCAGTATAATGATTGCAAATGCATCACAGACACCACAACATATTCATGTTCATCATCATATTATCAATCTGGCACGACGGTAGAATGTACAAAAAAACAAGCCACAGGCATATATTCTTGTTCTGGATGCACAAGTTGCCCCAGCAATGCCACGTGTAACGGTGGCACAAATTTTAAATGCAACAGCGGATTTTATAAATCGGGTAACAGTTGTGCATCATGCCCCCAAAACTCGACATGTACCAGCGCAACAGATTTCACATGCAAAAGTAAATATTACAAATCAGGCAACAGTTGTAAGGCATGCCCCAGTAACTATAATACATGTAACAACGACGGTTTTACATGCAAAAGTGGAGATTACAAATCGGGCGACAGTTGCAAATCATGCGGGTCGATTAAGATAGGCGAGACAACAATAGAAGCAAAGTCGAACGAGGGCGCGACATCAAAATCCGATTGTCAGTTTCCGGCCGAACAAGAAATCACCACAACAACCGGCCATACGGCAACCATTCAAATAAAATCATGCTATTAAAAAAATCCCCAAATATGGGGATTTATTTTTATTTGCCAAATCTTGGTCGCCAACGGCGGGCACGCTCCATCAAGAAAAACAACGCCGGCGTTAATGTAAAGGTGAATATCAAACTGGCCAACATACCACCAATCATTACCGCACCCATTGCCAGTTTCATTCCATCAATCGACCATAATTGAGGAACCATACCGGCAATAACCGCAATCGATGTCATCAATACCATATTCTTTCTATCGGTCAATTCCGACCACATAGCAGAATACATATCTTCGCCCCGATTAACACGGTTAATCGTTGGTTCTAATACCAAAATATTATTATTAACCACCAAACCAACCAACATAACAAATGCCAACATTGCACCAATATTCATTGTGGCACCGGTTAAAAACAACATTACAAAAACACCGGCGAAACTTGTCAAAATTGATGTAGCAATCGTAAATGGATGCGCCAAAGAGTTTAATATTGCCGCCAATAACATAAATGTCAATATTGTCGCAAGCAAGAAGGCCTTGCCGATTTCACTTGCACTTTCGGCCTGATGTTCGGACATACCGCCAAATTCTGCATAATAACCATATTCCCAATCCATTTGGTTTAATGCAGATTGGATTTTTGCCTGTACCGGCCCCATTGTTGATTTACCAATATTGATATCAATTTCTGTCAAACGGCTTTTGTCTTCACGACGAATGTCCGGCGTTGCAGGTACTTGTTTTATTGTCCCCAACGACGATAGCGGAACCATACCTTTACTTGAATTTACATATACATTGTCAAACAATGCGGTCGTCTTGTACGGTTTAGCAAATTCTAAAACAATTGGATATTCTTCGCCATTTTCTTTGTATTTGTAATCATCGTTTCCGTATAACGCCGTACGCAATGTTGTACCGGCATAGGCATTTTGCACACCCCAGAAACTGGTCTTGGCAGAATCCGGTATAAATTGCAATTCGGTCGCCGGCGTCTGCTGGGCACGAACGGCAGATTGAACTTCGGGAATTTGGTTTACCATAGATATAATCTGTTCCGCATAGCGTTCACGAGTTATATCGTCCGGTCCAAACACATTTAAAACCAAGTCAGACGAAACACCAGATGAAGTTGCTTCGCCGGCACGAATTTGAATTTCCGCATCAGCAATATCTGCAATCGTTGGTAATATTTTTTGTGCCAACATTTTATCAGATATATTACGTTCAGACACATCAACCAATTCAACTGTAATGTCAATATTCTGTAACCCTTGGTCGCCAATTTTTACGGTTGTTGCAACAACTTCGGGGAATACGGCCAAGCGTTCTTCCAATTGTTTTGCAATGGATTCAGATTTTTCATAGGTCGAACCCATTGGCGCACGTGCCGTGATTGTAATTTCATTCGCATCTGTCGAAGGTGAAAATTCATTTCCAACAAACTTCATCAATGTTGTCGATCCGATAAATATCGCAAACACCAGTCCAACAACACGCCACGGATGTTTGCATTGAATGTTATACCAACGATACAACCAACCGGATTTATCAGATGCCTGTTTGGTTTTAGGTGCAACTTTATTCTTGCCATTACGTGGCCCAGTTAGGCGTAAGAATTTCGCAATCATCATTGGCGTTAACGTGAAAGAGAACATCAAAGACAGCAATGTCAAATATACAACAGTCATACCAAATTGAACCATAAACTGACCCACAATACCGCCCATAAATGCCAACGGCAAGAACACCACTACGTTTGTACCAACGCCCGCCAGAACAGATACGGCAACTTTTTTAGTACCGTCAATCGCAGCATCTTCTGGATTTTTGCCGGCGTGCATTTCTTGCAATGCGGATTCAATCAAAATAATTGCGTTCGACACCAATGTTCCCAATGCAGATGAATATGCCAACAATGTCAATGCATTAATTGTAAAGCCATCTTTTTCCATAAAGAAGAAACCTGCAATCAATGACACAGGAATAACAACACCTGCGATCACCGTTGAACGCCAATTTCGGGTAAATGCCAATAAAACTAATACCGTGAACAATACACCCAAAATAATCCCATTAATCGTGCCCGTTGTTTCATCAGATACCGCAACAGATGAATCAGATGCAATCAACATTTCTGCATTTGGAAAACGGGCAGATAAATCTGATTGCAATTCAGGTAAACGTTTGCGCAATTCATTGGATATATTAATAGCATTACCGTCAGATGCCTTGACCACAGATGCAATTACAACAGATTCACCGTTATAACGTGCACCGGTTTCAACATCACGGGCCGCATCGGTTATGGTCGCAATATCAGATAATATAAAATTATTGCCTTCGACAGTAGTTAAACGAAGATTAGCAATTTCATCAACCGATGCAAATTCACCGATAAAACGCACGTTGGATGAATTACGACTTGTTTCAATTTTCCCACCAGGCACGTTTAAGTTATGCGAACCCAATGCAGATACAATATCCATAATCGTGACACCACGTGCCGCCATTTGATCTGGATTCATTGCAATACGAATTGCACGTTCTTGGCCACCAAACACAGAAACACTTGCCACGCCGGAAATACCGGTTATTTTGGTCGACAAAAAGTCATCAACATATTCTTCTAAATCACGGGCATCGGCACCACGCAATACAATATCAACCACAGATTGCTGCAATGGATTTAATTTTTCTACAACTGGATTTTCCATATCAGATGGAAATTCACTTATCAAAGCGTCTAATTTATTTTTAACTTCGGATGCTTTGTCGTTAACGTTTACACCCAAATTAAATTCCGCCATTACCATACCACTATTTTCATATACGTACGATGTAATCTTTTTTAACTCAGATACTTCGGACATTGCATCTTCGGCACGTTTGATAATTTGGGATTCTAACTCTTCTGGGGCCGCACCAGGATATATAAAGGTCGCAGTCACCATTGGAAAATCCAGTGCAGGTGTGCGTTCAATATTCATATTTGGGAACGACACAAAACCCAAAACAACCCAAACCAAAACAAACATCAATGTCGTAATTGGACGACGTACAAAGAACTTTAACATTTTAGCATCCCCCGATATTATTTGTTAACTTTTACTTTTTCGCCAGATTTAACCTTGGACAATATAACAACATCGCCATCGTTCAATCCCGATTTGATATATGCACGTTCGGCATCTTGACGTGCAATCTTTACCGTACGGGCCGTCGCAACACCGTTTTCAACAACATATACTGTGTCACCAGATATCGCATATAGCGGAATAAAATGACCGGATGTTGTAAATTCTGCGAACTGCAATCCATTTGATACACCAGATGTGCGCACAAGATGCATTCCGGTATTTAAGTCCAGATTCGTAGAAACAGATACTATTTTTCCATCGCCAACACGTTGACCGGCACGCAACATATGCGCGCGTTCGCCCGTCACATATGCACGATTATCCCGAACCGCCAATGGTTCATATAGTGTGCCACGCTGGGTCGTGACAACAACAGATTCAATCGGCAATCCCGATTCCAATGCAACACGTGATGCATTAAATACATATCGTGCATTTTCCGATGCAACCGCCGCAAAGCGAAACACACACCATAGAATCATTATCACAATAAATGCGATAAAAAACGTATGTTTAAATTTCTTGTTTTGTAGTATCTTTTCCATTTTTATTCACCCAACTTTTTTACCGTTTCCGCAGACATTAAAATGTTGTATTTTGTATTCAACAATGCCACATCCAATTGATATAAACCCGCCGACACATCTGCCAATTCAACCGCAGAAGTTTGACCCGATGCAAAACGATTTTGCGACAAAGTATATGTCTGGGCCGCCAAATCACGGGCCTTGGCCAATGTAGACAAATTGCCACGCAAATGATTATATTGCTTTACGGCATTTTTATACTGTTCGGACGTTATTTTCTTGGCCTGTGCCAAATCTTGACGGGCCGCTTCGGCATTCATGGCGTCAATTGTGGCATTTGCACGATTTAACCCGCCATTGAACAAAGGCATTTGCAATGCCAAACCCCAGTATGCAGATTGACCACCTTTTTTATCAAACATGTGCCCCACATCATCGGACATTGTTGAATATGTATAAGATGCCGTCGCCGCCAATGTCGGATACCCATTTGCACGTTGGGCACGGGCGGCACGTTCGTACATGTTTACCTGCTCGTCCAAAATTTCCCATTGCGGTGTTGTCTTTAATTCACCGGCGGTGATTTCAGAAAATTCGGATGGAAACGCATCGGTCAAAGTTAATTCTTCGTCGACATTGATATCCGCCATAATTTTCAACATACGGTGCGCCGTATCACGATTGAATTTCGCATCAGACACATTGATTTCTTTGGACGCAATATCGGATTCTATTTTCAGCAAATTACTGCGATTGGCACGACCGGCAGACGTCAATTTACGTTTGGCTGCACGGGCGTTTTCTAAATCTTTTTCGGCCAATTGTACAATTTCATCGGTCATTTTTGCCGTCCAATACAAATTCGCCGCCGCATAGCGCACTTCACGACGCGTCATTTCTTGGGATGCAGTCGCCATTTTTACCGCAGATTTCACAGATTTAACCGCATTTCCAATTTTACCAAATGTATATATCGGTTGGGTCAAGGTCAAGCCGGCTTGGAAAATATTATCCGGAATCGCAATAACCACAGATTGATCTTTTAATGATTCAGAAATCAATCCACCCAACGCAGGCGGCAATTCAATACCCATTGATTCCGATGGATTTTCAATGTTCACCATATTCATATAAGACGCCGACCCATCCAATTTGAACCAACGATTAGCATTGGCGGCATCCAATGACGCTTCGGCTTTTTTCAGATTTGCATCGGCTTTACGCATATCGTGCGACGCATCAACAATACGAGAAACCGCATCGCCCAAAGACAAATCCATTGAATACGAAGGCGCACAAAGCACCGATGCGAACAACGCCGCAACAGACAATATTTTATGATTATTCATTATTTAACTCCACCTTTTTCAAAACATCACGTATTGTACGCAATGCGTCGGTCAAACGTTTTTCGTCAGCCACAGTAATATTACAAAAAACTTTTTCAATACCATCACGAAAGAAATCCATCGCAGTACGTGCCAAATCTGCACCAGCCGGAGATACACTATACCATGTATTACGACGATCATTTTCATCAACAGAACGCAAAACCAAACCATCATGTTCCAACTTACGAAAAGCGGCACATAAATTCGGCGCCGACACATGTTCACGGCGGGCAATATCTTTTAAACGTGCACGACCGCCACTATACAAGCGCACCAAAATAGACATTAATTGACGTGGATAACCGGTCGTTTCAACACGATTCAACCGCACACGGTCGGCAATTTTATCCAAAGTCCAAATATTATCTTCCATTAACGCAACAAAATCCTTGCGTGACATAGGATACTCCTGTTATAATATGATTGATACGAATTTGTTAAAAACAATAATTATTATATGTTTTAACAATTTAATTTCAAGTAAAAAATTTCACTTTTTGAAAAAATGTTATTGCAAAATGCGTAAAGATAATTATAATAGTGTTCGCTATTGGGGTGTCGTCTAATGGTAGGACAAGAGATTTTGGTTCTCTTTATCATGGTTCGAATCCGTGCGCCCCAACCAAAAATTTAACCGGCATTTTTGCCGGTTTAATTTTTGTTCGCGCACGGATCGGTGCGAGTCCATCGGGCGCAGCACCAATACGCAGATGAACAATTAACAACCGCGTAAAAACGGATATTTTTAATAGAGTTTTTGCCCTGCGGTTGGTTATTGTTCATCAAGGTCTCGTGCGCATTCCAGAGAACAAAAAAATAAGTTTTCACAAGTTCGAAAGTCAAATTTCAATTTTTTATCTTTTAAAACACGCTTTCGAACTACTTACGAATTATCAAAAACTTTCGAACTGGTAAAAAGGTTAGATTTGCGATAACAAACCACCCCGTTTTACATTATTGTTCTATGTGGTTGTGGTCGGCGGGCGGGATGAATAGCAATAAACTGAAGCATGTGATATAATAAAGCCGATAGTAACAAAAACACAGGTGAAACATTATGAAAAAAATAGTGGCTATTGGTGGTGGTGAAAGCGGGAGAATCAAATCAAATGGAACAAAAACTCCTTATGAAACGGCTAGTATTGATTTCGAAATAGTAAAACTAACAAACAAACCCCACCCGAATTTTCTTTTATTAGCGCATGCACAACCACTGGAACAGCAAGAAGGTTATTTTAATTGTATCAAGCCAAATTATGAAAAATTAGGCTGTTCTTGTAAATTTTTACCAAGCGATAAATTAACAGATATAAAATATGTAAACGATTTGTTAGATTGGGCTGATATCATCTATGAAGGTGGCGGCGATACAATGACAATGATAAAATTATGGTGCGACACCGGCTTTGATAAAAAGTTAAAAAAAGCTTATGATACTGGGAAAGTTATGTGCGGTTTGTCTGCTGGTGCAAATTGTTGGTTTAAATTATGTTCTACTGATTCTTTGAAAATTTTATATGGAGAAGACAAGCCCCTTGTTTCTATGGAATGTTTAGGTTTTATTGATGGTTTATTTGTTCCCCATTGTGATGAAAAAGACAGAATGGAGTCAGTAAAAGAAATTTTGCGCAATATTCCTGGCACAGTTGGTATCGCTATGTCTAATTGTGCTGCAATAGAAATTGTTGATAATCAATATAGAATTATTTGTGGAGATGCCAGTCATAGAAATATTATGCCATATGGTTTGAAAGTATATTGGAATAATGGGAAATATACAGAACAAAAATTAGAACCATCAAGCGGTTGGCATTTATTGAATGGGCTATATGATACTTTATCTTAGCCCGAATCCCGCCCACACACCACAACCAAAGTTAACAAAATGCCCCTTGGGGCATTTTTATTGACTAATCGTGTCCATAACCGTTTGGTAAACCGTTTTTTCAATATTACATATGGCATGATAATGCAAACCTGCGTTGTCGGTACAGTCAGGAGTTACCATACCTTCTACCTTAGAATAAGTATCAATATAAATATCTTGAAACGCCTGCTTCATATTTTCATTGAAGGTAACTATGGCAGCATTATCCAAATACTTGGTCTTTGAGTCAACCACAGGGTTTACAGAAACAACATAAAAATCGACATGCTCATATTTATCCCTTAGGTTACCATAGGTCTTAATATACTTAGAATACCAATCAATATCATTTGCACCCAATGCCAATATCACCGCATCGCCATCACTTATACATGTTTTTAATTTAGGCAAAGCCGTGTTTACAAGCCACGTATGCCCCATAGATACCTTAGCTAAAACCGCTTCATTATTTGCTGGGTTTATCACACCATTATTTGACATTCCAACCGTACGTGAATCACCAATCCACCAAATTGTTTTTGCGGCCCCATCAACTGGCGGCTTATAAACACGATACCAACCATCGTTGTCTTTCCCAACCTCAGATGTAAAACAGTTTCTACCTTTGGGTGCCGAATCTCTTTTAGCAAATGCCATACAGTTTTTCTTTAAACCATCTTCGGCAGCACGCAAATTGTCCGCATTGGTTTGACCAATTGCACAAAATGGAAATAACATGGATAACAATATAAAAGATGTAAATATTGCGTTTGTCATGTTTTAATTCTATCACATAAACACTTGATAACCAAATTTAAAACCGCCCATTTGGACGGTTTTTGCAATATATCAAAAGTCATATTTGAACTTTATCTGACCCGTTTGGGATGTATAGTCGGCACGGGATTCAATATCATAATTTAATGATATCTGTAACAAACCATAATCCATACCAATACCCACACCAATCACGTTCGCAATACGGGACAAACGGTCGCCTTCCAACACATACGCATTTACACCAGGCATCGCAACCGACACATTATGCTTGTCAGATATTACGTCGTATTGTAATGCATAATGCAATGTCGGACGTATTACCCAACCTGTATTGGTGTACACATCAAATGTATATCGCGTACCCAATGACGCAGTCAGATAATCTGTTGCATCAATATGATTACGTACACCCAATGAATTTGTGTAATCCGTTGAACTTAAATGCAGATAACGTAATGACAGTTCGGGTGTTATACCACCGATAAAGTCATACCCCGTAGCAACGTATGCACCAAATGTATTAACATCATAATCCGCAGTTACACCAATATCAAAAGCAGTGGTGTCTTCTGTATAATCAGACATGGTATAGCCGATATAGGCGTTTGTGTACCACGCACTTGGACGATACTGACCATAGATAAACACAGTCGAAGAATCTATGTCTGTATCACGCCCAAGACCATCAACATCCGAATGGGCGTACATATACCCAACACCAACTGTTGTTGTATCGCCAATTGTGCCATCTAAACCCGCCGCAATACCACGTGTGTATCCATCAAACGCATTGTTATGTTTGCTTTTGTTAAATACGCCTTGGGCCCATACATCGCCAACCGTCATTACCGCATCACCACCGCCACGACCATACATAAACATCGGATCCGCCATACGATTTGATAACAGCGATGTTATTGTACTATGTGCCGATACGGATTCTGATTGCACAACCGCACGACTATCTGGATTTATCGCACGTGCCGCACGTTCAACCGCCATACGGGATTGGGTTGTATTTGCGGCAAGATTTTCTTGGAACTTGACCGACAAATCATGCATACGACCAGATGAAGAATCAGACACAGCCGATATCACACGGGCGGTATCAGACAACAAATTGTTTTGTTCGGCAATGTCTGATACCGACTTGATAGTTGCGGTAACATCGCCGCCAGACCAAACCAAATCATAAACTGGATTGTCGGCATCGATGTTGGCAAATGACTGATTCCCAAATACTTTGTATGTACCCGCAGTATCAAACATCAACTTTAATGTTCCATCACCGGTAAAGCCACCTTCGTTGCCAACCGTAATTTGTGCCACATTACCACCGCGCAAAGTGGCCAACATTGTTCCATTTAATACTATGTTGCCTTGGGCAATGTTGGCACGACCAATATTAAACGTTGTACCAGATGCAATCTGTAACGTACCATCACCCATAACACCGCCATTCAAATCAACGTCGCCGTTAAAGGTTATAGTTCCGTCATTATAAATATCATTGGCAACGCCACCTGCTGTATTGCCAGAAAATTCAACCGTACCGTTAAATGTTACGGTGTCATTGTTATACAGTGCGCCACCATTTCCACCAGCGGCATTGTTAGAAAATACTGTATCGCCATTAAAGGTTATATCAGACAAACCAATAGAACCGCCATCAGATGCGGCAAATGCCCAAATCGCACCGCCATCTAATACAGATTGATTGTTTGAAAATGTTGTTGTGCCATTTATTGTTATTTGAGAATCTTGAGATTCGCCATCAAAGGCACGTGATACAATCGCACCACCATACGCATTGGACATATTTGAATCAAATGTGTTTGACGACGTTTCAGTTCCGATTGCCAATGTCGTTGTGCCAACATTGCCACGATTATGTATGGCACCGCCACCACTTTTGATTGTGCCGGAATCCCGTGCGACGTTACCGGAAAACACATTGGTTGCACCAGCCAAAGTCATATCAGCCGCATTAAAAATCGCACCACCATACCCCGCATCAGATGAATTGTATGTAAACTCAACCGATGCCGCCGTTAAAGAAACCACACCACCATTATCCAAGGCACCGGCAGAACTTGTCGTTGTATTAGAATCAAACAGTACACGTCCAGTCGTTGATACATTTGTTGTACCCGAATTTTTAAGGCCGCCACCGTTACTGCCACTATTGTCCGTAAACAGAAAATCACCATTGGTTAATGACACGTGACCCGCATTAACCAGCGCACCATTCAAATCATTTGAATTGGAATCAAATACAACACCATTTTCAAACACTATGTTGGCCGTCGATAAATTATTTAACACAGTACCAACGCCAGAGTTAGATGAAAAATTTACCGCATCACGAAATGTCACGGTATCGGCACCTCCGGCCATATATATTGCCGAAGCAACGGCGGCAGAATTGTTTGTAAAATCAACCGTATCATTAAATACAATATTGCCACCCTGCATCAATATTGCACCGCCACCGACAGATGCAGAATTTCCATCAAACTTTGTCACTCCATTGAACACCATATCACCGGCCGACATAATTGCACCACCACCAGATGCAGATTCGTTGCCATTAAATGTCGCATAAGATTCAAATACCAACATACCATTACGATGGTTTATCGCACCACCGCCCGAATATTGACTTGGCGAATATTGTGTCACCTTGTTTTCAGAAAAATTTACAGAATCATCAAAGACAATATCAGGCGACGCCGCATTCCCCATACCATAGTTAAATATCGCACCGCCACCATTGCCATTATTTGTACTGTTATCGGAAAATGTTGTTGGGCCTGCAAATACAACTTTGCCGCCAACGGTATATCCGGTTCCCGTCAAAGATGACAACCATCCATTTCCAATCACACCACCCATACCACCATTGTTTAATGAATTATCTGTAAACGATGTTTGGCCATTAAACAACAATGTGACATCCGGAACGTTTTGCATGTAAAATACGCCGCCATTATTTGCGGTCGTCGATGCAATTGACGTGGCAACCAAATCCGTATAAGAAGTATTTTGAACAATAACTTTGCGTTCGGTAATCGTATCCGCCATCACAGGCATAACAAATAATGCCGGCAATACAGACACACCCATTAATGCATTATAGTAGCAGTTTTTCATACAATCATTCCTTTGGTTAAAAGTGTATGATTGTAGATATACTATTTTATGAAATAAAAATAACTAGGTGGGTATTCTTAACACGTAATTTACGCCATGTCGGCATAATATAAACGCGAATATTCCGCCAACAAATCAACCATCAAGGAATTGTATCCATGTTTGTCCCAAAAATGAGACACAGAATATAATGATTTACGAAAATCACAGAACGATGCTTTCTCGCTATCAATAAATCCAACAATATTTAAATCATCATCCATAATAAAATTCTGACCAATATCATTATGAAACCATCCGTATAAATAGTCGGGCTGCGCATCGGGCATTGGTTTCAAATCGCGAATATCCGACGGATCGGCACGACCAACCGTGTACATAAAGTTCGCCAATTGACGCACCAATTTTTCACGATGCTTATTGATATATGCCACATCAAAATCGCACAACAGTTTTCCATGTATAAATTCATAGCGACGAACCAATATGCCATTCCATTTAATAATTTCCATTTCTGGAAAACGAATTGGCGACACAGAACGAAGTGCATCGGTTATTCTTTTTTCACGTTCCGCAGGATTTGGACGGTCCACCAAAGGAAACTTAAAAACATGTTCGTCGTTCAATAATACAACCAAATTATGACAACCAACACCAAATTCCAACGACAATTTACGAACACCACCACAATTCTTAAACGCCCAATCTTTGACAAAGCGAACATACGAATGAATCGATGGATTATTTAAAACAACACGCATACGACTACGTACTTTTTTATTCGGTATAAAACCACAGGCAATATTAGCAAATATACGTCTTAATCCCATTTTATTTCTGTCCTTGATATAATTTATCGTATTCACGTTGTACGGCCGCCATAAATTCACGTTGTGGCGTACGTTTATCCAATGAAAGCAATTGTGAAAAATCACCAAATCTGCAATCTTCCCAATCAATAATTGCAACGACACGCATTGTATCCATATCGACCAAAAAATTATCCGTTATGTCGCCTTGGGTCCAACCATACATATATCCGGGCGCATCATCCAACGTTGGTTTTAAATCACGGATTTCAATCGGATCGGCACAACCAATTACATATATAAAACTTGCAATTTGTGGGGCCAATTTATCAATATTTGCCAATGCAACATCAACCGGCATTTGGCGTAGCTGATACCCATTGATAAATTCATAGCGACGCACCAATTGGCCACGGTGTTTATATACACGAACAGGCGGCACATAAATTGGTGACAATGGTGCCAAAGCAGACACAACACGTTCTTCACGTAAAGTTAATTGCTGGGAATCAGCACGACGCAATGGAAATTTGAAAATATATTTATCGTTAACACTAATTAACAAATTGCGGGCCTGATACCCGATAAAGGTCTTGACTTTACGCACAGGTTCACCCGTATTTTTACGGATAAAACGTAAATACGACCCAACCGGCGAATTTAATAAGACACGCAAATGTTTGCGCTTATCCTTGTTATAAACGCAACCACAAATGATGTTTGTAAAAAACCTACGTATTGAACCCGCCATTACACAGTAATCCTAGGACAATAAAAAATATCTGGCAAGTAAAAGTTTTGTTTGAATTATTTTTTTAATTAATATATTATTGGGGCAACGCTCCCATCGTCTAGCGGTTAGGACATCAGATTCTCATTCTGGCAACACGGGTTCGATTCCCGTTGGGAGTGCCAACTTCCCCAAAACACAAATATATTTTTTATGATAAAGAAAGATGCTAGGTTTATTTATATATGTTATGTGGCCCTACTATTATTAACGGGCATTGTGATAACAGACATAATCAAACAACACAATCAGGAAAAACAAAAATCTGAAAAATTAGATGCAGACATTACAAAAACTTTTGCCCAAATAGACAGTTTAAAAAATTCACGTACACGTCGTATAAATGATTCTTTGGCACAACATAGCGAATACGTCTATACGGCGGAAAACCAAAATAAAATCGATAGTTTAAAAATCGCAAACAGTGAATTATTAAACAACGCATATAATGCGGCACGGAATTATTCCTTGACCCGTGTAGCACGGAAAAACGAAGGTGTGTTTTCTGAATTCTCGGACGTGCCATTGGTTAGAAATTCCGGCATCCATTACAATAAAAATAAATGTATCATCCAAGATTTTAATCAAAAAAAATCTGCAGCAGACTGTTTGGAACATAATATACGTAGATACATCGATAGCGCTTTGATCGAAGAAGTGTTAGCTTTACAATTAAAATTAGATACTTTATTGAGGCAAAAAAATTCCAACACACGCAATCGTTAAATTGTATTTTTTCCTGTGGATTTATATATCCAATTCATTTAATAATATCAATATGTCAAATTCAGAATGTAAATATGCTGGCGCAATTGTTTTAGGAATGCATGATGCGTTGGTATCGTTAACTGGAATGATTGCCGGATTAACCTTTGCATTGGCCACACGCCAAAACATAATACTGTCGGCTGTGATTGCATCTGCGGCGGCAGGGCTGTCGATGGGGGCATCAAATTATTTGGCAGAAAAAACCAACGGAAACAAATACGCAATTCTATTCGGCATATTGACTAGTTTGGCATATATAACAACATGCGTATTCTTGATTACGCCATATTTTGTCATAAACAATACACATAATGCATTGTTATCGTCCTTTGCCGTGGCACTTGCTATAATTTTGCTATGCAATTGGTGCATTCGACACGCACACGGTCATTCTTGGTGGCGACACGCAATCGAAATGATAATTATTTGTACGACCGTTTCAATTATATCGTTTGTAATTGGGGAATTTGCGCAATATATTTTGAACAATTAACGTGTTGATTGCTTTGGCGGAAATTGGGATGGCAAACGCGAACAAACACTATACACCAACATATCATATAACACATTTGCACCGTTCAAATTCAAGTTCCCAAACACACGAACAGATGGCGAACCATCCGCATTTTTGCGTTCTGTACGTATTTTATATAGCCCATCATCCATCATCAAAACGACAGTACCATATTTGCCATGAAATTCTTTTATAACTGTATTATTAATTTTTTGTGACATATTTAATAACTACTTTTGTTTTGATAACTTTTGCTCAATTCGCTCTAACAAATATTCACGACGTTTGTACACACCAACCAATCCCCGCGGACGCGCCAATTGATATGTCTTGGTGTTTTCTGCTTTCGTTATATCGGCATTGGCAAATTGCTTTTCAAATATTGTAAACAATTGTTTGGCCGGTTCAAACAGGTGTGAATTCCTGTCTTTTAACATGTGGTCGGGACGTGCGTCTGGCACTCCGGTAAAGTATATGCCACGTTCCGTCGCCATTGTCGCATTGGCAAATATAATATTAAATTCATATTTATCCGATGGAAATGCCGCAGATGCCATATGCATCGGGTGTATATTTTCTGTAACAAATACTTCATAGCGTTCCAATTCATTTGGGACAAATTCCCATTCGCCATGACGGCGCAATTTTGCCCACCAATTTGGATAGTGCATGACACCGGTACGCGTAACTTGGATTTGATAGTTATCGACCAGCAAACTGAAGCCACGACCACCGGGGGCGCAATGTTCAAAAGTATAAAATGTCGGAGCAGATAATTTCTTGTCCGATAAAGCAGACGCCAATCGAGTTAAAAACACTTGATCGACAACTTGCTGGATTTCCCATTTGGTATAGGGCTTATGAAGTTCAGGCATAACATATCCTTTTGATATCTTTAC
This sequence comes from Candidatus Enterousia sp., assembly GCA_045654485.1. Lineage (GTDB taxonomy): Bacteria > Pseudomonadota > Alphaproteobacteria > Rs-D84 > Rs-D84 > Enterousia. The sequence goes on along the minus strand of JAZONN010000008.1, from coordinate 2,512 downwards.
CCGAATCATAGATATAAAAAATTTCGTTTGCAATAAAAATTGTTTTATACACACCAACGCTTGACATATTGCCTTTTTGTGCTATATAATATTATATAACAAATATAGGAGATTTTTATGAGTTACTTTTATGAAGTTGTAAAGTACAAAGTATTAAATATGTGCGGCTTTGAAATGGCCGGATTCAAGGACGCAGTTAAAGATGCACAGGTTGAAGCATATGAAAAAACTTTGCTGGCACTAAAATATGGTGACATTAAGCGAGGCGATAATGATAAGTTTGATGTAAATTATGGCAAACAAGCTATTACCATCAGTTTTGGTTATGTACCTAAAGATTCAGATGTCCAAATGTGTTTCTGTGATGAAAACGGCAAACCAATTCCCACAAAACAAAAAATAACATGGGGTCGGATCAAGGACGCACTTACGCCGACACAAACATTTGTCCGCTTAGAAATTGACAATGCTACATATGAAATTAGCAACAGAAAAATGCGTCAAGCATTAGAAACGGCTTTCATGCGACGCATTGCCGTACATAACCAAACACGTTGTCGTGCATGAATGGGCGCATAACACTTAAAATCCCCCAAACTATATGGGGGATTTTTAAATTGTTTTATTGGTGCTTTTTTAACTTCTTTTCAACCCATTTTACTATGCCACGCTGACGACCACCACCCCAACTTGACCAACCGTCGGTATCCACAGTACAACCATCACACATTTCTGCAACATCTGAGAATGCACGACCACGTCCACCACCACTGTGTGACACAAATGGAATTACGGTCTTGCCCGACAGATCATACGTCTGTAAAAAACTCTTCACCGGCTGAGACAGATGATTTGCCCAAACGGGCGAGCCCAGAAATATAATATCATATTCTGCAATATTTGGATTGGGGCCGGATAGTGGCGGCAAAATATTTTCTTCTATCTGACGCGTTAATAATTCTTTGCGTACTTTGTCGTCGGCCGGATATGGTTCAGAAACCATAATACGATACATATCACCACCGGTTGCATCAACAATCGCACGGGCAACATCACCGGTATTGCCATCAAGCATTGAAAAATATGCCACCAAAACACGTGGCTGAGAATTATTGTTTATCGGTGCGGCATTAACGGCACCCACAGTTATTAAGACCGGTAAAAATACGCATAGTTTTCTGGGCATGGCATTCTCTCTTTCTCTGGTATGGGGATGATGACACACATGTTCGACATGCGCCACAGGAACGATTGCCCAAAACAAAACCGCCCGATGGGCGGTGATGGTTAACGCATACGTGGTAATCTTCTGAATGGACAAGACATACCAAAAATATATCTGTAATCTGCGCCACCAAGTGCACGTGGACAGTTTTTATCTGTGCAACCCTTGGAATGATTTTGGTTGTATTTGCAACTAAATTTACGAACAGGTTCCGTCCATTCAATTTCGCCACTAACATAGCGCACAGCGGTATTGAAAAATTCTGTTGCTGCAATCGCATCCAAGCGACCACGTGTTTTGTATTCTTCACTGTATGCGGATGTTTGCTTGATAATGTGTACTGCGTAAAAGTTTTCGCCACGTGTTATATACACATCGCCATTTTCGTGATTATATACTTTGATTGCGTCCGAAATATTATAATATCTGCACAATGGTGTGATTGGCATATTTAATCCCTTTTTATCTTGTGCAAGATGGTATCAAAAGATAGACAAAACACAATAAAAAACCGCCCGATGGGCGGTTTTTATCTTTGCTTATCTTTACCACAACGAAATACTTGGTCAAATAAATCAACATAAAATTTACCAAAGTAATTGCCTTTTTTATGCCTTGATGCCACAGATAATCCCAATGGAAATACAACACCGACCGCCAGACACCCCAACATATAACTTTCCAATGGGTGTTGATCAAGCAGTGCTGGCAAGGCGACGACTGATGTCAAGCCAGCCCATGCGGTTGTTCCCTTGGCAATGTTTACTAATAATTTTCTATCAAATTTCTGTGTCTGCATAAAAAATCCCTTTTCATAAAGTATAAATAACGGATAACCTGTTGAAATAAAAACGCCGGATTTATCTGTGTTTTTCAATATGACATTTACAAACAGAATGCTGTGGATTTGGGATAATAACTTCGTCATTACGCATTTTCTTGTACAAACCACAATAATTACGCATAGAACCAAAAATTCGCTTTTGCCACAAATATCCACACGTATCACAAGATGTATCCTGTAGTGCAGCCGGAGAAATGCTATAACCACATGTTTGAACAAAATCTTTCATTGAACCCATAATTTACCCCTTTTTTTGTAAAAAAAATACCCCTGTCGGGGTATTTTAATTGGTTTTTATATCGATAACTGGATTTATTCTGGCGACGACCTACTCTTCCGTGGCTTAAGCCAAAGTACCATCGGCGATACGGGGTTTCCCTGTCTGGTTCGGGATGGAACAGAGGGTGGCTCCCGCTCAATAATCACCAGAATAAATCCAGCGA
>JAZONN010000007.1:0-22231 GCA_045654485.1 Candidatus Enterousia sp. | reverse complement strand
AAAAAACAAACAGAAAATCAAGGAAAAATAACATGAATATTATAATTGGAATTTTTATTGCTTATTTATTGGGTTCAATACCAATGGGATTAATTTTAACACGTGTCGCAGGTAAGGGGGATTTACGTAAAGTGGGCAGTGGTAATATCGGTGCAACAAATGTCATGCGTGTTGGTGGGTTGCGTATGGCGGGCTTGGTTTGGTTGTTGGATATGGCCAAAGCAATTGTAGCGGTATTTTTGGGTAACTATATTGCGGGTGATGCCTTTGGTGCGTGGTGCGGTTTTGTTGCGATAGTTGGTCATTGTTACCCAATATGGTTGCGTTTTCGTGGTGGCAAAGGTATTTCGTCTTTGTTTGGCGTGTTGTTGGCAATTAGTCCACTGTCATTTGCGGTTTGTGGGCTTGAATGGTTGTTGGTTGCATTGGGGACGGGTGTGTCATCGGCCGGTGCGATGGTTGTGTTTTGTTTGATACCTGTTTTGGGCTTTGTGATTGGTGGTGGTGTTGGATGGCCATTTTTGTGTATTGGTTTGCTGTGTATGTGGCGACATCGTGAAAATATAAAACGATTGGCCGGGGGGGTAGAATCAAAGATAGAGTGGAAATGGAAAAAATAGAAAAGACGGGTTTTTCCCGTTTTTTATCTTTATTTTTTTAAGATTTTGTGGTATAATAACCGATGTTAAGGAAGGGACATATTATGAAAAAAATCATTTCTTTTATCGCTTTATCTGTTATTTCAACAATGGCAAATGCGGCTGATATGACACCGGCACAAAATCGTGGGCGTGGCGCACAAAGTGCACAAATGCGTTCGGCACCACGTGCGACAGCACAAAATGTTTCGGGTGTGGCTTCGTCTGCGGCGGTAAATGAAACGGGTGCGGCGGCTGTGAATGTGACACCTGCTGTGCCGGTAAAGGTTAATGTGATTGATACGCCGGAATATAAAGCAAAGAAAGCCGCGTGTTTAAATAATAATATTGGTATTGGTAATACTTTTGTTTGGGCGTCGCGTTTTGGCGATACAACCAACTATGCCACAATGGTAGAGGATGTGGAAAAGCCCGAAAATAATACATGTTTTGTAAAAGTGACTTTGAAATCAAATGACGATAAGATTCAAATCGCCGATGCGGTTGCGAATCGTTACTATGAATGGAATAACGATATAACATGTGGCGGATGGATTGATGAAGGTAAAATGCGTCAAACGATTTTGGATGCCAAAAAGACCGGTCGTGCATTAACGGTGGCTAGTGTTGCGGTGGCTAGTGCCGGTGTTGGTGTTGGTGCCATGGAATTGTTCGGTAATAAATTAATTGGTGGCAAGGTTGAGGGGCAAAAGTCGGACGATGTTTTGGAAGATAAAAATGGTTATATAAATTTGTTCGCAACGATGTTGTGTGATAGTGATGGTAGACAAAAGAAGAAGGCGAAAAGTATTAGAGATCAACAGGGTATGTTTGATGATTTGGGGTATGCGGCAATTAAATGTAAGGGCGTACAATCAGGGACGGCTGAGGAAAAAATTTGTAAAGGTACGGCAGCAAAAGAGGACTTTCAAGGTGTTGGTCAGCTGACTGAAGAGAATCTAGATGTGGCGGGGCGTATTGCAAAGTACTTGATAGATGGTGATAGTATTTGTGAGTTGAAGAGAAGTATTGAAAAAATTCAAAAAGAAGGGGGTTGTGGTAGTGTTGATGTGACTAGCGTGTGGGAAGTTGGCAGCGATGAGTGGTATTGTGATGACAAATATAAATTGAAGAAAAAATGGCAGCCGTTGTAAATAAAAAAAAATCCCCGTTGTGGGGATTTTTTTTATTCGAATTGTCTTTATTTAATATAAATATATACATATTATATATAGTATGTCAGATTTGTTTAATAAATTATTGTTGTTGCGGGCGCCAGGGATTGGGGTTGTTAAATATAATGAATTGGTTGCACGTTTTGGGTCGGTTGCAGATGCGGCGGCTTCTTTGCAGGAAAATATAGAATTGAGTGATTCGGTTTTGCGTGAAATGGATATGGCCAATCGGTTAAACATACGATATATATCCGATACAGATGATGTGTATCCAAAAAGGTTGCGTGAAATTAAAAATCATCCACCGGTAATCACATTGCGTGGAAATGTGGATGTTTTGATGCGTGATATGGTGTCGATTGTTGGCACACGCCATGCGACCGCAAATGGTATGGGGTTTATTGCCGATATTGCGCATGGATTGGCAGATGATGGTATGGCGGTTGTGTCAGGCATGGCGATTGGAACCGATACGGCGGCGCACCGTGGTGCGTTAAGGTCGTCTGGGGATTTGGTGACGGTTGCTGTATTGGCGGGTGGGGTGGATTATATTTGGCCAACGGAAAACGAATCGTTGTATTGGGAAATCGTTGAACGTGGTGCGATTGTTAGTGAGCGTCCCGTTGGTTTTGTGCCAACGGCAAATTCATTTGTTCCACGTAATCAATGGATTGCAGGTTTGTCAGATAGGTTGATATTGAGTGAGGCGGATGTAAAATCTGGATCTATGACAACGGCCCGATTCGCAAATGATTTTGGGCGTGAAATATGGGCAATTCCATCGCATCCCGCAGATTCCCGTGCCGCAGGGCCGAATTCATTGATTCGGTCGGGGGTGGCGAATTTGTGTGTTGGGTTAAGTGATTTTGTAAAATCAAAAGAAAGAAATCATGAGCCGAAAAAAAATCAAAAAAAATTCGATTCGGATTTTAGTATCTTGGATGCGATTGGGACGATTCCGGTGTCAGAATCTGTATTGGCAGAAATTGTCAAAAAATCTATTTCGGAAATAAAAAGCGCTTTGGTCGTTTTAGAATTGCAAGGATTAGTGCAAAAAACCGACGGTGGATACGTCAGATTATGAATTAATTCGTGTATATACAGTGTATATACAGTGTATATACAAAGTGCAGAAAACCGCCAAAAATACGAATCGTTGTCAAAAAATAAATGTTCATTTTTTGGTTAAGATTTACTTGTAAATCGATTTTTATCTTATAACTTATTGGATGTATCCAAACGAGAAAAAGGTAATCAAAAAAACTAGAATCTGGCGAAAAAGGTTGGGTTCTAAAAAAAATAAATATGTGGCAGATGTGAAAAAACAGATGTTGCATTATTAAAAAGAACAGGCGAATAAAAACAGCGTCAAACCCGAAAGAAAAATCGGAAAATGGCGTTTTCGTGGGGTGTTTTTTGCAACCTGAACGGTTTTGATGATGATCGATAAAGGATGCGCCAGACGGGTTCTGAAAAAAACAGGGAAGGAAAGGAGAAAAGTATGCAGGCAGCGGTTAAAACACAAATGACAAACTTGGAAAATATCAAGGGGGCCATTGCCGCAAAAATCGATGCTGCTGCTTTTACATCTTGGATTGCACCATTGAACTTTGACATTAATAATAATGTTTTGGTTTTGGGTGCACAAAATCAGTTCTCGGCGGATTTTATCAATAGTGTTTATCGTAACACTTTGGCAACTGTGGCGGCTGAATTTGGTTTGGAATTGAATATCGTTGTACGTAATGCGGCAAAAACAGTTGCGGCATCAATTGCAAACGATAATAAGGCACAGGTTTATGCACCTGTTGCGTCCGAAGCGGCTGCTTTGGTATCAACGGTTGCATTTGATACATTTGTTGCAACAGAAGATAACTTATTCGTAGTGTCGGCGTGTAAAAAATTGGCGGCGGGGTTGGTTCCTTTCTCCCCGCTGTTTATTTATGGTGCGTCGGGCTGTGGTAAGACATTGTTGGCGGAATGTGTTGCTGGTGCCGCACAGGGGCGTGTTGTTAAAATGAGTGGTACACAATTTGTTTCTGAATTTACACGTTCTTTGAAAGAACATAATGTGTTTGCGTTTAAAGATTTCTGTCGTAACTGTGATACATTTATCTTGGATGATGTACAGAATTTGGCCGGTAAAAAAGCATCAACAGAAGAATTGTTGCAATTGGTTGTTGATTTGCGTGGTGCGGGTAAAAACGTTTTGTTGACATCCGATGTTGCCCCAAGTGCTTTGACGGGTTTCGACAGACGTGCACAATCTTTGTTGGCATCTGGATTGGTTGCAGATGTTCGTGCACCAAATACACATGTTAAAACAGTTATGTTGGCACGTGCGGGTGTTAAATCAGATGTTGCAAATGCAATTGCAAAATCAATCGAAAATGACGGTCACTTAATTGCAGGTGTTGCAACAAAAATCAAAGCATATGCCGATTTGATGGGAACAGATGTAAATATGGAAATCGCACAGCGCTTGTTGGCGGATACTTTGCAAAGTGCAAAAACACCAATGGCAATGGTACGTGATATGTGTGAAAAATTGGGCGTATCATATGATGCCGTTTGTGGTTCGGGCCGCAGCCGTAACTTGGTTTTGGCACGTCAAATTATGATGGTTGTTTTGAAAGGTGCGACATCTTTGTCTTTGTCGGAAATTGGTAACTTTGTTGGCGGTCGTGATCATGCAACAGTATTGTATGCAATCAAACAAATCGAAAAACAAAAATCTGCGGATTTGGTATTGGCAGCACAAATTGAACAATTAATCGCAGAATGCAAATAATCACTTATTAAGATGTCAGGTAAAATAAAAACCCCAATAGTGGGATTTTTATTTTTGGAAACAAATAATACAAAACAATTATCGGCGTTGTTCGTATTCTTCTTGTTCTTCGGTGGTCATGGTTGCCAAAGGACGTGCAATCATACGTTGTAAACCAATTTCGTCGCCGGAAACAACGCTGAATCCGAATGTGCCGTTTGCAATGCGGTCCAATGCCGCGTTAATTTTTTGCAATAATTTATTGTTACGTTCGGACATACGCAAATCCATTGTAATGTCTTGGTTGTATGTTGCGTTGTCCGATTCGTCGCCGGAACCTGCGGCTTCGGTTTTATCGGCCAAACGAACGGCGTTTAAAACTTCGTCACGTTCGCTTAATAATTCTTCACGTTGTGTGTTTAATACACGATAAAAATACGCCAAGTGCATAGGGCACATGTATGGTTCGGATTTTTTTGGTGTGTATTTTTCTGGTATTTCAATTGTTTTGTAATCTGTGTTAGACATTTGTTTAGCCTTTTAGTTCTTGTACCCATGCAAGTAATGTTTCTTCGTCCATGACGCCGGTGCGTGCTTCGATTAATTCGCCGTCACGGAATGCCAAAATGCTTGGGATGCTGCGTATGCCGTATTTAACCGGTGTGCGACGGTTTGTTTCGTCGATTTCAAATTTTACAAATTTTGCATCGGATGTTTTTTCAGATGCCGATTCGAAAATTGGACCGAACATACGGCATGGACCACACCAAGATGCCCAAAAATCAACCAATGTGATGCCGGTTGTAATCATGTCTGAAATAGTTGCGTCGTTCGCATGTTGTATCGCCATTTTTTTTCTCCTTTCTATTATTGATATTTGGCGGAATTGTATTATAATCACGCCAAAATGCAAGAGAAAACACAAATGAATAAAATCATATACTTAGATGCCGCTGCGACATATCAAAAATCAAATGCAATGATTGATAAAATGGCGGATTTTTTACGGAATGATTATGCTAATGCGGGGCGGGGTGTTTGTTTGCGTGCCACAAATGTTGATAATATGGTTTGGGATGTAAGGAGCAAAGTCGCAAAATTTATCGGGGCGGATGCTAATCAGATTGTGTGGACAAGTGGGACGACGGATTCGATGAATTTGATTGCGCAACTGGTTCAACAGAAAGGTGTTAGTAGTATTGCGGTATCTGATTTGGAACATCATAGTGCACGTTTGCCGTTTGAAAATATTGGGGCGGGGATTGTGGTTTGTCCCTTGGATGAAGAGTATAATTATAATGTTGCAAATATGCCGGTCGCAGATGTGTTGATTATTACTGCGATGTCTAATATTTTGGGATGGGCGCAGGATGTTAAAAAAATTATAGATACGGCACGGGAAAAAAATCCAAATGTTATAACCGTCGTAGATGCTGCGCAGTATGTTGTGCATGATGCGATAGATGTGAAACAATGGAATTGTGATTTTCTTTGTTTTTCTGGTCATAAAATTGGTGCAGATACTGGTTTGGGTGTTTTGTATATAAAAAATCCAGATGATTATAATCCGGCTCGATTCGGTGGGGGAATGGTCTTAAAGGTTGATATGGATAAATGCGTATGGAATAAATCGCCTGAGAAGTTTGAAGCCGGAACGTTACCTTTGGTTCAGATTGCAAGTTTTTCTGTGGCGATTGATGAATTGATTGCGAATCGTCCTGATACAAATTTAATTAAATATATGTATGATGAATTGGCGAAAATCCAGCGTATACGTATTATTACAAGACGTGATGCGGCGGTATTAAGTTTTGTTGTTGATGGTATGCATGTATTGGATTTTGGTGCGATGGTGGGGGTGCGTGGACTTTGTTTGCGTGTGGGAAATATGTGTGCGTCGTGGATGTGTAAAAAATTAGGTATAGATGGATGTGTGCGTTTGTCGATTGGTGGGTATAATACAATGGATGATGCGCAAAAGGCGATTGATATTATAAAAGATATTGTAAAATGATGGTGGAAAAAGAAAATATTATTGCAGCATTAAAAACTGTTTATGATCCTGAAATTCCTGTGAATGTATGGGATATGGGTTTGATTTATGATATAAATATTGGTACGGGTGAAATCGTTTTGCAGATGACTTTTACAAGTCCAACGTGCCCAATGATGGAAGAATTAATGCAACAGGTGCGTGAAGCCGTTCAAAGTGTGTCAAATGGTGTGCCGGTGCGTGTTGATTTGGTGTGGGATCCGCCTTGGGATTTATCACGTATGTCCGATGCCGCCAGATTGGAATTGGATTTAACAAACCAAGGGTGGTGATATGACCTATGCGGAAATGAAACGTATGTTGTCTTTGACAGATGATGCGGTAATGCGATTGGAAATGGTGATGGATTTTGGTGTGCATTTGTCTGTGCCACCAGATACAGCAAAATGCTATGACATTTCGGGATGTGCATCGGCGGTACAGATTTGTGTGGATGGTAATCGATTTTATGGGCGGGCCGATTCGGCGTTGGTGCGTGGAATTGTTGCGATTTTAATTGCAATGGTTGATGGTATGGGGTTGGAACAAATAAAAAATATGGATATGGATTCTGAATTTAGGTCTTTGAATTTAAATTTAGGGGCAGGGCGTTTAAGTGGTTTGGAATCTATGATTAGTTTTTTTAAGAATTTGTGATAAAATGCATACGGTACATGGGGGGGGGATATGCAAGACGAAGAAAAAATGTTTCGAATTGGAGGTTGGTCATTAATTGTCGTTTTGTTGGCGACCATCATGTTACAGGTGGGTTTTCGTACGCAAAATCGTCAGATAAATCGTGTGCATCGTGAGATTGTAAAAACTCAACAACAAATCGCAGTGGCCGAGGCCGGATTTGCATCATATGTACGGCCGGAGATTTTGAGAAATTTGGTCACAAGTATTGAGCCAAAGTCCGAGACAATAAGTTTTAACAAGGCAATTGATGTTTATAGTTTACCTGTAAGAGAGACGCAATAATGTTCGAAGTTGGTAAAGATATTTTCAAGCATGGTTTTATGGGGGCTCGTGGTGATGGGGTGGCCCGTAAACGTTTGTGGGTAATGTATAGCGTTTTTTTCTTTGCGTTTGCGATTTTTATTGGGCGTACGTTGCAGTTGGGGATTCAAGGAACAGATCGGTCTCGGTTGGCCGGTGTTGATGATGAATGGCTGGTTCAACGTGCGGATATTGTCGATAGAAATGGTGATATTTTGGCAAAAAATGTCGAATCGGGTCATATAGTGTTGCGTAATCGGGCCGTGCGCGAAAAAGATAGAGACGCGGTTGCAGAAACTATTCATCGTGCATTGCCGTATGAATATTCTTTGGCAGATGCGCTGGATTTGGTTAATTCCTCACGTTCCTATGTTCGTTTGAAAAAATATGCTAGTGATGCACAAAGGCAAATTATACAATCTGCAAGGTTAGAGGGGTTGGAGGTCGAAAAAATTCAAACAAGAAAGTACCCAAAACGCAGATTGTTTTCCCATATCGTCGGTTTTGTCGGTGAAGATGGGCGTGGGTTAGAGGGGGCAGAAAGTACATATGATGAATACTTGCGTGAAAATAAAGACCCGTTGCGATTGTCGGTTGATTCACGTATTCAGGCCGTATTTTATGAACAGTTATCATTTGCAATGCAAAAATATCAGACCAAGGCCGCAATGGGAATGTTGATGAATTCTAGGACTGGTGAAATTATTGCGATGGTGTCTTTGCCGGATTTTGATCCGGAAAACCTGCGTGCAGACCCAATGTCGAATCGTTTGTTTAAACCAATGCGTAATGTTTATGATATGGGGTCGGTGTTCAAAGTGTTTAATACTGCATTGGCCTATGAAAATGGTATCGATAAAGAATATTATGTGAAAGAACCGTTTAAAATTGCCGATAAGTTTGGTCGTACCGCCGCCAAAATTTCTGATATTCGTAGTTTTAAGCCACCACGTCCGCATTTAACGGTTGAAGAAATTATGGTGCATTCTTGTAATGTGGGTAGTGCGCAAATTGCATTGGATTTGCCGGATGGTGCACAAAAAGATTTCTTTGAAAGATTGCATATGGATGGGCCTCTTAATTTAGAGTTTGGTCGAACCGAACGTACGTTGATGCCGAAAAAGTGGGGGCCTGTGGAACGTGCAACGGTGGCGTTTGGACATGGTATTTCTGTGACGCCTATGCATTTGTTGTTGGCAATGAATGCGGTGACAAATGGTGGAATTTATATATATCCAACGTTGCAAAAACGTAGCGTTGGTGTTGTCAAAGGGGAACGTGTCTTGGCAGACGAAATATCGGCAAAAATTAGACCTATTATGTTGCGTGTTGCCGAAGAAACTAGTGGTAAGCAGGCACGTGTATCCGGTATTCAAATAGGTGGTAAAACCGCAACCGCAGAAAAATATATAAATGGAAAAATTGATAGAAAACGTAATGTGACAGCATTTGCGGGAATATTCCCTGTGCATGCGCCACAGTATACAATTTTGGTTGTTTTAGACGAACCACAGGCAACAAAAGAGTCGTGGGGTTGGCGTACGGCGGCATGGAATGCGGTGCCAACAACTGGAAAAATATTAGACAGCATACTGCCATTGCTATTTGAATAATTTTTGATTATAATATACTTGATAATAAAAAAAGAGTATATAGCGTGAGAAAGATTGTGGATAAATCCATGCTGGGAAAAGCATGGGTGTCGGTGCATAGTGATGATGATTCTGGTGATTTGCTAACCAATATTTTGGCGGCACGTGGTGTTCATAGTGATGCAGAAATAGAAAAGTTTTTAAACCCCAGTATCAAAGAATATATGCCAAATCCGTCTGTGTTGGCCGATATGGATGTGGCGGCAAAAATTATTGCAGATGCAATAGTTGGGCGGGAAAAAATTGCAATTTATGGTGATTATGATGTGGACGGTATTACATCGACCGCTGTGTTTGTTAAGTACCTACGTTCGTTGGGGGTTGATGTTGTTTGGCATTTGCCGACACGTGAAGGCGAAGGGTATGGATTAAATAATGTGGCAATATCTGAAATTGCAAATGATAATGTTAAATTGATGATAACCGTTGATTGTGGCATTAGTGGTGTTGAAGAAGTTGAGTTTGCAAAACAATGCGGTATGCATGTTGTTGTGACTGATCATCATTCGCCTGATAGTGTTGTGCCAAATGCAAATGCGGTTGTAAATCCAAAACGTAGTGATGATACGTCTGGATTGACTTATTTGGCCGGTGTTGGTGTGGCGTTCTTGACATTGGTGGCGGTTAATCGTGAATTAAAAGAACGTCAATTGGATGCGGATATTGCCGAAAAATTAGCAAATTTAAATTTAATGAATTATATGGATTTAGTCGCATTGGGTACGGTATGCGATACAATGCCGTTGATTGGATTAAATCGTGCGTTTGTGGCAACTGGATTAAAGGTTATGGGGTTGCAACAAAATCTTGGGATACGGGTTTTGATGGATGTGGCGGGTATAAAAAAACCATCTGTGTATGCGGCGGGATTTGCGCTGGGACCACGATTGAATGCTGCGGGACGATTGGATTCAGCAGCACCGGCATTAGAATTGTTGTTGACGGACAATCCATTAATTGCACAGGATTTGGCAAATAAATTGCATCATATGAATCAAGAGAGAATTGATATTCAAAATGCAATTATGTTGCGTGCAACTGAAATGGCAGGACAATGTTGTGCATCTGGACGTTGCAGTTTGTTTGTTTGTGGCGATAATTGGCATGGCGGTGTTATGGGGATTATTGCTGGTCGCTTAAAAGATAAGTATAATTTACCAGCATGTGTGGCGACCAAGTCAGATGGTGTTATCAATGGTTCTGGTCGTTCGGTGCCAGGTATTGATTTGGGAAAGATTATCCATGATGCTTTGGCTGCGGGAATTGTGACAGAAGGCGGTGGACATGCAGCGGCCGCAGGTTTTTCTTTGGCCGAAGACAAGGAACAGGATTTTTGTGCATTCCTAGAGCGTGCTGTGTTGGAGCAGTTAAATGGTGAAATGCCCGCCCAAGAAGTAGTGGTAGATGCAGAGTTGGATGCCGGTGCAGCAAATATGCGTTTGATAAAAAAATTAGATGCTTTGGAACCGTTCGGACAGGGAAACCCAGAACCAACATTGGTTTTACATGGTGCGGTTTTGAGGCATGCGGCAATTATGGGGACGGGGGCACATTTGCGTGGAACAATTCAGACCAGTGTAGGTACGCAGTTGGCGTTTGTTGGATTTAATTTGGTGGGGACGCCTGTGGGTAAATTTTTACTGGACGAAGAAAATACTAATACTAAAATAATGATGCTGGGGCGTTTAAAAGAAAATGAATATAATGGACGTGTCAGTGCGCAATTTTTCTTGGAAGACGTGGCGATATAAATGGAACAGAAAATACAGGAATTTTTGGAATATGTAAAAAAAGCAAAAAGTATTATCATTATGGGGCATAAAAACCCAGATGGTGATTCTTTGTGTAGTGTGTTGGCGTTGGCACGTTTGATTGAAAAGAATTTTGGTGTGCTGCCGGTGTGTGTGTATGACGGTAATTTGCCAGATAGTTTGGATAATGTGCCATTGCGGACACGTATGAAATACTTTGAACGTGTTGATATGTCAACGCCATTTGATTTGGCGATTGTTGTCGATTATGGAAATCCAATTCATATTGGTGGTGGGAAAATTGCGGTCGATAATGCACGTATGGTTGTTGAAATAGATCATCATAAAAATGACACTCCAATTGCAAGGTTGTGTTTGAACGATGATAAGGCGGCTGCAACGGCGGTAATCGTGTATCAAATTATGCGAAATGGTAATTTAGAATTTGATATTCAAGTTGCGCAATTATTGGCTCTGGCCATATTGACCGATACGGGTAATTTTAAGTTTGTGCGTGATGGTGATGCTTTGCGTATTATGGCCGATTTGGTTGATGGTGGTGTGAATGTTAGAAATTTAATAGAATTAATGAATAACAAACCAAGAAAAGCCGTTCAGTTAGAGGCCAGAACTGTTGCAAATGCTGAATTCTTTTATCAGGGGCGTTTGGTTATAGCGACTGTGCCAAAGTCCGATTATAAATATTTGGATGGACGTGGCGAAATGATTTTAAGTATGTTGGGACAAATTCAAGGTGTGGAATATATTGTTTTATTAAAAGAACAAAAGCCACAACAAATTGGTTTGTCGATACGCAGTAGAAAGAAACCTATTAATCATATTGCTACCGAATTGGGTGGCGGAGGACATGAATTGGCGGCAGGTGCCGTTGTGCGTGATACGCTGGAAAATGTCCGTATGCAAGTATTAAAGTTATTTAAGGAGGAGTAGGGGTATGAAAAAAATAATTGCATTTGTATTTATGGGTTTGGTTGTATCAGGTGCGAATGCGGCCATCGATGATAAATTGGTTGGACATGCGGAAAAATATTTAAATTCCGTAACTGGATTGACGGGGGATTTTGTTCAAACGGCAAATGGTCGCTCGGAACGAGGAACGTTTTCTATGTTGCGACCTGGGCGGGTTAGATTGGACTATGATAATATGCCGGTGCAATTAATTGCCGATGGCCAAGATTTGTATTTCTTTGATAAATCATTGGATCAAATTACAACAGTGCCAATTACAAGTACGCCGGCAGGTATTTTGATTAGAAAAAATATAGATTTGAAAAATGCAGATATTAATGTTGTTGAAACAAGTGATTTTGATAACACATTTGTAATCAAAATGAATTTGCGTGGTCAAGAGGGGTTGGGAAGTATGGCGGTCGCATTTGATAAAAATCCCGTGAAATTGAATTCGTGGACTGTGGTTGATGCGACGGGGGCAAGAACAGATGTTGCCTTTCATGGATTAAAGGTAAAGAGTAAATTTGATAAAAATTATTTTCAAATACAAAGGCATAAAACAGTCAGCACCAGCGGTGGTGATGATTACTATGATTAAAAATGTTTGGAATAAGTTGGGGTGAATTTTTTGTAATAGTTTTGGTGGCGGTGATGGTAATCCCGGCACGTATGTGGCCAGATGTGGCCCGGTTTATTGCACGTGTGATTAATACTATGCGGGCACTTGTATGGAAGATTACGGACGCTTCGGAAAATATAAAGCAGCAAATAGATTTAGAAAAACCAATTGACGAATTGATTCAGACGACAACTGATGATGTCTTAAATGAATTTTCTTCTGTTATAAAAAAGAAACCAGCAAAGCGGGACCGTCGGAAAAAGGTTGAAAAGAAATGAAGAAAATGACTTTGGTTCAGCATTTTTCTGAGATGCGACGTCGAATACTGTGGTTAGCGTTGATATTTTTTGGGGCTTTTGTTGGTGGGTGGTATATGGCACCAATGTTGCAGGTTTTGATAACACGACCATTGATGGATGTTTGGGCAGATGGGGTGTTGTTGTATTCGGGATTGACCGATGGGTTAATGATTCGTTTTTCTTTGGCGGCATTATTTGCGTTGGTGGTTATTATACCGGTATTGTTGTGGCACCTGTGGGCATTTATTGCGCCGGGATTAAAGAAGGGGGAACGTGATTTTATTTGGCCGGTATTGTTTGCATCGCCTTTGTTGTTTATCTTTGGGGCGGTGTTTGCGTTTTATTTTCTGTTTCCAATGACGTTTCGATTTTTCTTGGAACTAAATAATGGTGCAATGGTGCCAAGTGTTGTGATGCCTGTGGCGCGTGATTATTTATCTTTTGCAATTGGTATGATGAAGATTTTTGGTATTTCGTTTCAATTGCCTTTGGTTATGGTTTTGTTAAATCGTTTAGGGATTTTAAAGCGTGATTATGTGGTTAAAATGCGACGGTATGCAATTGTTGTGATTGTTGTTGTTGCTGCTGTTTTAACGCCACCAGATATAGTGTCCCAGGTTTTGTTAGCTGTGCCAATGTGGCTGTTGTTTGAATCCAGTATTTTATTCATGCGTCGTGATTGATTTTATGATATAATTTATATGTGAAAAAAATCTTGATAATTTTTATTGGGGTGTTGTGTACGCAAACTGCGTGTGATTTGCAACCTAAAATTTTATCTTTGCCTGATGATGTTGGGGAATTTATATCTGAACGATATCCTGCCTTGTTGGCCGATCCAAATGTAAATCCAGAAATCTATAATTCTGCGGTGACCGATTATGGTGTGTACGCATCGCCGGATTTGTATGGTACGGATGTGGCGGATGATTATGTGGTGTATGCATCGGTTGATGATTATATTATCCCACCACAAGATAATGAAAATGTTGTTGATGATACGCCTGTTGTTGAAGATTTAGAACCGGTAAAGATGTCACAAGATTCATCAACAGAAGAGGATATGTTAAATATTCCGGTTTATGGTGGTGGATTTGTTCAATCGGTTGATATCGCAAAACAAGAAAAGGTTATGGCGGTAAATGATGATGTGTTACAGGTTAATAAGCCGCTATCTGGTGTTCGTGGAACGGTTAAGGTTCCAATGAAAACAATAACTGTTGTGGCCGGTGACACATTATATTCGGTGTCTAGAAAATACTCTGTTCCTGTAAATGATTTGGCTGTGATGAATAATTTGACACCACCGTTTAGTTTAGTGGTTGGACAAAAATTACGCGTTCCAGATTTGGCAGAAGAACCAAAGAAAATATTTGTTAAAAATGATAAAAAGGATACTGTGGTACCTGTTGAAACCAAGAAGAGTACGCCGAAAAATGCAGTAAAGAAGGTTGTGTCATCAAAAACAAAAGTGGTTGAGAAAAATACCAAAACAGAAACTCAAAAGATTTCTTCAAATCCAAAAAAGAAATTACCGGCGATTACGGCACGTTCGTCATCTAAGTTTGAATGGCCGGTTCGTGGACAGGTTTTGTCGCATTATGGTGCAAAATCAAATGGGTTGTTTAATGATGGAATAAATATTGCATCTGCACTTGGTGCCAAGGTTGTTGCCGCAGAAAATGGTGTTGTTGCATATGCTGGTAATGAGGTCAAAGGTATGGGAAATTTGGTTATTATTCAGCATTCTGGTGGTTGGATGACGGTTTATGCACATATGGATTCAATGGTGGTTCGTCGTGGGATGCGGGTTAATGTTGGTCAGAAGATAGGGACTGTTGGCAAGACAGGCAAGGTTGATGTGCCACAGTTGCATTTTGAGATTAGAAAGGGGACAAAAGCATATAACCCATCTAACTATTTAAAAAAGTAAAGGAGTAATAAATGATTCATACGCTTGTACGTGTATTTGTATTGATTTGTGCGATTGCAATGCTGATTGTCGCATTTCGTGAATTTGATATTTATGATAATGTGTTGGATTTGATAAATTATATTGCCGATTGGTTCCATGACTTGTTTAATCATATCAAAGCATGGTTCTAAGGATACTTGTGTGTCATAAGATAAAAACTTGCATTTTATATAAAAGTGAGTATAATTATGGCCGCTGATTGAACAAGAAGTGCTTTGGATGCGTAGCTCAGTTGGTAGAGCAACTGACTCTTAATCAGTGGGTCCAGGGTTCGAGTCCCTGCGCGTCCACCAGAAATAAACGGTCGAAATTGTGACCGTTTTTTTATTGCTGTAATATGAATAAAATCCTAGATTCTATGCGTATAGCGCAGGTATTCATACCTATATAAAATTGATTGTAGTGTTGATAGAATTGTAATGTAGGCATGAAACTTTTCATTTAAACAAAACATATACAAAAAAGGAGAAAAAATGAAAAAGTTAGTAGTATCAGCTTTGGCGGTTTTGGTTGCGTGTCCGGCATTTGCAGGCATCAATCATCCGAGTGAAGGTAGCAGCTGGCAAATGTGGGGATTGGACCCATATGTAGGTATGAGAGGCGGTATGAGTTATTCGAACCTGAACTATAAATATAATGGTCATAGGGAATCTATGACGGATTTTGTGTTCCAAGGTCGTGCCGCTTTGGGGTTGGAAATGTGTGATACTGCACGTTCAGAAGTAGAATGGTCGTATTTTGGCAAAATGTCCGATTCTAAGGGCTTTGGTACGGGGGGGAAAGTCGATGTAGAGGCAAAAATGCAGACCCTGTTGTGGAATAGTTATATGGAATTTGGTGACTATAAAATGATTCGCCCATTCGTCGGTGTTGGTGCGGGTATTGCCATGACAGAGGTTGAACGTCATGGATATGAAACACCACGTCATCGCAAAGAAGAAACACGCTTTTCTGCCATGGGGACATTGGGTATGACCTTTGATATGGAAAGCTTTGCGGTTGATATCGCAGCACGTTATACATATGTCGATATTAATTCCGGAATGCATAATTTTGCAGGTGATATCGGTGTTAGATTTATGTTCTAAACCTAAAAAAATCCCCCAAATGGGGGATTTTTTTTAGGTTAAATTTGCAAGTGCAAGTTTGTTTAAAAATCCGTCTTCAATTGCACTTAATAATGAATTGATGCCTTCATTGTATTCGTTGGTTTGTAATTCTTCCAGTAAAGATATAATGTTCGAACACATTTTGGGTAAATCTGATTGTATTAATTTTGGATTTAAAATGTCTGGTTTGAATACAGATTTGTCTTTATTTGCCATAAAGTAATTTTCTGAAATGGCATCGACCCAATCATCTAGCTCTTCGGTTAAGCGATCGTATAGCAAATGTTCGGCATAATTGTTTGTGGACCAATGTTTTATTTTGCATGCATATTTAAATGCAATTAAATGTTGTATCAGATTGTACATTTTTTCTCCTTTTGTTTATTTTGTGCTGTCTAAATAAAATATCATAAATTTTATTGGTTCAATATAGGGAATAATTCAATCTCTATACGCATTGTTTCTGGGAAAAATAGGTATACATACCTGCGGTATTTTGTATGGTTTTTTTGTACAATGTTTGTGTGGCTATACAAGATACAAACAAGGAGAATTTAAATGAAAAATATGTTCAAGAAAACTTTTTTTGCAGCATCTGTTTTTGCAATCGCAGGTGTGTTGGGTGGGTGTACGGTTGAATGTCCAAAAAAACGTGGCACAATGCATCAACCAAGACATCAAGAATATCTTCAACCGATGGAAGTTATGGAATCTGATACAATTATTGTGTATCAAACATATGAAGAAGCGGATGTTAACAATTTGTATGCAAAAATGTATACCCATAGTAGTCATGGCGGTGAATCAAAAATGGGGTATATTAAATTCCGTGAAACAGAAGATGGATTGAAAATGATGGTCGATTTAAAGGATATGAGACCAAATGTGCCATATTCTGTACGGTTGTATAAATGTGGGGCGTGCCATAATGATGTTAGATGTTGTAATGCGAACAAAGCAATGAATATCAAGTTGCCAATCTTGAAAACTGGGGCTAGTGGTCAATTGAAGGAAACTTATATGATTCACGGTTTGTCGACATCAAGATTAGATGGTGCAAATGTATATTTGGAACGTGATGGTGGATATAAGGCAGGATGGGGAAGGTTAGAAAAATAGTATAAAAATTTCAAAAGTTGTTTTGTTTCACCCCTAACAATAATTTGTTGGGGTGTTTATAATTGATATTACCATAAATTTTGTGTAATCTGATTATGCTATATTGGGGGTAGATTATATGAAATTATATTTTGGTATTTTTTTGATTTTTTTAATGATGGATAATGCTTTGGCGATGGAATATATAGAGAATAATATATATGGCGGTCATAAGATTCTTGATTCTGATGTTGTTGTTATGGATGGTGTTATTGTTGGGGCTGATAATATAAAAATCGCAGAATCAATGCGTATAGAGAATTATGGTGTTGTTAATTCTGATGTTGATTTATGTGATAGGTGTGAATTATTAATTACTAATTATGGTGTGTTTGATTCGCAATTTACTTTGGGTAAAGATTCAAGTATTGTGCAGTATGTTACGTCACATGATAATATGAAACGAATCGATTTTAATGTTGCTTATGATGTTGTATTTAATTCTCAAGATCATATGAATTTTTCAGATGTTGTTGAATTTGCAGATGCAGCAGATGGTTTGATAATTAAGAATACTGTTTTAAATTTAGATTCTATTCCAAGTAATGTTTCGACGGTTGTGCATTTTGGTGAAAGGGTGGTGATTAATATTGGTGATTTAGATGTTGTCGGTAAAACATTGGTTTTGGATAATGTGACATTTGATACAAATTTACGATTCATTGGTGTTGATGATGATACAATGTATGTCAAGCGTGGGTATGTACAAGATGGTGGTTTGTATGTTGAACGTGTTCGTGAAACGGATTATTCCAAGGTGTTGGGTGGTCGCCTGGGCGAGTATTTAAATTCTTTACGTTTAGAAAGTGGGGCAGGTGATTTTATGCAGATGATGGATTCTGCTCAGGATATGAATGCCATTAATTATGCGATGAATAAAACTGTACGTATGAATCCAGTTTTGTTGAAAAATAAGTTGGAAAGTTTGCATTTTGCAGACCTGTTAAATTTCGATGTATCAAGATATGGTGCGGGTTTATCTTTATTTGGTGTCGGTGATAGTGATATGTCTATTTTGGGTGTTGGTGCGGGATATCGATTTGCAGCTGGTAATGATATCAATCTAGATTTAGATATTAGATTGGGAAAAATGTTGTATTCGTCCGATGTAGATGAATTTGAAGCAAATATATATGCGGGTCGTGTGCGTATAGAATATGATGCGTATGAAGAATTGTTTGTGCGTGCGGGGCTGGGTGTAATGTTGTCTGATTTTGATATTGGTGCTGTCTTTTATAATGGTCATGTGTTTGAAAACCCCATGTCCATATCAGGGTATGGGAACATAGACGTGGGGTATAAATATAATTTATATAATTCTTTGTATGTTGCGCCGATTATTGGTGCTGATGTACATTTTTATGATATAGAAAATTATTCTATGTCGGACGTTTTTATGCGTATAGGCGGTGATTTTGGGTATACATATATATCAAATGCAATTGAATATCAGTATATGTTGCGTGTATACATGAACGATGAAGTGACACCGTCAATAATGGGGCGTGTCGGATTCTGGTCGGAAATGGATGGAATGGGTGGGCATTTATCGTTTGGGGCGATTCATACGAATGATATAACCAGTTATAACTTTACAATAAATGCCCAGATGGCGTTCTGAACTTAATCAGAAAATTTACCGCGTAAAGATGCTTTGTTGGCATCAGAAATTTCGATATTGGCCAATTCGGGCGCATTGTCACGGTATTCAACAATACATTGTTGCATAAAAGGTGTACGATATACCAAATGACGTCCGGTTTTGTCGGGGCCTTCTAAGAGGCAGGATAATGTTTTGCCAATGCATCCCAAATTGAATTCGCGTTGAATTTCATTTAACAATGAATCAAGTTTTGCCAAGCGTTCTGCTTTGATGTTTTCGGGTATTTGATTTGGCATTAATGCCGCCGCTGTATGTGGGCGTGGTGAATATTTGAACGAATATGAATTGATATAGCCGACTTGACGTGCGATGCTCATTGTTTCTTCAAAGTCGGAATCCGATTCGTCTGGGAACCCAACAATAAAGTCCGATGATATTTGTATGTCGGGGCGCGCAATTCGCAGCTTGCGGATAATGTCGTTATACAATTCCAAACTATACGGACGGTTCATTCGTTTTAATACGTTTTGAGAACCACTTTGGATTGGCATATTTAAGAACGGCAATAATTTTGGTTCGGTTCTAAACATATCAATTAAGTCGTCGGTCATTTCGGTTGGGTAACTGGATGTAAAGCGTATACGCATGATTTCTGGGATTTTTGCGGTTTCGCGTATTAAATCAGACAGGCGATATTCGGTGCCGTTTTCATCGGTGTATTTGTAACCGTTTACATTTTGACCCAAGAAACATATTTCAATTGCGCCTGTTTTTGCGGCGTGAATCGTGTCGTGCATTACCGATTCGAATGAACGTGATAATTCACGGCCACGTGTGTATGGAACAATACAGTATGTGCAGACATGGTTGCAACCTTCCTGGATTGGTATGTATGCAACACGTGGTGATTTTTCCATTTGTGGCAATTCATCGAATTTTTCCAGACCGCCTAAATCAATGTTCAATAATCGTGCGTCTGGATTTTCCAAAACTTGTGGTAATTTATGATAGGATTGTGGCCCCAATACAAAGTTCAGGTCTGGGATGCGACGAAATGCGGTTGCGCCGGCTTCACGTGCAACGCAACCAACAATGCCGAACAGGGCGGTTGGTTTTTTTGCACGGCGGATGCGCCCTAATGCAGAAAATACTTTATCGGTTGCTTTGGCGCGAACCGCACATGTGTTTAATATGATTATGTCGGCATCGGATACTTGATCTGTTTGCGTTAAACCGTGATGGGTTAGCATCGCAGCGATACGCCAGCCATCGTAAACATTCATTTGGCATCCAAATGTTTGGATAAAGAATTTTTTCTGTTTTGGTTGCATTTTATTTGTTCTTGGTGTTTTGTGATTGTATGCGCAATTTTATTTGCGCTTGTTTGATTCTATATGCTTTGTGATATTGACGTATACGGTAGGATAATTGGCGCTTGTCGATTTGACTGCGTGCCTCTAATATAGACATATCACGTAAGATTCGTTTTATATCTTCAAACATTTTATCTTGTCCGTTGTGTGCGATTTCGTTAATCACAATTATTTCTTTTTTGTTCTTTCACCACGAACTTTGGCGGTGTATGCACGTTGTGCTTTTTTATATGTATTGTGTGCACGTTTGATTTCGATTGGTGTTTCAGGCATTTCAACAGTTCCGTATTTTACGCCTGTGATAGAATTATCTTCAACTATTTTGATTACTTTTACCATTTTTGTGTCCTTTTGTTTTTATGCAAGTTTGTTTCTTAGAATTTCATTTACGACGGTTGGGTTTGCGGTGCCACCGGTTTTTTTCATTACGTTGCCGACAAAGAAACCCAATAAACCCGTTTTGCCGGATTTATACTGTTCAACCTGTGATGGGTTGGATGCAATAACTTCGTCGACGATTGATTCGATTGCGCCGGTGTCGGTCATTTGTTTCATGCCAAATTTGTCGGCGATTTCACGTGGTGTACCCGATTCGCCATCCAACATTTTGATAAATATTTCTTTGGCCTGTTTGCCGTTAATTGTGTTATCGGAAATCATATCAACCAATTCGGCCAAGTCAGATGGGGTAATAATACGCATTTCATCAACGATACCGGATTTTTCATTTAGTATGTCCCAGTTTTCAGGGTGGGCGAATAGTTCAGATATCATCCAGTTCGCAACCGCCTTGGCACGTTTTATGTCGCCGGCAACCGCTGTGTCATACCATTTTGATATATCTGTCGTTTCGGTTAAACGTGCTGCATCATAGTCAGATAGCCCGAATTCATGCGTATAGCGCGCGCGTGTCGCAGATGGTAATTCCGGCATTGTTTCACGGATGCGTTCGATTTGTTCGTCTGTTATTTCCAATGGTAACAAGTCCGGATCTGGGAAATAACGGTAATCTAATGCGTCTTCTTTGCTGCGCATAACGGTTGTTGTGCCATCGCCTTGGTTAAAGTGCATTGTGTCTTGGGAAACGGTGCCACCGTTTTCATAGATTTCGATTTGACGACGTGCTTCAAATTCAATCGCAGTTTTAATAAATTTGAATGACACCATATTTTTTGTTTCTGTGCGTGTGCGGAATTTTGTGTCACCAACCGGACGTACAGATACGTTGACGTCGGCACGCATTGAACCTTCTTCCATGTTTGCTTTGGAAACGCCCAATGCACGTGCGATTTCGCGAATTTCACGAAGGTATCTTTCGGCTTCATCGGGTGATGAAATGTACGAACGGTTTTCAGGATCTTTGGTGTCCAAATATGTTACAATTTCCAACAATCCGACACTGGTTCGATTATAATCTGCAAAGGATTTTGTTGGATGTACATCGTGTTTTAATTTGCCGGCATCCTGTTCCAAGTGTGCACGTTCAATTAAAATTTTCTTTGGCTTGCCGTCATCACCCATAATTTCAACCCAACCACGTCCAACAATTGGTGGTTCGTCGGCCGGTTGTGAAATTTGATAACCTTGGGGCAGGTCAGGGTATGAATATTGTTTACGTGCAAAGCGACTGATGCGGGAAATTTCTGCATTCAATCCAAGACCCATTTTTATAACTTGGTCAACGCAAAATTTGTTTAATACCGGCAACATACCAGGCATTGCCACGTCAACCATGGAAACCTGAGTATTGGGGGATACCGATGGGTTGTAATCTGCGGATGCGCCACTAAAAACCTTGGATTTAGACAGGACTTGGATATGTGTTTCAAGACCAATTACTAATTCCCAATCACATGTTTTGCCTTTTATCGTAAACATTTTTTCTTTTTCCCTTGCTTTTTTATTTTTTCTATCTTATTATTGTCCCTGCGTTGGCTAGGTAGCTCAGTTGGTAGAGCAAGGGACTGAAAATCCCTGTGTCGGCGGTTCGATTCCGTCCCTAGCCACCATCTCCTTTCTAATTGCGACCGATGTGGTCGTTTTTTTATTGTCAAAGGAGGTGGTGCGGTTATTCATTTTATTTCCCCATAATTACTGTTGGGCGGT
>JAZONN010000006.1:0-4297 GCA_045654485.1 Candidatus Enterousia sp. | reverse complement strand
ATAATTATGGAAATCAAAAAATGTTTATAGATACACATTGCCATTTAACCGACAGATATGTCGATGGGGCGGATGCGGTTATCGCACGTGCCATAGACGCCGGCATTGGCGTGATGATTTGCCCAACCGCCGACCCAAACGACATTCCCCATGCAATCGAATTAGCAAAAAAACACACCAATATATTCTGTACAATCGGCATTCACCCAGAATACAGATGTGATGATGCAACACAATATTTGACAGACGAAATTCTAACCAATCCAAAGGTAATTGGTGTTGGTGAAATCGGACTAGATTACCACTATGGGCACGACAATCGTACACAACAAATTCAATTATTTGAACAGCAATTGGATATTGCACATAAATTTAATTTGCCGGTCGCGATACACACCCGTGAAGCCGAAGAAGATACTGACGCAATATTAACCGACAAATATTGTGGTGTTATGCATTGTTTTACCAGTTCATGGGATTTAGCAAAAAAAATGTTGGATCGTGGTTTCTTTTTTTCTGCCAGCGGTATTTTAACATTTAAAAACGCCGGTGACATTCGTGAAACATTTGCAAAAATTCCAAACGACAGAATTGTAATTGAAACAGATGCGCCGTACTGCGCACCCGTACCATATCGTGGCAAAGTATGCGAACCAGCAATGGTTATTGAGACCGCAAAAGTATTGGCCGATATTAAAAATTTGCAATTGGATGAATTGGAATCTATACTGATGCAAAACGTAAAACAGTTATACCCAAAGATAGAATTATAAAAATGGCACGACAGATTATAAAATTTGGTCAAGTTTCAGAAAACCGCAAAGCACGGTTTAATTATACTATCGATGACACCATCGAAGCGGGAATTTCATTGACCGGTGCAGAAATCAAGTCAATCCGATATGGTTTGGTGACCATTGTTGACGGGTTTGTTCAACGTCGTGGGGATAACCTATTCTTGGCCGGTGTGGAAATACAAAAATTACCAACCGCTGCACGCATTGTGAACTTTGATGAACGCCGTAGCCGCCAATTGTTATTACACCGCAATCAAATCAATCGATTGATTGGTAAATTACAGGAAAAAGGCGCGACAATCGTGCCGTTGAAACTGTATTTCAACAACCGTGGTAAATTAAAGGTATTATTGGGTGTTGGATACGGTAAAAACAAAGTTGATAAGCGCGAAACCATCAAGCAACGTGAATGGGATAAAAACAAGGCACGTATCTTGAAGGGCAGATAATTTTAGATTACCACTTGATTTCAGACATTTTTTGACCTATTATATACATGTGATGAGAATGTATTGGGTATTTTTTTACCCAACGGAATTTATCCCTGTATATTTATTAGAAACGATAAAATAACATGGGAAAGCCGTGTGGCCACAGATTCACTGTTGATAAAGATGTGACTTTATCGGTAATGAATTTGGTGGTCGCACATAATATTAACACCATAAAAGGATTATAAATGGTAAAAGTAAAAGAAAAAAAGAACGTGCCGGCAAAAGGCGACAAGCCAAAAACACCGCACGCAATCAAAGGAACAAACAAACACGAAACCGATGCAAACGATGATAAACTTTACTTTATGGCATTGGGCGGGTTGGAACATATTGGTCAAAATATGTACCTGTATAAATATCGTGGCAAATACTTGGTCGTCGATTGCGGTATGGGATTTTTAGATGAAGAAATCGGCGCAGGTGACGTACAATACTGTGATACAACATGGTTGGAAAAACGCAAAAAAGACGTTATTGGATTTGTTATCACACACGGACACGAAGACCATATTGGTGCATTGAAATATATATGGCCAAAGTTTAAAAAACCTATTTACTGCACACGTTTTCCGGCGGAAATTTTACGCCGCACATTTGCGGGCATTGAAATGGATTTTGACCCAAAGAAAGACATTGTAGAATTTGACCACAATGGCGCGACTTTGGATTTGGACCCATTTGAAGTGGAAACTTTCCACGTTACACATAGTGTGCCAGAAGCCCAGATGTTAATTATTAAAACAGATGCGGGCAAGATTCTGCATACAGGGGATTGGACATTTAACGACGATATTCCAATCGAAGCACCAACCGACTTTGCAAGATTAAAGGAAATTGGTTCGGACCCAAAATTGTTGGCATGTATGTGCGATTCAACCAATTCATCAAAACAAACAAAGCAAACAACCGAAACACAGGTACGTGAAACTTTAATCGAAATCATGAAAAATGCACCAGGTCGTGTTTTGGTCACGGGATATTCACGCAGTTTGGCACGTATCAAAATGTTTGCCGAAGCCGCACGTGCCGCAGGCAGAATTGCCGCCATCAAAGAACGCAGCAATCCAAACCCTGTACCATATGTCGGGTTACCGGAATTCCGTGAAATCGGTATTAAATTTGGATACTTGAACAAAGACGACGTTTATCTGCACAGCGAAATCAAAGATTTGCCGGCAGAAAAACAAGCGATTTTCTTGACCGGATCGCAGGGCGAAAAATTCGCAATGTTAACACGTCTGTGCCACGGCCAAGTAAAAGAATTGAAATTAATGCCAACAGATACAGTTGTGTTTAGTGCAATTATTATCCCAGGACGTGAACAAGATGTTTCATACCTGTATAACAAATTGGCACGTATGGGCGTAAAAACACATACTATATTCGATACAGATAATCTGCACGCCAGTGGTCACGCAGGCCGACCAGAATTAGAAAGATTCTATGATATGGTGCACCCACAGATTTCCGTGCCTATGCATGGCGATTACATTAACGAAATGTTAAATGGCAAAATGGCAATGGAACGTGGTGGTGCAAAACATATGATGGTTGTACACAACGGCGAAATGATTGCTATGCGTGATGGCGAAGCACCATATGTCGCAGAAACCATCGAAACAAACTATGTCGTTATGGAAGGCGAAACAGAACGCAGTGCAAACGATCAGGTTTATAAAAATCGTAAAAAAATCGCTTCGAACGGTGCGGTGTTCGTTACCCTGCCCGTCGATAAACGTGGTTTCTTGAAAGGCGTACCAGAAGTATCCAGTGCAGGTATTTTCGAAACAGACGACACAGGATTTATGAAACGCCAAATCCAAATCGAAATCACAAAAGCAATTGACGCATTAAGTAAAGCCGAACGCAAAGATAGAAACAATTTGGTGCGTACAGTTCAAGTTGCGTCGAACAAAGTGGTGCGTGCATCTTTGGGTGCAGATAAAAAACCACAATACAGCGTACACTTTGTACAAAAATAAAAAGGTCCCCAATATGGGGACTTTTTTTTAATATATCGTTAATAATTATATCATTGTGCGCTGGGCAATTTGTTGTTGCACATAGGCATCTTCACTGTTATACAAAGGCCAATTGCCGTGTGCCAATTCACGCATAGAAGTTAACGGTTGATCCAAACGAGCACGATACAACCACAGATTTGACATCACGCGTTTAATATAACTGCGCGTTTCATAGGCAGGAAAACTTTCGATATACAACAATGGGTCATATGTATAGAACGTTTTTTCAAACTTTACCATTGTGCCCATACCGGCATTGTATGCCGCCAACATTTTTATGATGCTGTTTTCAACACGATCGTGTGACAGCAAATCAACAATATACTGTTGCCCCAAGAACATATTGTGTTCGGGATTGGTCATATCTATTTGAGATATATCAACCTTGTTCGCACGGGCAACACGCTTGGCCGTACTTGGCATCAACTGCATAACACCATTGGCGCCAGCACCAGATTTTGCAGCGGTTCTAAAATTGCTTTCTTGTTTTGTAATTGCCAACAATAATGCACGATCAATTGACCAACCGCCCATCGGTTCCCAATCTGGTAATGGGTATTGTGCAGAATATATAATATTATCATCAATTTCCAAAATACCACGATCCTTGATTACAGATGCCGATTGAATCGACACACGTGGCAAACCATAGTGAGATGCAACCGAATTAACAGCATGCAACACACGATTTGATACACGTGGGGTAATTAAATATTTCAAGTATTCTTCGGCACGATCTTTTTGTCCAATCTGTAATAGTGCCAATGCAATTTTGCCATATTTAGTTGAACGCAATTCTTCGATATCGGTATCAGTAAATTCTTGTTCAAAAAATTCGTATTCAGGTTGCTGACCCAACATAGTGGCAGATAAGGCACCATAAAAACTCATTGGATATGTGGCAGCAATACGCCAATATTTTTTTGCCATATCGATTTTACCACTATAATCAGCGGCACGACCAGCCCAGAAGGCCGCTTCG
>JAZONN010000005.1:0-71374 GCA_045654485.1 Candidatus Enterousia sp. | reverse complement strand
AGTTTGTGATTGACCAAGAAATCTGTGTCACCATTCATCATACGAAACAATGCGTTAAACAAAATTTCAAAATCTGGTTCTGCTAATGGTTCCCGGGGGGTTGATTGACTAAAACCTTTTATCTTACGTATAGTCAACCGGTTCTTCAGTTTGTATGCATTTTCAATCCAATCACGTTCCTCTGCATAGTTGATAATTTGTCGCAGGTGCATGATATATTCTTTGATTGTTTTCAACCCCAGTGTTTGCCCTTTGGTTCTGCCGACTTTTATCTTTACTTTTCTAAACTTATCCAACATGTCGTATACTAAATCAGGGTTTTCGTCCAGGTCTTCTATGTATTTGCACCCCAGAAACTTGATAACCTTGTCTACGCATGATTGTGCCCGTGCTTGTGTCAAAGGTTGTCCACCATGATAAATACTATCCCAAATATCTGCCATCTTGTGTTTTTTCTTTGTATTACACTCAACAGATTTAGATTCTTCAACAGGGCATTCTGATTGAATTTGATTGACGTGTTCGCTTGTTGGCTGAAATATGGTATCAGTGGTTTTGTTTTTTGATTGTTCTTTTTGACCGGATACAACCGCTAATGTCTGACGTAATCTGTGAACTGCCAGGAATACATCGTCTGTCTTTAGCGATTTCAACACACGCTTACCATCAACCTGTTTTCGATAATAAAAGGTGCCATTTCGTTTGCACAGATTTTTGATATTTGGCGTAAAAGTGGTATCAAAATCATTAGTAAAAAAAATAGTTTGCATTCTGTCCTCACGCATTCTGCAGAAAACAGGCAAACTATAAGCAAAACTGGTGCCGGTTGTCGGACTTGAACCAACGACCTACTGATTACAAATCAGCCGCTCTACCAGCTGAGCTAAACCGGCAATGCACATCATTATACATATATGAAAAACAAACGCAAGTAAAAAAATCATAAAGTCGTGCAAAATAAAAAAACCGCCCTGCTGGGCGGTGGAATTATCGGGTTTTCATACGTAAATTTGCAATTTTGTACTCTATTGTTTCTTTTTGATCTAAATCGCGTTTTTCCGCCAAGTCAATAAGATGAAAGAATAAGGGCGCACGCAGACGTGTAAACACAGAAATTGGATTCAGGCGTGAACGTGTCATCGCACGGCCAACGTTATATTTTGTTTGGGCAAAAAGAGTACCATGTTTATCCGTTATGCTGATAGAACCCGTGTTGTAATCCCATTTATCATAATCGCCATCCCATTCACGGCCACCATGTGGGGCGTAAATTTTCAAGGACAAATCGTCTTTCTTGAAGATATAGTTTGTAGAATACGAATTGTGGGATTTTGAGCCCTTGATTGTTTTATCGTTGATGATTGTTTTTGCGATATCATAAACTTGACTGATTGTATGTCTTGACATATTAAAATCCTTTATCGTTGTTTTTCTTTTACATATTCTGCGGCACGTTGGCGTTGGGTTATGTTGTCAAACACACCCATATACTCTGATGGATTATGTGGATTTTGATACCGCACAACGATTTCATCGCCATCGTGCGGAAATATCACATCGGGCTGTAACGCTATGTGTCCTTGAACAACTGTGCCTTGACGATTTACACCCCAGAAATGCTCAGGTGTATAACGAGTGTGATGACGGACATTCAGTACCTTGACCGTATCTTGTGTGTAAGATGGGTCTGTGTAATCTGTGCTTATGGCATCAACAACTTTCTGACACCCCGTCAGCGTCAATAATGCAAAGCCCATAATTGGTAATTTATGCAGATATTGTTTCATTTTGCGTCCCCCGGCTATCGTGTCTTATAGTGGTCGCACAGGCGGGATATCAGGTTTGCGTATTCCAACATTTCTTTGGTCATATGCAATCTTGTTTCGAAATCTATTTTTTTTGGCACACCATCCAATATAACGGTATTATCCATTATTAAACAGCCGGGATGTTGCTCTATGCCTATTTTATTTCGGTATGATTTTATGGCCTTGCCTGCCAATGATGGATACATGAATTCTTTGATTACCAATTTACCATCTTGCATAGTTTTTGTTTCTTCACATTTAACCCCAAATGCACAATGTTTTTCACAACCGTTGCATTTCTTGATGTTTATTTCATTTTCCTGAGTAAATGACATTTCAGATTCCTTTTGTTATTCAATCCTGCTGTGAACTTAGCACAAAATCGCAGATTTTCAAGTTATTGTTATAAAATTGCTTGCCTTTGGGTTTATTTAGGGCAAAATATAGGTATGACAAATGTAAAACTACCAGAATTGTTGGCGCCGGCGGGAACGTTAGACGCCTTTAAAACAGCCATTTTGTATGGCGCAGACGCAATATATGCCGGATTGCCGGGGTTTTCTATGCGGGCACGGGCAAAAATTGATGTAGAAGGTGTTAAACAAGGAATAGAGTTGGCACACGCCGCAGGTAAAAAAGTTTACTTGGCTTTTAATCTGTTTGCACATGATTTCGAATATGACAACCTGCCCCGTGTGGCGGAAATTATTAAATATTTATCACCAGATGCACTGATAGTGTCAGATGCAGGTATTATGATGTGGGTGCGTGAAAATTTCCCAAATATGCCGATACACATATCAACACAGGCAAATATATGTTCGGCAAAAACGGTTAAATTCTGGCAAAATGCAGGGGCAAAATTGTGCGTTTTGGCACGCGAGGTTTCACACAATGAATTTAAGCGTATTCGTGCAGAATGCCCAGATGTTGGATTGGAAATCTTTGTGCATGGTGCGATGTGTATGTCTTATTCGGGACGTTGTTTGTTGTCGAACTTTGTAACAGGACGGCCGGCGAACCGTGGGGCGTGTGCGCAACTGTGCCGATGGAAATATGATGTTATTCTGCGTGAACGTGAAAGTGGCGTCGAAATGCCAATTGATGAAGACGAACGTGGTGCGTATATTATGAATTCCAAAGACCTGTGTTTAATGCCCAGATTGGCCGAAGTTATAACCGCACAGCCAGATAGTTTGAAAATAGAAGGCAGAAACCGCAGCGAATACTATGTGGGCAGCGTCGTACACGCATACAGATGTGCGATGGATGCATATGCACGCAATCCAGAAAACTTTGACCCAACGCCATATATGGATATGTTAAACAAATTGGAAACACGTGGATATACAACGGCATTCTTTGATGGGCCGGTGACGGCGGATGCACATAACTATGAAACCACACGCAGCACATCCGATTATCACGCCGCAGGGGTTATTACCAATGTGACAGAAGAACACATTGAATTCGAACTGCGCAACGAAACACGTGTCGGGGATGAGATAACTTTTGTTTTACCAATGTGCGACACTATGCCGACGGTTAAATTGGAAAAAATCATAAATGCCAAAAACGGTGAAGAGATTGAAAAAATGGCCGCAGGTATGGGAAACACAATTATTATTCCAAAACAATGGTTGGGCGATGCGCCGTATGACAAGTTTGTTCCGTATGTCGTTGCATACAAAGGAAAAAGATAAAAAAATTCCCCATTTCGGGGATTTTTTGATATAATATCGGGGATAAAAGATAAAAAAGGTTTGGTACTATGGCAAAAAGTATGTACGACATTATTAAAAAACAAAATGGTGAAGGATTCGCCAAGGCAATTCGCAACTATGATAATGGTCTGTTCGATATTCCGGGCTTAGACCGTATCGTAAAGCATGCAGGACGTTATGCAGAACCTTTGT
This sequence comes from Candidatus Enterousia sp., assembly GCA_045654485.1. Classification (GTDB taxonomy): domain Bacteria; phylum Pseudomonadota; class Alphaproteobacteria; order Rs-D84; family Rs-D84; genus Enterousia. Next base: position 67,650 of record JAZONN010000005.1, on the reverse strand, counting down.
TGCCATATTTATCTTCGTTGAAAAACATCAAAATAGAAGAGCACGCTGTGTATGAAGACCCAATCGCAATGCTTAAACGTGCGGGATACGATGCGTACTATGCAAACACTTTGAGAAAGCAAAACGCAATCAAAAAATACTTTGAAAAGAAAGAGGAACTGTGCACGTTTCGTGACCCATACAGATATAAAGAATATTATATCATCAATGCCGTACGAACAAATGCCGATCAAATAAAACGTGCAAGATGCCCAGAACGCGACGACGAATATGGAACGTCTGTGATATCAATCCAAATATTAAAATCAGGTGGATTTATCAGTATTAAAAACAGATATAACCATACAGTACTAAACCCAGACAATACATTTAATTCAAACCCAGATAACATTATCCCCGGACTGTCACGTGCATTAAAAGAATATTTTCATGTCGATTTTTCTTCGCAAGAAGTTGCGTTAAGCAGTGGATACACCGTTGTAAAAAATCAAATTTGTAAATACAATTATGAAATAGAAAACACTTATTGTGGGGCCGATTTTTGGATACGCAATGGCGAAATTCACGAAATCGATAAACAAAAAGAAATTATGTTGGGCGATGGTTTATTGTTAAATATGCAAACAAGAACAGTAACCGATGTGACACGCAACGATCCAAATACCCCACTATTATTGGATACACGTACAAGATTTGTTGAATACTTGAATAAATATATCGCAGATAAAACGTTGCAAATAACAAAAAATCCATCTGGCGGACACGACATTATCGCAAATGGACAGCCAATATTAACATCAGAAAATGGCGATTTGGTGGGTATAAACCTGCCGAATGCAGATGCAATCGCATTGTCGCACCTGCGCAATCTGCGGGGAAAATTGGATTTCAGTGGCGTAAAAGAAATCTTTTTGTTTGATTTGGATTTGTCACAGGTAACACGAATGAACCTGAACCCAAATGCACAAACAGTTCACATGACCAATGTGTCTCATATACCACCGTCAAATGCATCCATTGTGGACTTTGGTGGGGTTGACGATTTAAGTTTGCATCAGATTTCAAGTACAGCGATGGCACACATAAGATTAAACCCAAATGCAAGTGATATAGAAATTATGGGTATTTCAGGTTGGAGAATGCGCGACTATGTGGATTTTAGCAATGTAAAGAACTTACATCTGGTAATCTATGAAATGCAGGATATAAAAGGCATAAAATGTAATCCAAACGCAAATAAAATACATATATTCTCACATTCCTTGATACATATGCGGGGCAACCTGGATTTTAGCAATGTAAATATACTGCGCATACATGATGCCGATATGTCAGGGGTCGAGAGTATTAAATTCAACCCCAACGCATCAGAAATTATTATGATGAACAACAACGCAAGGATGATTGGAAACGTCGATTTTTCAAATGTAAAATCATTACAACTGAGAGATTTCGATGCAAGCAAATTAACAAACATAACATTCCCAACCAATGATGGATTGATTGTATTCGATGAAATTCGGGGATTGACCCTTGATACATTAGATTTAGAAAACGTCAACAATATAGTGTTGGGCGATACCGATTTATCCAAAATATCAAATATTAAATTTAATAAGACAGGCGGCGCCGTATCAATCGGGAATGGAAGAACACGATTAAAAGGAAAATTTAATTTTAGTGGTATTTCCCAATTAAATCTTGGGTATGCAAATCTTGAAAATGCAGATGTAAAATTTAATAAAAATGCGAATTCAATATTCTTGGTGGGGGTGACGGGATTACATGGCACACACGATTTAAGCAATGTAGCACAGCTGGATTTACAAGGGGCAGACCTGACGAATGCAGATATTAAATTTAACCCAGCAGGCCAATACATCGACATTATGGGCACCCAAGGATTACATGGGGCATTGAATTTTCAGGGCGTGAATACGTTGCGGTTGGAAGGTGCCGATTTATCACGTGTGACAGAAATAAAATTACCAAAATCAGGTATGGTTGATATGTCGCCCACCGCAATACAAATGCGTGTTGGAAAATCCAAACTGGAATACAGAATGGCACAGTTAAAAGATAAAATAAAACAAATTGTACAAAACAAAGGAAAAACAAATGACAAATCAAATTAAGATGACTTTGGAAACAGGTGATGTGGTTATCGAAACATTACCAACCGTTGCACCAAAGCACGTTGAACGTATTACCCAATTGGTAAAAAGTGGATTCTATGATGGTTTAAAATTTCATCGTGTTATCGATGGATTTATGGCACAGACCGGATGTCCAGATGGCACCGGATGTGGCGGCAGTGGCGTTAAAATCCCCGCAGAATTTTCCAAAGAAAATTTCGCACGTGGCACAGTTGGAATGGCACGGGCAATGGATGTTAATTCGGCGGACTCACAATTTTTCATATGCTTTGATGACTGCAATTTCTTGAACGGAAATTATACCGTGTGGGGACGCGTTGTGTCGGGAATGGAACACGTTGATAAAATTAAACGTGGTGATGAATTTGACAACGGACACGTCGATAACCCAGATAAAATTATCAAGATGGAATTGTTATAATCAATCCCCCATTGGGGGATTTTTTTGACTTTGTAATTAAAAGGTATTAAGATAATCCTTCTTAAAAGGGTTGTATATGAATTTAAAAGATTTGCTGCGGGATGTTTTGGATATAGATAAAGATTTTTTTGAAAAAACAGATAAACCAGAAAACAACAGAACGCCTTTGACCGAACCAGAATTACATTTGGTATTAAATGATAATCCAGATGGGTGTGTGTTCTATAATATTATTCAAAACAAACCTGTCAGCCGTAAATATAATTCACAAATCGTAGTGGGCATACAACAAATAAAAAACCATATCCCCCTGTTCCATGAAAGATATAATACGTACTGCCCAAATGTATCGTGGCAACCAATCGCATTTGTCGCCAAGGTTTCAGATGCAAAATCGGTTAAGCAACCAATGTATCATCCATTGGGGCGACATATCTTTGGAAATATAATTATGCACAACACAACAACGCAGAATTACAGTTTGTTAATACCACAATGGAGCCACGTCGTTCCATTTAGATGCGCCGCATCCGCATCAGAAGAAGCACTGTATCAAACGTTTTTGCATTTTTTACACAATCCGACACTAATTGCAGAATACGTTAAAAAAATGAGATAATTTTTATAATCATTCCCATACAAATAATAAAATTCTTGTGATATAATAAACATGTATTAGGGAGAGAGTATGAAAATTTCTATTATTGGTATCGGCACAGTTGGTGCCGCAGTTGCAACCGCCGTTAAAAACACAGGATTGGCACACGAAATCGTTTTATTTGATAGAAATGGTGTGCGGGCACGTGCCGCCGCAGAGGATTTGGGACACGCAGCCGCTTTTTCATATGATGTAAAAATTACCGCCGTGAATAATTACCGTGCAATTCGTGGCAGCGAAATCGTTATCATTGCCGCAGGCGCAAACCAAAAAATCGGGGAAACAAGAACTGATTTGCTGCACGCAAATGCCGAAGTTATAAATGATATAATCCCACGTGTTATGGCAAACGTCGATACAAAGAATGTAAAAATTATCGTGGTCACTAATCCTTTGGATGTTATGGTTATGTTGGCACAAAAGATATCTAAATTACCGGCCGGCCGTGTTATTGGAACGGGAACTATGTTGGATTCGGCACGTCTGCGTACAATTTTGGCACGACAATTGTCGGTATCAACACAATCCGTTTATACGTATGTATTGGGCGAACACGGCGACAGCAGTATGATTAATTGGTCTTCGGCATGCATCGGCGGAATTGATTTGAATACTTTCTGTAAACAGACGAAAAACACCCTGCCCGCAACGACACGCAAAACAATCGAACACCGTGTACATAATGCGGCATACGAAATTATCCAAGGACGTGGCGCAACATGGGACGGTATCGCCGGTGCGGTTGCGGACTTGGTCAAATGTATCGCCAATGACGAACGCAGAATTTTAAGTGTCAGTACCGTTGACGGAACATTGGATAAAGCGGTTGCAATGTCTTTGCCGCGCATTGTTGGAAACAATGGTGTGGTTGCAACATTAATGCCGAAACTTGACACCACAGAAAGCGCAGCTTTACGACGCAGCGCAAAAATCATTCGGAAAAACTTTGATTCCCTGTAAACAAAATCCGGTTTAACCGGATTTTTATTTTGAATAGTATCATATATATTTTTGGAAGATGACGTGATATATTAATAACTATGACACAAGATATTCAATATATTATATCAGAAAACGATAATACGATTTATGCCATATCGGACAACCAAAACGTTGGCGAAATTACATATATACGTGTCGGAGTCGATAAAATAATTATAGAACACACAGACGTCGCCCCGGAATACAGACATCAAAATATCGGATTAAATCTGGTTAGAAATGTGGCAAATATGGCACGCAGACAACACAGACATATTATTACAATGTGTCCATTTGCACAGGCAATGTTTAATAAATACCCCGAATTTGACGATATACGATTAATGAACGCACATTAAAAAAAACCGCCATTGCGGTTTTTCTTTATTCCGTTACCATATCATCGGTTGATTCTGCACGCTGTTCAACCGCACGCGCAACCGTTTCCAATTGCAACAATTGATTTTCCAATGCCGCGCGTTCCGATGATTTATATCCCGTTTCGTCGGTCGCAGAATCCGATTTATTATCAGACGCATCCGATTTAACCGCAGGATTTATCAAATTATTATAAATTTCAATCGCTTCGTGTGTGCCGGCCAAATCACGTGCCAACAATTTATTTTCCGGCCCCGGGAAAAACCATTGATCTAACTTAGATGCAGTCAATTGCATAATCGGACGCGTGCGCGATGTGGCCAACCAAGACGGCAAACGTGGCATATCGGAATAATACCACAATGCCCCCCAATAAAATATGCCCATAACAACAACGCCGCGAACAATGCCGAATATAACACCCAACGTTTTATCCGTTACGTTCATTATACTGTCTTGGATTTTTTCACGCAGACGTTGATTAAAGAATCCAACCAACATCAAAACTGCAAAAAATACAACAAAGTAAGACGCAACCAATGTGCCAACGGTTGACCCCGACAAATCAAACCAAGATTGCAACATTTTATCCAACCACGGGGACGCAAATCGCGCAGATACGGCGGCCACGACCCACGACAACGTTGCAATGGTTTCATAAACCCCACCACGTAACGTCGCCCAAATGGTCGACCCCAAAATAATGCCAATATATACGTAATCCAAAATGGTTAAATCAAACATTGCAAATCCTGATTTATATTTTACTGTTTATACCAAATTTATTTCTTTTTGTCTTTGCGAACCAATACATAGCCCAAACCAGCAACCAATACAATCAACAATGCATAAAACCATGTTGTGCTGCCTTGGGTGGCCGGCGCAGATTCTTCGGCCGCAGTGGTGGCTTCTTCGGCCACAACTGCGCTGTATTCTGTTACGGCAGATGCACGTTCGGCATGTTCTGCTTTGAATTTTTCTGCATCTTCGGCCATTGCTTTTTTATTTTCTGCAGCGGCTGCTTTCTGTTCGTCGTTTAAGTCAACTTCGACAGATTCACGCAATGAATCCTGCATAAAGTCGGCATAACCCTGTTCACATTTGTCGCCAATAACAATAACAGGAACACCACCAGATTCAAAACCACATTTTTCCAATGTCGCCATAAACATATCACGGTTTGCAGGGTCCGTAACGTTTACTTCGGTGACCTTTAATTCAGGATATTCATATACCAATGTGTTGGTGATAAAATCACGCGCATGATGGCAATGTGGGCAAGATGGCGAATGATAAATTGTAATATCAGCCGCAGATGCCGCACCAGCAAATGTTAAACCAAATAATGCAGATAAGAATGTTAATTTTTTCATTTTTACTCCTTTCAATGTTTCGATTATAGAAAATATTTGTTTAACTGCGCAAGTGCTTTTTAATAAATGATTCCTGTTGAAAATTAACGATTTTCGGAATACTATTTGCCATAAAAATAACAAAGGAGAAAACCATATGTTCGCGTTAACCGAATTTCCATTACCATATGCAACAGATGCCCTGTCGCCTTATATTTCACAAGAAACAATAGAAACACATCATGGTAAGCATGTCGCAACGTATATCAATAATTTGAATAATTTAATAGAAAACACACCGTATGAATCCGTGCCTTTGTTGGAAATAATTCAGACCAGCGCACAAAACCCAGACGATAAAAAAATTTTTAATAACGCCGCACAGATTTATAATCATAATTTCTTTTTTAATGGAATGTGCGCACAATGCAACACACAAATCCCAGAAGAATTAATCAAGGCATTTGGCAGTGCAGAAAATTTGAAAAAACAATTCAAAGATTCCGCGGCCGCATTGTTTGGCAGTGGATATACTTGGTTGGTTCAAGACAAAGATGAATTCAAAATCATCAATACCAAGGACGCTGAAACGCCAATTACAAACAATATGAAACCTTTGTTAAATTTGGACGTCTGGGAACATGCGTACTATTTAGATTACAAAAACAAACGCGCAGATTTTATTGACGCTTTCTTAGATAATTTGGTTAATTGGGATTTCGTTGCAGAAAATATCAAACGCAATTAATCCGATATGGTTTCCGCCAAAATATCGCCGGCCTTGATATATTCGGGGTCGGTTTTCTTTAATTTTTGTTGCGCGCGACGTGCGTATTTTTTTGCTTCGGATTTCCGGCCATTCATATTATAAAATTCTGCCATCGCCCATGCGTGTCGCCCCGCATCTTTATCACCATAGGCACGTGCCAAAACCCAATACGTCAATGGCATAGGCGATGACAACAGCGAACGTTTACATAATTCAATCGCACGTGTAGTATCGGTCGGTTTGCTACGTTCGGTTAAAACCAACGCCAGTGCTGTTTCTATCTGGGGCGCATTTGACGTTAATTCCAACGCACGTTCGTATGCGGTTATACTGTCATCGTAATGACCAAATTGATAATCAATATCACCCAACAACTCGTACAAATATGGGTTATTCGGCATACGATGTATCAAGGTTTGCACGCCTGTACGCGCGGTCGCCAAATCACCGCCACGCATATTTGCAATGGCACGCGCATATAACGCAGGATTGGATTTATCGGTATATGGATACAGTTCCAACACGTGAGATGGCGCATCCAAATAACCAACCAACTTTGCACGAACCATTTCGTATTCCGACGCGTGTGGCGATGTATATTTTTTATCCGGCGAATAATCATCCAACACATCCGACAAATGCGCACGCACATTATTTAAACGTTCTGTTGTCAAAGGGTGATTGATACGGTTTGGATTTATGCCCTCTTCCAAGACGCCGGTCAAGTCATGCATTTGGTTCAATACCGTTATAAAGGCGTATGGATTTTGTCCCGCACGTATCATTAAATCAACCCCCATACGATCGGCAATACGTTCTTCGTCACGTGTAAATGACAACATAGATTGCTGGGCCACACCGGAAGAACCAGCCAACACCCCCGCCCCCAATGATGGATTTCCACCCGCAACCATTAAGCCGACACCTAATGCCTGAATCAACATAGTGCGACGCATTTCCGCCGCCATACGATCCGCCATTTGCACCATATGCCCACCCGTCATATGCCCCAATTCGTGCGCAATTACCGCCTGTAACGCATCGGGGGTACGTATCTGTGTCAACAGGCCCGTATAAATATAAACGTCTTCACCACCGGATACAAACGCATTAAAATCCGTATCGTTTACAATATGAATACGCAGACGATCCGCCGGAATATCCGCAGCGGTTGCCAATGGAGAAACCAATGCATTTAATAATCGTTCCGTTTCCGTATCATTAATAATTGACGCACATATCGCAGGCGACGAAAACAACACAGCAACCAAAATCAATAAACGCTTAAACACCGGCAACAACCCCACGATTAAATATAAACATCAAATCATCCGTCCATGTATCCATTTCATTATCACGTGCGGCACGTGATGCCAATTTGAATAAATCCCTGTGGTCACGATAATCAACAAAATGATAGTGCATCCAACCGCTTTGGCGCGTACCCAATAATTCACCAACCCCACGCATAATCAAATCTTGCTCTGCAATTACAAAGCCGTCTTCGGTTTCACATAAAACGTCCAGACGACGCAGACCTTCTTCGCGTACATTGCGCCCAAAGACCAATATACAATACGATTGAATATCACCACGACCAACACGACCACGCAATTGATGCAATGCCGCCAAGCCAAAACGTTCAGCATTTTCAATTACAATGATAGATGCACGCGGAACATCGATACCAACCTCTATGACCGTGGTGGCAACCAATACATTCATATCAGATGAATTGTCTGCAAATTTTGCCATAACAGAATCACGCACACGTTTGTCCATTTGACCATGCACCAATCCCGCCGTTGGGAAATATTCACATAACATCTTATGACGTTCAACCGCCGCCGTCATATCCAATCCGTTTTCTGTTTCTTCGACCAATGGACACACCCAGAATACTTTTGTCCCGTCGGTCACCTGTAATTTAATACGATTAATCAATTCAACTATGCGTCCATTGGATATTTTGGATGTTTTAATTGGTTTACGGCCGGCGGGCTTTTGATTTATAATCGATACATCCATATCGCCATATATCGTCATAGATAAAGTACGTGGGATTGGGGTCGCAGACAGTGCCAACAAATCAGGATTGTTGCCTTTGCTGCGCAGAGATTCACGTTGAGCCACACCAAAGCGATGTTGTTCATCAACAATAACCAATCCCAAATCTTTGTATTCGACATCTTCGGAAAACAGTGCATGCGTACCAATCACAATTCGTGTTCGTCCAGATCGCAATGATATTAATTTTTCACGACGTGCAACGCCTTTGTCACGACCCGTTAACACATCACACACCAACCCCAGCGCATCGCATATCGGACGAATTTTTGCATAATGCTGTTGTGCCAAAGTATCGGTTGGCGCCAACAATGCCGTTTGCGCCCCATATTCCGCCATTTTAACCGCCGCAGCCAATGCAACGATTGTTTTACCACTGCCCACGTCGCCTTGGACCAAGCGCATCATCGGGGTGTCTGATTTCATATCTGTATAAATTTCATCAACTGTACGACGTTGGGCGTCCGTCATTTCAAACGGTAATAACGCATAGAATTTATCCATTAAATCATACCGCAGGGAACGCAATGGACGACGGTTGCGAATATCGATACGATTACGACGGCTTATCACAATCGCAGATTGATGCGCCAGCAATTCACAATACGCCAATTTCGCCATATATGTATTATTCGGCGCCAAGTCCGCATCGGTTTGGGGATGATGTATGTGCGATAAAGCATCAAAAAATTCAATAACACGTTCATCGGATTCGCCGGCAGTATATTCAGGCAATTTGGAAAAAATCTGATCACGGATGTTTGCGAAAACTTTTTGTGTTAAACCTTCGCCAGACGGATATATCGCCTGAGCCATAGGGATTTTAGATGCATTTTGAATTTCTTCGATAAAATCGGGATGGTTAATTGTTGGGCGGGCGGTCGAACGTTCCAATCGGCCCGATATCATACGCCATGATCCAACCGGCATCTTTTTCAGCCAATAATCCAAAAAGTTGGCATTAAAAAATTGAATCACAACCGTATTGCCCATTTTATCATTACATATAATCTGGGTCGGGCGACGACGGCCACGATAAAAACCGCCGCCGGTTTTATGCGATTTGATACACAATGGGATTGTAACCGTTTCGCCGGCCACAACGTCTGTGATAGATTCAGATATATTACGGTTGCGCACATACGACGGACGATGTAACAAAAAATCCAATACACGCCGTCCGCCCAACACGCCATCCAGACGTGCCGCCAAGACCGGACCGACACCTTTGATAAATTGCAGGTCTGTATTCAAAAATTCAAATAAACTGCGTTTCATTTAACATAAATTTAGTGAATTTTTGATTGAGATTCAATAATAAAAATGCACCAAACGGGGGATTAAATTATTTTGCGAACGAATAATCCATTTCCAAATGGTTTGGATTATATGTGCCGTTCATAATTGCCAAAGTATCTTCGACGATTACCAATTCTTCGTTGGTTGCAATCATAAATACTTTTACACGGCTGTCTGGTGCGCTGATTTCTGCATAGTCAACACCTTTGCGTGCCAAAGCCGCTGCGTTCTTTTCCAAGTCCAATTTGATGCCCAATTCTTCCAAACCGGAACAGAATTTTTCACGCAGATAATCATCGTTTTCACCAACACCGGCGGTAAATACCAATGCATCAACATGACCCAATTCCGCCATAAATGCACCAATGTATTTTTTAACATTGTGGGCCTCCATTTCGATGGCCAAACGGCAAGAATCGTTTGTGTCACGGTTGCCTTCGACATCACGACGGTCGGCATAACATTCGGTCAAGCCCAACAAACCGGAATCTTTGTTCAAGTGTTTCTGCATTTGATCGGCGGACAATCCCAAACGTTGCATTACATACAATACAACACCCGGATCCAAATCGCCCGGACGTGTACCCATTGTTAAACCGGCCAAAGGTGTCATACCCAAAGACGTATCTACGGATACACCGTTACGAATTGCCGTGGCAGATGCACCCGAACCAATATGCAATGTAATCAAATTGCATTCATTCGCAGGTTTACCCAACAATTTCGCCGCAACTTTGGATACGTACAGGTGGCTGGTCCCGTGGAAGCCATAGCGACGTACACCCAATTCGGAATACCATGCACGTGGAACCGCATAACGATACGCATAGTCAGGCATTGTTTGATGGAACGCAGTATCAAATACCGCAACCTGTTTCGCATTTGGCAACAATTGCTGTGCAGCGACGATACCAACCAAAGCAGCCGGATTATGCAAAGGCGCAATAGCGGACAATTCATCGATTGTTTTGATAACTTCGTCTGTGATTTCAACCGAAGATGCAAATTTTTCACCACCCAATACAACACGGTGGCCAACGCCTTGGATTTCGTTCATATCAACGGATGCTTCACGTAACATGAACATAACGACGTTCAAGGCCTCGTTATGATTTTGCATGGACGCTTCTTTTTTCTGTTTTGTACCGTCGGGGTATTTTTGTGTAACAAATGAATCGGGCAGACCGATTTTTTCAACGTTACCACCAACAACAACAGATTTTGTATCGGCGTCAAAAACCTGATATTTCAGGGAAGATGAACCGCAGTTCAGTGCAAGTATATACATGTGAAATCCTTTTTTTACGGGCACAGCATAGCAAACGATTTTAAAGTTTTCAACAGTAAAGTCGGAATGAAATATGCCAATCAGAATCATTGATTGGCGTTGTTATGCCTGTATCACGATGCGACACCCAAAATTTGGCACAACCGACCATTAATTTTATATGATAACCATCACGATCATGTGTTATGTTTGGTTGTGGATTTGCACGGTCACCGATACCAAAGGCCGCAACACAATCGCCCGCCACATATCCCGCGGATGGATTTTGGCATACCAAATACGCATACACCATTTGTGGTTGTGCAACATCGCCCAAGATATAATCGATATAGGCCTGTGTTGAATTTATTGGCACCGACGTAGTATCAATAAAATGTGGCATATTTAAATTATGTCGGGCAAATAAAGATGCCCAAAATTCATCTGAAACGGTTGTTATGTCAAAAGAACCAATATCTGCACGTGCCATTTGAAAACCGCCCAAAGTTCGTCCATCGTGAATACGAATAGTATTTTTTTCTGTATCCATTGTTAATTCGCCGGCACAACCGGTAAAATTATCATTTGCGGCGGTTGTACCACGTCTGAGTTGTAAAATGCGTGTCATAGTAAATCCTTTGGTTTTAATGAACAAAAAAAAGTCGCCCGCAAAAGGACGACAAAAAACAAACGCCACCAACCGGTGACGCATGTTTTTATTATACCACAAATTAACGATAAAATCAAGTGGCGTATGTGTGGATTATGCCGCCTGGGCATAGCCCTGCTTTATCATATACTGCAAGAAGGCGACTTCTTGGGCCGTTGGGTTTTTGCGAACCATATCACGATCTTTAATCTTGAATTTGAATTCTTCCGTTGGATTGCCTTGATCGTCTTTTAATTCCGCCTTGGCATTGGCGGTCTTCTGTTTTTCCGAATGACGTTTAAAGATATTAATATCTGTATTTGCATTGGAATTTATAAAGTTCCAGAACGCCATTAATTGGATACGACGCATTTCATCATCGGTCACAGTTTGGCCGGATGCGACGGCGTTGATTTTATCTTTCTTTATCTTGCCACCGGTTTTTTTAATGGCATTGGCAACAAAATTACCCGCTTCGTACACCGCCAATGTCGCAAAACGCAACGTTTTATCGATTGCCTTGGTCAATACACCCAAACCACCTTTGTTAAAGGACATTGATGGGTCCGAGAATATTGTAAAGTCCATTTTATGTAATTCTTCACGAACACCGGATGTTGTCATAGATGATGACATTACCGCCAATGTTTCCAATGTCATCATGGCGTTTTCCATATCAGAATCGCTTGCTACGACGGCAATAATATCATTAACGACATTTTGCATTTGACCGCCATGGGTTAAGGCCTCTTTAAACTGGGTCGTATTGGACATCGCCCCCAATGTTTTCTTCATCCATTTAATTTGTTTTTGCACCGGCACCGGTTGCTTGTCTGCGATACCATCCAATTTTTCCAATACCTTGCCCAAACCGTCGGTTGGCTTAACCTTTTCTTTCAGCAGACCTTCTACAACAAAATTCGCTTTTGTTTGATAAATATGACGTTTGTGTTTATCAGACAATTTATCCCATGTGTCGGCCAAATAACCCTTTACCGCGGATTCGGCGCGACCAAAAAAACGTTTACGATCGGTAAATTTCTGACCAACTTTATCGTCACCGTCTTTATAATTGGATTTTTTTAATCCCTCAGAAATCCATTTGGCAAAATCGCCACCACGTGCCGTTACAGCATCACGCAGTTTATCTTTTGAAACAATTTCTTCAAATACCTTGTCAATATTAACTGCAAATTTTTGCAATTCGGCACCGGTAAAGTGTCTGTTGCTATAATCTAAGACAGAACGGGCGTCATTTATCCGACTTACATCAATCTGTCTACCATTCTGAGTAGCATCTAAGTTTTCTATATACCTGTCGAATTTTGCCTTATCAATTTTCTTTGAACCACTTGACAATTTCCATGCTTTCGGAATTTTGCCCTTAGGCCACTTTGTCAAATCTGGCTCTACCTTCAACAACTCATCCAGAATTACCCATACATCACCCGGTTGTTTAGCAGAAAAACCAGAATCTAAAATCTGCGGGTCACCCGTAACACTGACAATCCAGTTTTTGTTCTGTTGGAAATAAGCATCTATCTCTTTCGCATCTTCATTGTCCCACACCCCCGTCGACCACGCTTTGGGAAAATTTTGTATCGGAATTTGTCTTTCTGTATTATATCGAACGTTCCATTCAATACGATACAGAAAACTCTTTAAGGTTTGTTGCGCCTTGACATTTGTTCTATAGTCACCCCTTAACGCCTTAGCCAGCTTTTCTAAATCGCTCTGACGCAGCCCTTCTGCTTGTTCAAACAACACTTCTAACTCAGAAGCATTAGACGCTATATAGTCGGCAATTTCTTTTGCTCCCGCTATCTCTTCTATCTTAAAGATGGGAATAATTGGGGATGTCTCGTCATAAAACTTTTTAATAAAATTATCAACTTCCTTATTTTCCGACCGCAAGTCATCATCTGCTGCAAATGCAGCGGCGGTTTCTGACAACCATCTTAACACACCCTCTAATTCGCCGATTGCAAACGTCCCATATTTCTGATCTTTTACTTTCGGCAAATCGGCATCCGGGTCCCAAGCCGCTTGATTCGAGGTGGCAACGCCTTTCTTCTTCCAATCGGCCAATTGGGCACGTGTTGGTTCATCCATATGACGCAAGTTCAACTGACGCACTAAATCAATTAAGTATTGCTTGGTTTCAAATGCCATTGCCAAATCCTTTTATTTATCACATATCTATCATATATATTATAGTACATTTGGGGGGTAAATTCAATATTTGCTGTGTACTTTTATGTAAATTTTTATATAATATTTATCATCAAAAAGGGGAATGCGGTGAAACGGTTGTTGATCGCGATTTATGGGTTTGCTTTTTTCAATAAATTTTTACTGTTAACACCGGTCTATGCAATTTTTATGCAACAAAATGGCATTGGTGATGGATTGTTGTCGGCAATGTTCTTGATTTCCGCCGCCGCAACCGTTATGGGACAAATGCCAATTGCATTCATCACCAATAAATGCGGCGCACGCAATGCAATGGCTTTCGGGCAATTTTTGAAAATTATCGCAGTTATAATGTGGATGGTTATGCCAAATTATTTCGGCTTTATTTTCGGTATGATTCTGTGGGGAATACAATCAGGATTTCGAAATGTGGCTTTCGAAGGATTAATATACGACGAAGTCGCCGCCGCAGGACACACAAAAGAATATACACGAATACTGGGGCGCAAGGCAACATTTGAATCAATCGGGGTCGCTTTGTCGGCGATGGGATCTTTGATGATGTTTCTGGGGTACGATTGGGTTACATGGGCGTCGGTCGTTGCAATCGCAATTTCTGTGCTGTGTTTAATGGTTATCCCAAACCGCATTGCGAACAGTGGCCAAACCACAGGTTTCCAACAAATGTTCCGCGACGGGATAAAAACTTGCATAAAGACACCATGCATGATGCCGATTATGCTGTTGGCTTTGTTGGTGGTGAACGTTCCGTATTTAGATGACTTTTTAAGCCCGATTGCGTTACAGTTGGGAATTTCAACCGAATTCGTCGGAATCGTGCCGTTCTTTTTATTAATATGCGCAACGTTCGGACAAAGATTCGCATACAAATTCAAAAATATATCCGATACTTTGTTATATTTGATGATTGGGGTGGCGGGCGGATTGTATGTTCTGTTTGCACATATTTATAATCCACAGACACTGTGGATGATTGGGGTGGCATACACACTGATATGGTGTGTGTACACAATTACATACGCACGTTTCCAACACTTGATTCCAACACGCCACAGGTCGGTGGTATTGTCGCTGTTTACAACACTTACGTATCTGGTGTATATGGCAGTATGCGCAATCATCGGTATCGGCGCCACAATCGGCAGTTGGCGATACAGTATTTGGGCGTTGGGGATGATTGTTGTCGCAATATGTGTGTGGGCATTGACATACGTGCGAAAAAAATGTCCAACACAATTGGGATAACATGCCTGTGGGAACATAACATTTTTTAATGTACAGTACGAAATATGAATTTCAGTTTTCGCACCGTTTTTTTGAAATCTTTGCCGTATTTAATGTCGATTACGGGTGGCATTGTTCTGTACACGGGCGCAATCGATAATGCGCCGAATGAAAACCTGCGCGATTTGATAATTAACGTGTCGGCTTCATTGCTGTCGATACCGTTGGTGTTTTTACTGTACGATTATATGAATTATCGCGTTAATAAGCAGGTGACAAAAAACCTGATGAACAGCGTGACAGATAAATTAAACACTATTATGCTTAACCTGATTATGCTGCTTAGGCAATCTATGGGGGTGCATAGTAAATTAACAACAGAAAATCTTAATCGAATGCTGATTTGGCAGCCACAAGAAATTTCACGACGATTGAACATAACCCCAAAAATCGCAGAACAATTAAGGCAATATCACAACGATTTGGATACATTACTGTTCAGAAACGAACAAAGCAAAGTATTAAACACAGAGCAAGCACAAACTTTGGCCGCATTGGCACGTGATATGACGCACCTTATTAACGAAAGTAAATTTCGACGAAACCGGCACATGACCGCAAAACATACCGCCGCAATAATGTCGAAAATCCTTGATTGGTTGGATTCAGACAGCGTGGCGGCATTGAATCTGCAAAACCATTTATCCAATGCGGATTTGACCGAAAATAACAATAAAAAAATAAAAATGTAATTTTTTGAATATTTTACTTGATTTTTGTTTTTACATGTGTCAAAATTGCCCCCGTACCTGTGGAAACAGACCCTATGGTTTCGCTTTCCACGGTCCGGTTTTGGGAACATAGCTCAGTTGGTAGAGCAAATGACTTTTAATCATTGGGTCCAGGGTTCGAGTCCCTGTGTTCCCACCACGATAACCTGCTGAAATCAGCAGGTTTTTTCGTTATTCCGAAACATCACAACAACCAACACAAACCATAAAGAAATATTTTTTCGCAAAGTTTATTATGTTGCAAATTGGCAAAATCTGTATAAAATACACACGTATTAAATTAATCGGGGGTAAATTATGCCAGCAAAAACAGTAAATGATATAGTTGCACTTTGTAAACGTCGTGGTTTTATTTTCACAGGTTCTGAAATCTATGGTGGATTGGGTGGCGCATATGACTATGGTCCATACGGCGTGGAATTGATGAAAAACATCCGCAACGCTTGGTGGAACAATATGATTTATTCACGTGATGATATCGAAGGATTGGATGCGGCACTAATCACAAACCGATTGCTGTGGAAATATTCCGGACACGAAGCAGGATTTTCAGACCCGTTGGTCGAATGCAAAAAGTGCGGCGCACGTATGCGTCAAGATAAAATGAAAGACCAATCAAAATGCGATAATTGCGGCAGCACCGAAATATCCGAGCCACGCGCATACCAATTGATGATGGGATTGTCAATCGGCGCAACCGCAGATGGCGCAATTAATGCATACCTGCGACCAGAGACCGCAACAACAACATATACCAATTTCAAAAACGTTTTGGACGCAAAACCACATAAACTGCCATTTGGTATTGCACAAATTGGTAAAGCGTTCCGTAACGAAATTTCTCCACGTGGATTTGTGTTCCGTATGCGTGAATTCGAACAAGCAGAAATGCAATACTTTGTAAACCCAGCAGACGATGAAAAATTCCACGAAATGTGGATGCAAGAACGTATGGCTTGGTGGATTAATGCTTTGGGAATACCGGCGGAAAAATTACGCTTTGCGCCACACGAAAAATTGGCACACTATGCCAAAGCCGCCGTTGATATCGAATACGAATTCCCAGACGGATTTGATGAAGTCGAAGGCATCCACAACAGACAAGATTTCGATTTGGGCTCACACACAAAAGCACAATCGGATTTCCAAATTAATGCAAATGTTTTGGAAAATCGTGACAGCACAACCAAGTTGTCTTATTCCGACCCACAAAATGGCACAAACTTTATCCCATATGTCATTGAAACCGCAATGGGGGTAAACCGTGCTATGTTGGCGGTTATGATAGAAGCATACGAAGAAGAAGATTTGGGCGATGGCAAAACACGCACAGTATTGAAATTAAAACCATCTTTGTCGCCGGTCAAGGCCGCAGTTATTCCGTTGGCACGCAACGTCCCGGAATTATTAGATATCTCGAACGATATTGTGGCAAAACTGCGCAAGATGGGAATTGGTCGCATTGAATTAGAAAATTCGGGCAATATTGGTAAGAACTATCGCAGACACGATGAAATCGGCACTCCGGTTTGCGTGACGGTCGACCACCAATCAATGGAAGACGGTACGGTGACATTGCGATATCGTGACACAATGGAACAAGTACGCGTGAAGATAGACGAAGTACCAATGAAATTGTTAGAGATTTTGAATCAATAAAAAAATGGGGCGTTTGCCCCATTTTTTAATATGATTTTGCAACGAACACGTATTCCGGATCTTTATCATCCAGACAGCGACGCGTGATTTTATGACGCTCCATCAATACTTCAAATTGTTCGTTGGTTGTTAATGCATATTTAATACGGAAAAATCCAATCTGACCCGCAGACAACGCCGCATCCAACGCATCCAAATCAGCAACTTCGTGTATCATTTCCGCATTACGTTGTTCAACACGCGCAACCATATCATCATGAATCTGATTCAAGATATCGCCCGCCGATGTTAATAATTCTGCGACAGGAATTGTGCGCTTTGATTCACGACCAATATCACGACGGGTAATTGTAACCATACCCGATTCCATTTCACGGGCACCAATTTCAACACGCAATGGAACACCGCGTTTAATCCATTTCCACATTTTATCTGGCGCACGCATATCCGACGTATCAACCAAAACACGAACACCATTTGCGCGCAATTTTTCACCCAAATCTTCGGCATAGGCATTTAATTCGGCCGCTGTGTCTTCACGTGTAATTGGAATTATGACAACTTGGTATGGCGCAACACGTGGTGGCAAAATCAAACCATCATCGTCCGAATGAATCATAAACATAGACCCCATCATACGTGTTGTTGTACCCCAAGATGTCGTCCATGCGTGCTGTAATTTACCATCAGCCCCCAAAAACTGAATACCAAATGATTTTGAAAAATGTTGCCCCAGGTCATGCGATGTTCCGGCCTGTAATGCTTTGCCGTCTTGCATAATATGTTCCAACGTATATGTGTGGTCCGCACCCGCAAAGCGTTCTTCGGGTGTTTTTTCACCCATAATTGACGGAATCGCCAAAATTTCACGCATATAGTCGCCATACATTTTGTGCATTTTGCGCGCATCCGCATTTGATTCTTGGTGGGTGGCGAATACGTTATGCCCTTCTTGCCAATTAAATTCAGATGTACGCAAGAACATACGTGGACGCATTTCCCAACGCATTACATTTACCCACTGATTCAATTTCATTGGCAAATCACGGTAACTTTGCACCCAACGCGACATTGCTTCGCCAATAATTGTTTCAGACGTTGGACGAATAATGTATGGTTCGGTCAATTTAGAATCCGGATCAGGTTGCAAAGAACCATCAATCATTTTTAAACGATGATGCGTTACAACTGCACATTCTTTGGCAAAACCGGCGACGTGTTCGGCCTCTTTATTAAAGAAATCAATCGGAATCAATAATGGAAAGTTTGCATTTTGAACGCCATGTGATTTTATGCGTCTGTCCATTTCATCACGCATCAATTCCCAAATCGCCCAACCATACGGTTTAATTGTCATGCAACCACGCACAGGTGCGCTTTCCGCCAAATCGGCCGCAACGATTAAATTCTGATACCATTGACTAAAATCTTCACTACGTGTTGGTGTAATAGCTGTTTTCATATCTTAAATCTCTTTTGTATTCTTTATTTTTTATCTTTTAATTCCATGTATTTATCCGAAACGATTTTTTGCAGAGTTTCGGCAATCTGCTTTCTGTCCATACCGTCCAATGACGGTGGCGGCAACAATGTTATTTCAACCGTAAAACCACCCAACATCATAATGTGAAACACTTGGCCAAATGCACTGCGTTCAATTTTACAATGTGGCCCCATATCCATTTTTTTATTATCAAAGTACGCAAAGTGGTCAGCCATTGTTTGTTCATCAATAACAGAGCCATCACGATAACGATAATGCATCGCCATTGGTTGAACAGTGACATTTGAATTTTCAACAAAACTAAACAGAGTACTCTTAAACGGTTTTACGTACGCACCGTTTGTGGTGGTACCTTCGGGGAACAATATCATTGGATATTTTACAGATTGAACAGCACGTTGAACCACCGCCAAAGCATCACGGGCGTGCGACGGACGACGATCCACAAAAATTACGCCAAACTTTTTCGCAACCCAACCAACCAATGGCCAGTTTTCCATTTCTTTTTTGGCAATAAAACTGCCATGAAAAACACATGGGAACGTTGCCAATTCAAAAACAGATATATGGTTTGACACAACCATCAAAGGACGCGCGTCAGACAGTTTTCCATGAACAACAACACGTATACCCGCCAACTTTAATAAAAACCACATGAAAACCGGCATATAACGTACCGCCATACGACGTGGCATTAATATTAAAATCGGAACCTGAAACACGACCAGTATCCAGAATATAAGGAATTTAATAGATGCCGTTGTTGTATTGAAAATATTTTGTTTACGTAACTTTGCCATGATTATTCTTCTTCGTTTTTATCAGAATCTTCGATATATTCAGCGTCGGCGGCATCTTCACGTAACAAGAAGTCAACAAATGCACGTACGACTTTGAATGGCCCTACAACGGGGAAAGTTATAATTTTGCCAACCGTTTTCATAATGTTTTCTTTGTCTTCGGGGTCACCCAATGCATTTTCGCGCCCCAAAAAGTGTTTCTGATACGCGGCATCCATTTTGCGCGTTTCCACCATTACAAATACATCGTACGAATTAAATGGCGCATCAACAAATACACCACGACCAAATGTTGCGCCCAAACGCAAATAACCTTTTATCAAAGGTGTCATTTCGGATTTTGCGTCCGCTTCGTCCACGAATTCAGGTGGCAAAATGTTCATACGCGACAACTTTGGATTTACACCGTCCGCGAAATTTTCACTGACCACCGTTGCACGCAAACGCATGGGGGTTAAATGATTGTAATACAGATATGATATTGCCTGAGCCGAACGGGCCGGTTTTGTCCCAACAAAAGACGCAACACCAAACACAACGCCAATTTTACGACGAACAATCAATTCGCCCAACCCCGCCCATAACATACGCATAACCAATGCATTTTCACGATATGATTTTTCAACACACGCACGGGACATTTCTGCGATATTGCCACGATATTTTTTTATTTTAGAAATATTAAATTCTGTTTCGGTATAGAACCCACCCATTTTTTCAGCAGCATTTCTGTCGATAATACGATACGTTCCAACCACGCGGCCATTATGGAAAACCGCCATATATTCGGCAAACCTATCGTATGCATCATATTCTTCGCACAAAGCACGTTGTTCTTCGGTGGCGGACGCCCCCTCTTCTTCGACGAATACAGAGTATCTTAATTGACGTACCTGTTTGCGTTCTTCTTTGTTACGGGTCAAGCGTACTTCGAAATCACGAATTTTAATAGCCATAAATTATCCTTTGATAAATGTATGTGTCACAGAATAGCAAACCAAGCCATATTTTTCAACGTTTTTATTACATATATTTAAGACATCTATCCTAATGCATATAAAGGCAAACAAATATATAATTGTGAATATTTTCCACATATAAAACACAGGACATTAAATGAAAATATTAATTAATATTTTATGCATATGGATACCAATACCACGCATCAGAAGACGTTTAAGAAATAGATTGAATCAAATATATTTTAGACAACACGATACCCCAAGTATTCTTTATAAAAGCGCACGCAATAAACCATATATGCTGTGGTTCGACCATGCGTTGGGTGGCGGCACAGAAACTTATTCAAAAAGACAAATTAATAAATTAAACAATCATTACGAAATACTGTACATTCAATACAAACCAGAAACAAGATTATTTCATATAAGCCGAACACACAACAAACGTCACATATACACAACACCAAATACAGACGACATAAAAAATGCATTAAAAAATATAAATGCCGACAAAATCATCGTTAATAACTTGGTCGGCTACCCGAATACGGCAGAAATATTATCCGTAATAAAACACATTGCCACCACACAAAACAAACGCCCACACATATCCGTGCGTGGACACGATTTTCAATACATTTGCCCCAGTTTTAATTTAATTAACTGTGATGGAAACTATTGTAATTTAAGATACAAAAACGGCTGTGAAGAATGTTGGAAACGAAAAATTATGGGTGACAACGCAACACAAAACACAATGTTAAAATCATGCGCAACAACAATTGAACAATGGCGTAAAAACTGGAGCGATTTTTTAGAACATTGGGCCGATGAATTTATTGTTTTTTCAGAATCTATCAAAGATATTTTTATCGCCGCATATCCAAATATCGCAGATAAAATTATCGTCATACCGCATGAAACCCAAAATTTGAGACACGTAAACATTCGGCCACACGAAACAATTAATATTGCAATACTGGGCAATATATCACATCAAAAAGGCGCGACGGTTGTTTGCGAAATGGCAAAGTATATTAGTAAAAATGAAAAAATTATAATTATTGGCAATATGCAAAATGCACCCGACAACATCCATATTCACGGCAAATATAAAACAGATGATTTACCAAAATTAATGGAACAATACGAAATAGACGCCGTGTTTATTCCATCAATATGGCCGGAAACCTTTTCATACACAACATCAGAAGCAACATCAATGGGATTACCGGTTGTCTGCTATGATTTAGGTGCGCCCGCAGAACGCATAAAACAATATAAACATGGTTTAGTATTAAAAGAAATTGCGCCAAATAAAAATCTGGATGAAATTATTGAATTTATCAAAAGAGTAAAAAAATGAACACACCAAAAATTTCTGTTTTAACACCGATATATAATACCGCACACGACGCATTAAAGGCAATGATTGAAAGCATACTGACGCAGACATATGGCGATTTTGAATTCTTGATTTTGAACGACAGCCCCGACAACACCGCGTTAAAAGATATCGTTTTGTCATACGATGACACACGTATTAAATATATAGAAAATGAACACAATATGGGGATTACAAAATCACGCAATAAATTGATTGAATTGGCACGTGGGCAATATTTAGCAATTGCGGACCACGACGATATTTCCACGCCAAACAGATTGGAATTAGAATCACAATTCTTGGATAAAAATCCACACGTTGGCGCAGTTGGCGGAAACGTCATCGAAATAAAAGACGGCAAAGAACACCCAACTGCGCCCCGCCCCGTCAATGACCATGAAATCAAGATTTCTTTGATAAACGATGCGTATGTATGCAACCCTGTTCATTCGGGATGCATGATACGCAAATCCGTGCTTGATACATTTGGAATCAGATATAAAGAAGAATTTTCACCATGCGAAGACAGGATGTTATTTATGGATTTAATACCATTTACTTTTTTTCATAATTTACCAGACGTGGTGTTAAAATACCTGTGGGACGGAAACAATACAACATTGCGCCATTGGCAAAGAATGACCGATTTACCCCAGACAATTGTAGCCAATGCACGTGCAAAATATCCGATATACTATGATGAGTGGAAACGGTTACAAACACATAAACCCGCCCAATTTACCAAGACATTTAGATTGTTTGGTTTAATACCATTTATCACAATCAAATCACACAGGGATTGTAAAAAAGTTTATCTGTTTGGCAAAATACAATTAATGCGAATCAAATACAAATCAATGTAATTCGTCCGCCAATTCTGCAATTGCAATGGCATACCAATTGGAATTATTCCAACGTTTAATACGATAAAAATTTGGATAGGTTAAATATGCGGTAATCGCCGGCTGGGGCGCAATATCAACATCCATTTCGACCGTATCTGGGGTTTGCAGAGTTGCCTGTTCACGCATTTGGGTGACGTGCGCAACATCTGCAACCAATCCGGCCGTCATATCCAGAACCGGCAAAGCAGAACCATCGGGGTTCGTTACCCCCATCGCAGTCCATTGCGACAATGGTAACTTGGTTTGTCCGTCCAACAACGACAAATCAAAATCATAAGGCAATACGACACGACGTACAATACGTTCGTTTTTGTTCCACCCCAATTTATTCAGATAATTACCTGCACTGAACATCGCATCAGGCAAATTATTGATAATATCTGTGCGATTGTCGCCATCGCCGTCTGTACCATATTGATTTAGGGTCGTTGGAATAAATTGAAAATGCCCCATCGCACCCGCCCAAGAACCATGCATATTATTTATATCCAATCGATTTTTATCCGCAATACGCATTAATGCCAGCAATTGATTTGTAAAAAATGTTTCACGACGACCGTCATACATCAATGTAAAAAATGCATCTTTTAATTTATGACGTGATTTTACCGCCCCATAATTCGATTCCATCCCCCAAAACGCCAATATTATATGCGGAGGAACACCAAAGCGAGATTCCACACGCGACAATAATGTTGGATATGTTTTGCGCATCTTTTTACCCGTTGCAATACGCGTTGGATTTACGGTACGCGCCAAGTAATCATCCAATGTCAATTTGAATTCTGATTGATTTTTATCACTTTTCAAAATAGACGGTATCAACGCAAGGTTGTTTACCGTAGAATCAATTGTATCCGATGAAATGTTTTCGGATTCTGCACGTGCGCGAACATTATCTGTGATTGTGTACCAACGATCTAAATCAAACACACCAGATTCACAATGTGCAATTTGTGGCGCAATACAGGTCAGACAAAGCAAGCACACAAACGTGATTCTGGTCATATACAATCCTTTGGGTTAGGTATTAAAATGCGTATTTGACACCAATATGCAATCCAAACGATTGCCAAGTGGCACGCTTTAAAGAATTGCTAACGTGTTCAGTATGGGCCGGTACAGTTTCTAATAATGGAACATAGTAAACATTACCGAATTCATCAATCACTTCTTCCATTACATATTGGCCGTTTTCGTCCATAACGTATTGTGACGTTTCCGCAATATACAATTCGCCAGGAATATTGCCAACATGGAAGAAATTCGTATCAACCTTTAACGATAACTGCAAACGATCGGACAATTTATAATTATATTCCATTTCCGCCATATATGAATATGCATCATTATCGCCTTCGTCCAAGAAACTGGGGTTCTGTTGCCAATCTGTACGGTTTGGCCATATACCTTCGGACGAATACTTTGGCATACCAAATTGCATATAGAAACGTAATTTATCTTTTAATGTTACCTGTTTTTCAATCTCTAGCCCGACGTAAAATCCAGACCATGTCGTATTGTAAATATGTGTTGTACCACCAACAATTACCGGACCATCGCCGCCAATAATAACACATTCACCGGCACCAACACCCCAAGGCACAGTACCCATTGTAATATCATAATCACCAGTAACCAATGAATCGCCCAATGTCAAAAATCCATCCAAGCTGCCCGTTGGGGTATTGGTTACGATTTTAATATCTTCGGGCGACATACACACTTGATACCAATCAGATGGCGGCGTCATCCCAACCGGAACCGCATAATAATTGCCCAATTCGTCACCAAAGATATATTCACCACCATTGGTCATCAAAGGCAAATATATTCCAGGGTTCGGATAATAATGATCCGACATTTCCAAATTATGCTTGAAAATTTCATACCCAAATGTTGGCGACAGTTTCCAACCCGCAATATCCCAGACATGGCGTGCAGATATACCAAAACGGAAATGATCACTACGCCCCGTTTGATCACCAACAGATATTGTAAATATTCCATAATATGGGTCGGATGCATCAAATGGTTTCAAATCATAATCCATAGCCAAACCGCCATGGGCCATTTTACCATAACTATATTCCCCAAATACAGACAAATCAAAATCACGCAAACTAAAATTATGACGGGCACCGATCAACAATTCATTCCATACCATGTCGTCCCATTCCAAAATAGAATTTACACCCGTTTCAAATTCAAAATCCGCAAAACGACGTGAATATCCCGCATACATTGTTGTCGCAGGTTCAGCCGCAGCGGGCATCGCAATACCGTTTGTCGTCATACCACCGGTATATGCAGGTACATATTGCGAACGTGGAACCTGATACGTTTGTGTACGTGTTCCAACAACCTGCTTTGAACCGGATTTGCCAACGTATTTGGTATAACCTTGGTTAGCATATTGGCCATACGCAACCTGATTTGCGGTTGGTGTGGCAGATGTTTGATAGTACGAAGGCACCCCTTCGTTCGCAGCAAATGCCATGAACGGCGCAAAAATACCCGATAAAAATAAAATCTTTCCCGCCTTCATCATATAAACTTTGCATTTATTATATCATAAATTTATTTATTAAAAAAGTATTTTCATTTACCACTTGCACATTGGATTTGACGTTGTAAAATGCCAGTCATGACACAAAACAGACCCCATAATATATACATACACGTACCTTTTTGCATGTCTAAGTGCAATTATTGCGCGTTTTTTTCACACGCATGCGCCACACCAGATTGGGATAAATATACAGTCGACATATGCGACGAAATTCGTTACTGGGGCGAAAAGTTAGGTCGTATTTCTGTACCAACCATATTCTTTGGGGGCGGCACACCATCTTTGATGCCAATTAAATACTTTGAACGCATAATGTGTCAACTGGGGAAACACTTTGATATATCAAAAACCGATGAAATCACATTGGAATCTAATCCCAAAACTATTACCCGTGAACAAGTTGCCGACTTTCAGCGTGCCGGAATAACACGTTTATCCATCGGAATACAAAGTTTTAACGATGAAAAATTACGTTTTTTGGGACGCAAACACACCGCCCAAGACGCATACGATTTAATCGACGCCGCAAACCAATGCGGTTTACGTGTATCCGGCGATTTTATATATGGTTTACCAAACGAAAATGTCGATGACGTCATTTACACATGCCAACAAATTAACGATATAGGTTTGCAACATTGTTCTATGTACGAATTAACAATCGAACCAGACACACCATTTGGCAAAATGAATTTAGATATGCCAACCAATGAAACAATGGCACAAATGTATGTAGCGATTGCCGAAAACTTAAAATTGCCACGATACGAAGTTTCAAATTATGCAACCAAAGGCAACGAATGCAGACACAACCAAAATGTTTGGGATGGCCAACCATATATCGGTATCGGCCGTGGGGCGGCGGGACGAATTTACGTTGATAACACTTGGTATGAACAACGTGGCGACAATGCAGAATTCACCCCTTTATCAACCGAAGCACGCGCAACAGAAATGATTATAACCGGTCTGCGTACAATTCGTGGTTGCAGGTTGACAGACACAATAAAAAACGTTATTGATATGGACTGGGTCATTTCAAACCCAGACATGGTAAAAATTCAAAACGAACATATTTGCGCAACCACAACAGGTATGTTGGTCTTGGATGATTTAATCGTTAAATTGGTGAAATAAAAATGGAAGGAAAAACATTAAATATTATCGGAATCATTGCGGTCGCAGGCGCAATTATATTCGCACACAATATCACAAAGGAGAAAACATTGAACGCAGGTATCAAAATTGAAAATATGGATATGTCCGTCAAAGCCGGTGACGACTTTTACAATTATGCAACACGCGGTTGGCAGGTGGCCCACCCTATTCCCGACGACTATTCCAGATTTGGCGCGTTCGAAGTTTTGCGTAACACAAATTTAGAACGCACACGTCAAATTGCCGAAAATGATAATGGCAAAATTGGTATGCTGTACAAAATCGCAATGGATGCAGATAAATTAAATGCGGACGGAATTAAACCTGTTCAAAAATACTTGGACGAAATAGATACATTAACCCGTGCAGATTTGCCAAAATATCTGGGTAACGTATTTAAGTTTTCTTCTGCTTTCTGGGGCGATGGCGTTGCGTTAGACGAAATGGACAGCGAACATTTCTTGTACAACATCGGTCAAAGTGGATTAGGATTATCGCGCGATTATTACTTTGATACCGACGCAAAGTCCATCGAAGTCAGAAAAAAATACAAAGAATTTATCGCCAAACAAATGAAAAACTTTGGATTGGATGTCGATGTTGAAAAATTATATAAATTAGAAGAACGTATGGCAAAATCGTTCTATCCAAAAGAAAAACTGCGCGACCCACATGCAAACTATCACAAAATGAGTGTCGCAGAAGTAAAAGAAAAATTCGCAGGGTTTGATTGGGATACTTTCCTAACCGCACGTGGCGCAACAGCGGCAGAATTTATCAATATCGCCCAACCCGAAGCAATCACAGAATCAATCGCAATCATAAATGATACAGATATGGAATTAATTAAAACATATTTGAAATATCGCATCATTGGCGCGGCAGATTCTGTATTAGATGATAAAACATACGATATATCATTTGATTTCTATAACCGAACAATGGCGGGACAAAAAGAACCAAAGCCACGTTGGAAACGTGCGGTATCTATGTTAGACGGTTCTTTGGGTGAAGAAATCGGCCGATTGTACGTTGCACAATATTTTTCCGGCGATGCAAAACAACGTATGCAGACATTGGTAAAAAATCTACAGCGCGCGTACGCAGACCGCATCGAAAACTTGGATTGGATGTCCGATGAAACACGTGAAAAAGCATTGGAAAAACTGTCCACTTTCCGTGCAAAAATTGGATATCCGGACAAATGGCGTGACTATGACGCATTGGAAATCAAAGACGATTCTTTGTGGGAAAATATGGTGCGCGTTGCACAGTTCGAAGATGAATTTTGGATTAAAAAAATTGGTCAGAAAAAAGATCCAAATATTTGGTATATGAACGCACACGAAGTGAATGCTTATTACGACCCATCCACAAACGAAATCTGTTTTCCGGCCGGAATATTGCAATACCCCTTCTTTGATATGTCAGCAGACGACGCATTTAACTATGGCGCAATCGGCGCAGTTATTGGACATGAAATGACACACGGTTTTGATGATTCCGGACGCCACTTTGATAAAGACGGAAATATGAAAGATTGGTGGACCGCCGAAGATGCAGACGGATTCAATAAACGCGCCAATGTCATGAAGGAATTCTTTGATAAAATCAAAATTAACGACGAAGTTTATGCAAACGGCGAATTTACGTTGGGTGAAAACTTGGCTGATTACGGTGGCGTTACAATATCATTTGATGCGTATAAAAAATATGGCACACCATCCGCAGACATTGCAAATATGACGGCAGATATGCGTTTCTTTGTCGCATATGCAGGCGCATGGGCGCAGAATATTCGTGCAGATGAAGAACTGCGATTGACCAAGGTTGATGAACATTCGTTGGGCAAAAACCGTGTTAATGGAATTTTGCCACACGTGACCGCTTGGTACGATGCATTTGGTATTACAAGCGATGACAAAATGTTCATTGATGCCGATGCACGTGTAAAACTGTGGTAATAATAAGGATTCACAAATAATTGCATTCGTGTTTTTTTGTGGTAAGATTGTCCGATAAAAACATAAAAAAGGACAATAAATATGACAATTGGCGAAATAGCCCCAGGAAAATTGCCACCAAAGAAAATGAATGCAATTATTGAAATTCCTGAAAACGGGCACGTTAAATACGAAATTGATAAAGAAACAGGACTGTTAAAAGTAGACAGAATTTTGCACGCACCTATGGCATATCCTGCGAACTATGGATATTTCCCAGGTACATTGGGCGATGATGGAGACCCATTGGATTGTGTTGTGGTATGTAATGCCCCACTGCGCCCCGGCGTTATTATCGAAGTACGCCCAATCGGCGCACTGTTGATGGAAGACCAAGCGGGCGGCGATGAAAAAATCATCTGTGTGCCACGCGATAAAATCGACCCATATTATGAAAACATCGAATTTATTGAACAATTGCCAGAAATTCTGCGTTCTAAAATCGAATATTTCTTTCAGCACTATAAAGATTTGCAGCCACATTCTTGGTCAAAAATCACCGGTTGGGCCGATCGTGCAACCGCAGACAAATTAATCATGGAAAGTATCGACAGATATTGGCAACACAAACGTCAAGCGCAATAAACACTTGCGTTTGAACGCTATATCTTTATAATCAAAACGGAAATTCTAAAAGAGGTATAAATATGGCATCATTTATTGCAAACGATATGCGTGTGGGTTGGGTTATTTCACACAACGGAAAAAGATATTCGGTCACATCAATCACAAAAGTTAAACCGGGTAAAGGCGGCGCATTTGTTCAGGCCGACCTGCGTGATATTGATTCTGGCAACAAAGGTGGCGACCGTTGGCGCGCAGAAGACAAAGTTGAAAAATTGATGGTCGAAGATTTCGATTGCCAATATTTGTATGCAGACGGCAGCGATGCATTCTTTATGAATTTGTCTGATTATGAACAATTCACAATGCCTGTTGATTCGTTGGGCGATATGATGAAGTTCTTGGTCCCAGAAATGGTTGTGAAAGCCAACTTTGTAGAAGGCCAACCTGTATCCATTTCTTTGCCAAAAACAGTTGTCGCAACGGTTGAAGAAACAGAACCTGCGTTGAAAGGACAAACCGCAACCAGCAGCGGTGGCAAACCAGCCATCTTGGATAACGGTGTCCGTGTTCAGGTTCCTGTATTTATCGAACAAGGCGAAAGAATTGTCGTTAATACAGAAACATTGGAATATGTAGAACGTGCAAAATAATATAAAACGGGGCAACACCCCGTTTTTTTATTTAAATATCGAAACAAGTAAAATAAAAAATCCCCCAAACGGGGGATTTTTTATATCGAATATCGATTATTCTGCATCTGCAGTTGCTTCTTCGACAACTGGTGCTTCTTCTGCTGCTTCGGCAACTTCTTCTTCGACTTCTTCTACTTTTTTAGAGCCAAAAGTCAAAGATTTGCCAGCAACCAAGGCGTTAATTTCGTCTTGAGATTGTGCAACATAGATTTTAACAGGAACGATAACATCCGGATGCAAAGCAATAGATGTTTCGAATACACCAACAGATTTAATTGGTGCACCCAACATAACCTGAGCAGATTCAACAGATACGTTTGCAACGTCTTTCAACATACGTGCAACGTCACGTGTGGATACAGAACCATACAATTGGCCGGTATCGCCCGCTTGGCGAATCATATGCAATTTTGCATTGCGTACCGCGTCAACGTTTGCTTCGGCGTTTTTCTTAGCGGCTTCTTGACGTGCGGTCAATTCTGCTTTTTTCGCTTCGAACAATGCAATGTTTTCACGTGTGTAACGCATCGCTTTGCCATTTGGCAACAAATAGTTACGTGCATAACCGGTTTTAACTTCGACTGCATCGCCGATGTTACCCAATTTTGTGATTTTTTCTGTCAAAATAACTTTCATTTTATCTGTCCTTATTTTTTATAAGTTAGAGCATACGCCCAAATTATTAACCCAAGTTGTTACGAACAAATGGCAACAAACCCAAATGACGTGCACGTTTGATGGCAACCGCCAAAGCACGTTGATCTTTCTGGGAAACGCCACTGATACGAGATGGCACAATTTTACCACGTTCTGTGATATAGTGTGACAATGTTTTTGTATCTTTGTAATCGATAACCTTGCCCTTTAATGGGTTAGATTTTTTACGATAAATTGCTGCACGAACTGCCATTATTCTGCCTCCTCGGTGTTCTTTTTCATCATGATAGAAGGTGTTGAAGCCAATTCGTCAACACGTACGTTCAAGAAACGGATAACGTCTTCATCAATACGCGCACGACGTTCCAATTCTGTAATTTTATCGCCACCCATTTCAATGTTCAACATAACATAGTGAGCTTTGCGATTTTTACGGATGATGTATGCCAAATTTTTCAATCCCCAGAATTCTGTGGATTTAACATCACCGCCCAATTCTTTGATGATTTCAGAGAATTTAGCCGCTTTTTCTTTTACCTGCGGTTCGGTCAGGTCCTGACGAAATACCAGGACGCTTTCATAGTAAGCCATTTTATTTCCTTTGGTTTAATCAGCCGACAACACCATTGTCATCAGCAGGAACGCCGTAAATTATGCCAAGTTTCAAACAAAAATCAAGCACTTTTTTTATTGCCGCGAATCCGCACGTTGAATAACCGCAGTAAAGGTTGCTTCGGCAACTTTTTTGCCACCAACAAACGCAATACCATGGAATTTGTACAATTTCATCTTGGTCATCAATAATTCAACATGCAATTCCAATTTATCACCAGGGCGAACCATGTGCGAAAACTTGATTTTTTCCATAGTCGTAAAGTAACCCAACATTCCGGCACGTTCTTCATCCGTCATACGTGCAAACGCAACATAGCATGCCGTTTGAGCCAACGCTTCGACCTGTAATACGCCGGGCATAATTGGATCACCAGGAAAATGGCCGGCACACCAAAATTCATCATCACGAACGTATTTTATGCCAACCGCACTGGAATCATTATATTCACGAATTTCATCCACCAAGCGCATATCACCACGATGGGGAATTACATTTTCAATTTTTTTTGCGTCTATCATATTCCTTTCCTTGTACTTTTTATTTAATATATTTGGACATATTTATAGGGAACTATTTCTTGGCATTTTTACGCAACCATGCATAGTGACGCATGAATTCTGTACCGGGGCCGGCAGGGTATCCCATATGACTTTCACCCGCAGGTATATTACGGAACACACCACTGTTCGCACCAACAGACGCATCATCGCCAATCTTGACACCATTGGCGACCCCAACATGGCCGCCCAATAAAACCCTGTCACCGACAACAACGCCGCCGGCAATACCAACGCCACTGGCCAAGAAACATTCGTTACCAATAACAACACCATGTGCAATTTGGCACAAATTATCAATCTTGGTACCATCGCCAACACGGGTGTCGGTCATAGCACCACGGTCAATACAACTGTTCGCACCAACCGATACACGTTCCCCCAATACGACACGGCCAACGTGCGGGATAAATACATTTTTGCCATCTTGACGGGTATAACCAAAACCATCTTTACCAATAACCGCACCAGAATTTATAACAGAATCCGCACCAATCGTCGCATTTTCAATGTGCGCACCACTATGCACCACCGTACCACGCCCCAACACCACGTTGCGACCAATATAGGCATATGGATAAATCTTGACATCAGGTTCAATCACCGCCCCACGTTCAATCGTCGCAAATTGCGCAACATAGTTGGTGCGTTTCTTGCGAAAAAATACACCACGATCGATATGGGCATTTTTACTTATCCCATAGCGAGGTTTTTCACGATAAATTTCGCCCAAGATTTTAACAATATTACCACGTGGACTGTCGGTTATTAGCAAGGTTGCGCCAGCCGGTGCGTGATGCGCCATTTCAGGTTGAACCAAAATAACCGTTGCACGGGTTTTTTGCAAAACTTCGATAGGTAAAATCTTGAAAGCGTTGCTGTTTTGTTCTGTGGAATAAAACGCCAATTGACCCGCACGGGCATCCGCAATTGGTGCCACACCACGTACAGGCGCATTTGCATCGCCACGTAATTCCAGACCAAATTTGGCCGCCAATGCGCCGGCTGTTGTTTTATTTGCCGCCGGCATGAACAAATTCTTTATAATGTTTATCATAGCCCCGTGATTATAAATTAAAAAAAATCAGTCCGCCACATTTTTATAAATGTATTTTTGCCTTGCTTTTTGCCGAATCGTATTTATAATACATGGTGTTCTTAGAAGTAATTTTGGGGGCGGGGTTGAAAAACCCCGCCCTTTCGGTAAGACATGTAATAAACGCGAAGGAGTATATAAATGTCTTTTGTATCTATGCCACGTCAGGATTTATTGTTAGCAATCGATTCTTTGGCCCAAGAAAAACAAATCGACCGTGAAGTCGTTGTAGAGTCATTAGAAGCTGCAATCGCAAAAATCGCAAAACATAAATACGGCGAAGAATTTAATATTACTGCAACAATCGACCGCAGAAATGGCGCAATCTATGTTAAGCGTTTATTCGACGTCATCAGTTCACCAGAAGATGCAGGTGAAGATTACGACCCAAATACTATGTTGACAGTCGCACAGGCAAAAAAATATGCAAAAAACCCATCTGTTGGCGATGTGGTGGAAGACGCCCTGCCCGAACCTGAATTCGGACGTATGGCGTTCCAAACCGCAAAACAAATGATGACCGCACGCGTTCGTGACGCAGAAAAAGGCCGTCAATTCGAAGAATTCAAAGACAATATCGGCGATATCGTTAGTGGTGTTGTAAAACGTATCGAATTTGGCAACGTATTCGTAGATATCAACGGCAAAGCCGAAGGTTACATCAAAGGTACAGAATTAATCCCAGGCGAAAGATTGGCCGTTGGCGACCGTGTGCGCGCTTTGATTATGGACGTCGCCCGTTCAAACACAGGTCCACAGATTTTCTTGACACGTACACACCCAATGTTCATGGAAAAACTGTTCGTTCAAGAAGTACCAGAAATTTATGAAGGCGTTATCAAAATCAAATCCGTGGCACGTGCACCGGGTTCACACGCAAAAATCGCCGTCGAAACACAAGACCCATCTATTGATGCAGTTGGTATGACCGTTGGTATCAAAGGTACACGTATTCAACCGGTTATCAATGAATGCCACGGCGAAAAAATCGATGTTATTTTGTATTCTGAAGACCCTGCGGTGTTCATTGTTAACGCTATGCAGCCGGCAAAAGTTGCAAAAATCATCGTTGATGAAGATACACGCAGCGCCGCCGTTGTCGTTAACGAAGATCAACAATCTTTGGCAATTGGTCGTCGCGGTCAAAACGTTCGTTTGGCTTCACAATTGACCGGTTGGAATATCGACGTTATGAACGAAGTTGAAGAACAAGAAAGACGCGCAAAAGAATTCAAAGAAAAAACTGAATTGTTCATTGGCGGATTGGACGTTGATGAAATGATTGCACAATTGCTGATTACAGAAGGATTCCGCACAATCGAAGAAATCGCATTCGTAGATGTGGCAGAATTAGAAGCCGTCGAAGGGTTCAACCCAGAATTGGCCGCAGAATTACAAAAACGCGCAAAAGATTATTTGGGTAAAGTCGAACAGGACTATTTGGATAACGGCCACAAAATTGGTATGTCCGATGATTTGTTGAAATTTGACTTTATTAAACGTCCAACAATTATGAAACTGGGTGAAGCAGGCATTAAATCTTTGGAAGATTTGGCTGATTTGGCGACAGATGAATTGGTTGAAATTTTGGGCGAAGACAATATGTCAAGCCGCTTGGCCGGACGCATCATTATGAAAGCGCGCGAATTGGCATACGATATTAAACAGGACAATGAATAATCATCTGTCCGACCAATATAAACGGAGTGAAAATATATGGCAACATTGACACTGGGAAAATCTGTTACAACCGATGCGGTGCGCAGCAAAAAAGGCGACGCAGTATTCGTTGAAAGACGCAGACGCGTCATCGCCCCCGGCAACAAAGAATTAAGGGACGAACCAAGCACACCGGCCACACCAAAAAATGCCGCAGATGAAAAACTGCGCGCGGTGTTGGCAGCCGCAAAGGCACGTGAAGAAGAACGTAAGCAACGTGAAGCAGCCGAAGAGGCAGCACGTGCCGCACGTGCCGCAGAAATCGAACGTGAAACACGTGAATATGAACAAGTGCGTGAACAATTGGCGGCACGTGAAAACGCAAACAACAGCGCCAATGAAGTTGCCGAAGAAAAAAGCCAACCAACACGTAACAACAAACCTGCTCCGGCACAAAAAACATTTACCAACAATGCTGTTGCCGGCGCAAGTCGCAAAGGTCGAAACAACGACGAAGACGACGTGCGTGCAAATAAATTTGCAAATAAAAAGGACTTTAAAAAGTCCGGAAAAATCCATTTACACGATATCGTTATGGGTGGCGATGGTGATGACGATGATGAAATCGGATTGCGTGGCGCAAATCGCCGCAGATCGGAAGCATCGCTAAAACGTTTTCGTGAAAAAGCACGTGCTGTGTTTTCAGCCCCACAAAAAGTGGAACATGTTGTCACATTAGGCGACACTATTACCGTCAAAGATTTGGCCGCAGCAATGGCAGAAAAAGTCGGTAATGTTATTAAAAAATTGATGGAAATGGGTATGATGGCTTCGGTCAATCAATCTATTGATGCAGATACCGCAGAATTGATTGCAACCGAATTTGGCGCAACCGTTAAACGTGTTGACGTCAAACCATACGCCGACCAATTGGAACGTGGACCAAATCCAGAAAAATTGGCCCCACGTGCGCCGGTTGTTACCGTCGTAGGTCACGTTGACCATGGTAAAACTTCTTTGTTGGACGCATTTCGTAACGCAAACGTTGCCGCAGGTGAAGCCGGTGGCATTACCCAGCACGTATCTTCGTACGAAGTTAAGACACCATCGGGTGAAATGATTACATTCTTGGATACGCCGGGACACGAAACATTTACCGCAATGCGTGCACGTGGTGCACAAATGGCAGATATCGTTGTATTGGTTGTGGCGGCAAATGATTCAATTATGCCACAGACAATCGAAGCGATTAACCATATTCGCGCCGCAAAGGTTCCTTTTATTGTCGCAATCAACAAAATCGATTTGCCAGAAGCAAACCCAATGCGTGTAAAAACCGATTTGTTACAACAAGAAGTACAAGTCGAAGAAATGGGTGGTGATGTACAATGCGTTGAAATTTCTGCAACAAAAAAAATCGGTCTGGACAAATTGGAAGAAGCAATCTTGTTACAGGCAGAAATGATGGAATTAAAAGCAGACCCAGAAATGCCTGCCGTCGCATATGTCGTCGAAGCAAAACAAGAAAAAGGATTGGGTGCAGTTGCAACCGTGTTAATGCGTCAAGGTACATTGAAAATCGGTGACGTATTCGTTGTTGGCGAAACTTTTGGTCGCGTACGTGGTTTGATAAATTCTGCCGGCGAACGCGTAAAGTCCGTTAAACCAGGGCAACCCGTTGTTGTATTGGGATTGAACACCGTTCCAAGTGCAGGTGACGAATTACGCGTAATGGAAACAGAAGCACAAACACGTGAAGTTGCCGCATATCGCGCACAGAAAGCAAAAGACAAAGCAAATGCGGTTAAACGTTCCAGCTTGGAAGAATTGTTCGCAAAACGCGATGAAGGCAAAAAATTAATCTTGCCGGTCGTATTGCGCGCAGATGTACAGGGCTCGGTCGAAGCGATTAGCGATATGATAAAGGATATTAACACAGATAAAGTTGGTGTAGATATCTTGTCCGCAGGTGTTGGCCAGATTACCGAAGGCGATATCCGTTTGGCAACTGCATCGGGCGCCGTCATTATCGCATTTAATGTACGTGCGGATTCGGTCGTTCGTGATATGGCACGCAGCAACGGTGTCGACATCAGATACCACAGTGTTGTATATCGTATCACAGACGAAATCAAAGAAATCTTGTCCGGTAAATTGGCACCAGAAAGAAAAGAAAACTTTATTGGATATGCCGATGTTATCGCATTATTTACCGTTGGCAAAGGATTACGTGTGGCGGGTTGTCGTATGACCGAAGGCGCAATCAAAAAAGATGCCTTTGTACGCTTGTTGCGCAACAACGTTGTTATTTACGATGGTAAAATCGGACAGTTACGTCGCGAAAAGAACGAAGTAAAAGAAGTATCCGGTGGGGTTGAATTTGGTATGTCGTTTGATAAATATAACGATTTAAAAGAAGGCGACCGTGTCGAATGCTATGAAGTAGAAGAAGTTCGTGCGCAAATATAAACACACCCGCCAATCGGCGGGTTTTCGTTTGACTTAATTTGCAAACGTTGTATAATAGTTGAGATGTGTAAGTTTTTTAAAATCTTTTCTGAATTAAATTATTGGCGCACCGCCGCCTAGACTGCTTTGTGCGCCCAGACCCGGCGTCGTTAAAATTTGGTCTTTCATTTCTTAGATAAAATTATTAAAATACAACACAGAAAAGGTAAATAATTATGACAGATAAAATTGTTTTGACTGGAATCAAACCAACCGGTATGCCACATTTAGGAAACTATATCGGCGCACTAAAACCAATGATTGAATCATCAAAAACACAGAAATCAATTATGTTTATCGCCGACTTGCATGCGTTAAATACTATATACGACCCAAAAGTAATCCGTGAACATACATATCAAGCCGCCGCAATTATGATGGCGTTGGGTATTGATTTGAATAACACCCTGCTGTTCCGTCAATCGGATATAGAACAAATATATCAATTAAACACTATACTGATGAACGTCACACCCAAAGGTTTAATGAACCGCGCGCATTCATACAAAGCCGCAATGGATAAAAATATCGCAAATGGTACAGATGTTGATGCGGGGGTTAATATGGGACTATATACATATCCGATTTTAATGTCGGCAGATATTTTATTGTATGGTGCAGATATCGTGCCGGTTGGTGCAGACCAAAAACAACACGTGGAATTCGCACGTGACATCGCAGGATACTTTAACAATATTTATGGCACAACATTTAAAATGCCTGAACCGGTTATCGGCAAAGAAACAGGTCTTATTCCGGGTTTGGACGGCCGAAAAATGAGTAAATCGTACGACAACACCATTCCTTTGATGGCGCCAGAAAAAGAATTAAAAAAGAAGATTATGCGTATCATTACGGATTCTAAAACACCAGAAGAATCAAAGGACCCAGAAGAATCTACAATCTTCCATTTGTACAAACACTTTGCAACAGATGCAGAAATCGCAGAATTTGCAGATATGTTTCGACGTGGGGGCATGGGATATGGTACGGCAAAAACGATACTGTTTGAAAAAATTAACGCATCTTTGGGCGCCGTACGTGCGGAATACGAACGATTAATGGCAAACAAACACGAAATTGATGCGGTATTGGATAACGGCGCAGCATTGGCACGTAAAATCGCAGATCGCATGATGACACGTGTAAAAAAAGCGGTATTGGGATAAATAAATTAGGAGAGAGACGATGAAAAAAACCTTTATTTGGATCGGAACAGTTATTGGTGCGGCAGCGGTTATGTCGTTGGGTTTTGATACCTTAAGAAAACCAACACCCACCAAGACAGTTTCTGTTGTTGGAGAATGTTTAACCACCGCCCCAAAAGATAAAATAGCAATTACTTTGCGTGTGACAACTTTGGCACAAAATGCGGCGGATTCTATGCGTGATGCAACCGCACAAATGGCAAACATTGTCGCATACTTAAAAACACAGCCGGTTGAAGTTCAAACAACTCAATTTAATTCATTCGAAAAAAACGAATGGAATCGTGAAACACAAAAAACAGATTTTTTAGGCATTGAAACAAATGTCGCCGTCGAAGTGTCCGCTGATACAATAACAACAATTGAAACCGTGTTGGCAAAATTCGCAGGACAAAAAAATGTATTTTCAGAAAATCTGCGTATGTACACCAGCGCACAAACATTAAAACCAATTATGGAAGAATGTATGGCGGCGGCGGTTGAAAATGCACGTGTACGTGCGGACGCCTTGGTCGCAGGCGACGGCAAGACGGCGGGCAAATTATTATCTATATCATATGGAACGAATAACGGTTATGACATTGATACAGCATATCCAACATTGCGTATGGCCAAGGCAACATCATTTAGTGCAGGCAACTTTGATACAACCGGCACAATCGTTAGTAAGGACACGGATATAACAGTAAGTGTAAACGCAATATTTGAAATAAAATAAGGCCACGTATGAATGATGCCGTTGCGGATTTTATAAATTACTTGAAACAAACGAAGCACTATTCGGAACACACCGCAACGGCATACGAACGTGACATTTCAGATTTTTTGAAATTTTATGTAAAATTTTCCGGCGCAACACCATCCCTGAAAGATATGGCGCGTTTGGACACGATATTCTTTCGATCTTTTTTGGCCGACCAACAAAGACGTGGATTAGCGCACAAATCAACCGCACGAACATTATCATCTGTACGTGGATTTTTTAAGTATTTAACAAAAAAATACGGCATAAAAAACGAAGCCATAGGATTAATATCTTCACCAAAAGTACCACGAAAATTATCCAAAGCAATCGATGCAATAGATGTCAAAAATATGCGTGACGCAATCGATAGTATAGATTCAGCAGAACCGTGGATTGCGGCACGTGATTGGGCGTTGGTGGTATTATTGTTTGGATGCGGACTGCGAATATCCGAAGCATTGGGATTAACCAACCGCAATATCCAAGGCCACCCCGAAGTATTAAACATTGTCGGCAAAGGAAACAAAGAAAGATTGGTGCCGGTTCTGCCAATTGTTTGGGACGCAATTGATAAATATATTAAACTGCGCCCATTTGGAAACGATGCCGATGACGAATTATTTCGCAGCGTACGCGGGTTGCCAATGTCGGCACGTATGGCCGAGAAAGTTGTAGAAAATTTAAGACATTGGTTGCAATTGCCCGACTATGTCACGCCACACGCATTACGCCACACATTTGCAACCGCATTGTTGGCCGGCGGTGCCGATTTACGTAGTTTGCAAGAACTATTGGGACATTCATCATTGTCCACAACCCAGTTATACACCAAAGTAAATATGGCGGAAATTTCCAACATATACGCACACGCACACCCACGTGCCAAGAGTTAATTTTTTATTACCACAATTGAATTTTATGTTTTTTTATTGTATAATATGCCTGAATCCAAAGGGATTTGGGTTCGGGCCTTCGAAAAGCCCATTACACACGGTGCGAAAGCATCGTAATCCGATGTAATATCGGTGCCGTTCGCACCGTTATTTTTACCCCACCATATACGGTCGGGGTGCCGTTGTTATATATTGAAAGCAACGGGGTTATTTGTGTAATGACTTTTCGAACACCCCGACCGCCATTTCCCAATGGCGGTTTTATTTTTGTACCGATGTGGGGATGACACGAATGACAAAAAAAATAGCAATATCTGCTATTCTAATCCTGTACAGCACATGCACATATGCAAATATAGGCAGTACCGATGAACGAGAATACGTAGATTGGAGCCAACCACCATATAATAAAATCGTATATTTTTATCCATCACCAACAGGCACATGTACCGCAGAATATGTTGCACCAGATATTATTTTGACCGCACGACATTGCGTGACCGAAAATCCAAACTTTGATAACTATGTAAAAATAGGCAAGGAGTTTGATATATGGACACACGATAATAAACGTGGCAAAGCAACGTTGGAAAAATATGGACAAAATATGGCCCATGCTGATTGGGCACTATTGCGCTTATACGACCCAAACCTGCACCGGTCCGATTTCTTTGACGTTGCAGAAAAAACAACAAAAAGGACTGTCACAACAGCAGGTTTTTCATCACTGGCCATATTAAGCGAAGAACAAATTAACCAGTGCAAGAAAGTTTTTATGGATCAGGCAAAAAACAGACCAAACGACGATTATTTGACTGTGTACAAGGCCATCAGACCGATTGTACGCGATAAATACAACATTTATTTGGACGACAGCCGTGTTCCCAACAGCAAAGAACCCGGCGAATGGGAATTCAAATTAAAAGCACACATAAATTGTGAAATAATCGAAATCCCACAAATAAACAGTTTGGGGATATTGAAAAATAAGTATATAAATCAGCGTGGCAAATTTATTTCAACATGTGATACATGGCACGGTGATTCCGGCGGCCCATACTTTTACGGTGGGACATTACATGGAATTATACATGGTGGAATAGATAGTTATGAAGACGATGTATACACACCACTTGGGATACGAACAAACGAATTTGTCGATGCATTGGCAGAAATGAAACAAATTAAACGTCCAACGGCACCAACATACGAACCAAGCGACGAAGAAACCCAAGCAGATTTGGACGCCCAAAGGCAACAATTAACAGAAGCGGAACAAACCAGCGGATTAAATAAGCCCGCAAGTGGCGCAGAAAATATGAACAACAGAGAATTTCTAACCATGCTGAGCGTCGCAAACGATTATGAAAAATTAAGGGAAAACTATGAACGTGCACTTGCGAACGAACAAAGAAATGCCAATAAAATTTTAGGTGGCGCGTCAATAGCAGCCACCGGTGCAGGCGGTATGATGTTAGGAATGGGAATAGCAGAAAAAAATGCCGATGAAAAAGCAATGGCCCAAATGGAGAACTATGTCGCAACTTTTCAATGCAAATACGGTAACGATAATAATACTAAATACGACACACAACCAACCACGTTGCCCATTTCAGATGAATTGGTCAATTTATATGCAGAATATGTGACTTTGGCAAACAACGTAAAAACACACAAAGAACAATTGGGATTACCACGTGGCATTGAAAGCGAACCAATATTAAATTCTGCAACATCTGGATTATATGACGACGTGTCATCAGGCCAAAGAACGGGTATGTATACATCTTTGGCGCGCGCTGTTTTAGACCCAAATGGCCCAGATGCAACCGCATGGGCAGAACAGACAAAAAAATCTAAAAATTATATTACCGCAGGTGCGGTTGTTGGTGGCGTTGGTGCAGTAGGGGCCACCACAGGAAATTTAATTATCAACAAAGATACCTATGGCATTGGCAAACAAAAATCAGAAAATTAATAATATTTAAGGTCGCAAGGCGGTGATGATTTCTGCAAAATTGTCACGAACATCGCCGTCGGCATTTATATATGAAAATTTAATGTGTGGTGCGGTGCGCAACCATTCAATCGCAGGCATTGTGACCGTGCGATATAATTCCAACCTGCGACGAATTACATCGGGATTTGCATCGTCGGCACGATTGCCACCTTCACGAATACGCTTGTTAATACGGGCAATCAAAACATTTTCGGGAACATGCAGATATAAAACATGCACATTATGTGTCGTGGCATAGGTTTCAACCAGCCATTGGGCCTGAGTTAATTTACGTGGAAAACCGTCCAAAATAGTGTCACGGGTATTCGATATACGTTCACGCATCATATCAAACAGCAATTCATCCGGCACCAGATTTCCACCCGCAATCGTACGACCGATTTCCGAATCCGCCGGCATTGTTCGCAAAATCGCCCCGACTTCGATATGATCATAATCGCGACGTTCCATTAACATTTTCGAGAAAGTACCTTTGCCAACACCTTGGCCACCCATCATAACAATTAAATCTGGTTTGTGCGCCATATTTGCCACCCCCATAATACACAATTAATTTTAACATAAAAAACACCGTTCGGCAAGTCGCCAAA
Source organism: Candidatus Enterousia sp. (assembly GCA_045654485.1). GTDB lineage: Bacteria > Pseudomonadota > Alphaproteobacteria > Rs-D84 > Rs-D84 > Enterousia. Next base: position 24,666 of record JAZONN010000005.1, on the reverse strand, counting down.
CGGTGAAACAATTCATAGATGTATAAATTATTTTTTGCTGTTTTCGATAGCAGCGCCCAAGATGTCGCCCAAAACAGAACCACTGTCTGCTTCGTTCGAGAATTCTTTGACCGCTTGCTTTTCCAATGTCACCTGTAATGCACGGATAGACAATTTAACAGTGTTGTCTTCGACAGAAACAACAGATGCTTCTACGGAATCGCCAATGTTAAATTTGCCTGTATCCTGTTCAGATTTTTCACGTGACAGATCAGTACGACGGATAACACCACGTACATCGCCCGCCAATGTCAAAACCAATTCATCAGGTGTAACTTCGGAAACTGTACCACATACAACCGCACCCTTCTTGATAGAAGCAGCGTTGTTTTCGGCACTTTCTGTCAATTGTTTGATACCCAATGTAACACGTTCTTTTTCTGGATTGATATCCAAAATTTTCGCAGTTACTTCTTGGCCACGAACGAATTTTTTCAATTCTTCTTCGTCCAATTTGTTCCAAGACAGGTCAGAGATGTGAACCATACCATCCAATTCAGATGTCAAAGCCACAAACAAACCGAATTCAGTTGTGTTTTTGATTGGGCCTGTGATTACATCACCAACGTTGTGGGTTTCTGCAAATTGTTTCCATGGATTTGGTTGCAATTGTTTGTAGCCCAAAGAGATACGACGTTTGTCTTGGTCGATACCCAAAACGATAACGTTTACATCTTGGCCGTTTTGCAACACTTTGCTTGGGTGGATGTTCTTGTTTGTCCAAGACAATTCAGACATGTGTACCAAGCCCTCGATATTATTGCCCAAGTCGATGAACGCACCGTAATCTGTCAAAGATGAAACTTTGCCCGATACTGTGTCGCCAACATTGAATGCACGAGATGCTGTTTCCCATGGATCTTCTTCCAATTGTTTTGCACCCAAAGAAATACGATGTGATTCTGGGTCGAATTGGATAACTTTGACTTTGATTTTTTCGCCAACATGTACCAATTCACGTGGGTGATTAACACGTTTCCAAGACAAGTCAGTTACGTGCAACAAACCATCGATGCCGCCCAAGTCAATGAACACACCATAATCTGTGATGTTTTTAACTGTACCTTCGATAACCGCACCCAATTCGATATTTTTCATCGCTTCACGTTGTGCAGCAGCGATTGTATCAGATTGAATCGCACGACGTGATACAATTGCGTTTGTACGCAATGCATCCATTTTCAATACGCGGAATTTATCTTTTAAGCCAATCAAAGATTTTGCATCGCGGATTGGTTTATGATCAACCTGAGACGATGGCATAAATGCAAATACGCCATTGATGTCAACAGTGAAACCACCACGAACAACTTCGATAATTGTACCTTCTGGGTCGACGCCTTCGGCAACTGTTTTTTCCAAGTCCTTCCATGCTTTTTCTGCACGTGCTTTGGCATATGACAGAACCGCCGTACCTTCACGGGATTCATAACGTTCAACAAAAACGTCGATAATATCGCCAACAGATGGAACAGATGCGCCGAATTCTTTTAATGGAACACGACCTTCGGATTTCAGGCCAACGTCAACCATCGCAAAATCACCGCGAATGTCTTTGACTGTACCTTTGGTTGCATAGCCCTGCAAAGTTTCTTGGGAACCATAGTTCGCATCGAACATCTGGACGAAATCTTCGCCGGATACTGGGTTAAATAAATCTTTGGATAAATCTTTCATAAGAAATTTTCATCAAAGTTTGCCGTCGCCAATATTATTAAAACAGCGAGGTCTTGTGGGGTTATTCGGACTGACTTTGCGCCCACCCGCAAAATCGTTTGGAATTATACAGTAATTTTATATGATTGCAAGTTTTTATTAACATCAAAAAAACCGCCAAAAGGCGGTTCAATTATTTGGTACGGCGTGATGTACGGTTGGATTCTGGGCGCCGCGGTTTGCGACGCGCCGCACGCAATGTTTCAGACGCAGAAAATTCCGACATGTCAATTGTCCCATCCGCCAAATCCATAACGTTATTGATATCACGTTGCAGATTTGGATGACGGTTAATGTAACGCTGAATCGCAAACAGTGCGCCTGCAATCAGCAAGCGTTCAATATCTGCGGCCGATATATTTTCCATAACACGACCACGAATGCCGGAAATCAAGCCATGCAAAGCACCTTTGGCACGACGGATAAAGCGACGGCGACGATGGGCACGTACCGCAGATGCAATCCACATCCACGCCAACATTACAATAATCGGTAATGCCGCACAGAATACAAAATACCGAAATCCAGACATACAAAACGTACGCCCTAAAACTGCATCACATGTCACCGGCCAATAAAGCCAACATACTGCGACGATTTCATATAAAGACAGTACAGTTATACAAATTTTTGATCTTTTGAACATATCATATCCTTTGGGTTATACGATATTATTTTGCATAACACCCAACAATATGTCATCAGGTATGAATTCCCCCAAAAAAAATCACCGCCAACAAATGTTGACGGTGGCTCCCTTCCTTCCGGTTATCCGGAAACTGTGTTATCAGTACGCACGATTTATAGCACAGCAATTATGCCGCAATTGCAACGTCTGACGTTGTAACGGTTGCATCGGCTGCGTCCATAATCTTTTTTGCTTCGGCAAAGACCATTTCTTTGACACGCAATGCCAATGTTTTTGTTTCCAATGTTTCGGCCGCAATATCGAAATTGTCGGTACGAATTTGTAATGATACATACGCACCAACCAATGATGGGCGAGACAAATCTTCGATTGAACGTGGAGTGTTATTCATGCCAATTTTCAATTCATCCGCCAACGATACGATTTGACGATCTTCGTTAACCCAAACCGTTGTTGTTAATACTTGGTTCAGAGCAATCATAATTTCTTTGATATTTTTTGGCATGTGCGTCCCCTCCTTTCGGGCATTTGTTATTGTTTTCTGTCTAATTTTCTGTAAATACGTCGGTATTTACATTTTAATTAGACAGCTTTGTTAATTCTTTGTTGTTTTTCCCAAAAAACCGGCTTTTTCGCAGATTTCTGGGCAATTTCTTTTTCCCTTGCTTGTCTATACAAACATCTTAGAACAAAAACGAATCGCAGGTCAAGCATAAAATGCATTTATTTTCATTTTATTTAAAAAAAAATTATTTTCTGTTCAAAAAACCATAATTTCCCATAAAAAAACATCAAATTGTCATTGACAACCATAAAATCCCGTGCTACATTCCCATTGACGCAGAAAGGAAAAAGGTAAAAAAATTAACCCAAGTTTTATCATAAAATGGCATTATTTCTCTCATCTTATGAAAATCGGTTGGATACCAAAGGGCGAATTTCTGTACCCGCTTCCTTTCGTGCGGCAATTTCAAAAGAAGATTTTGCCGGCGTTATTCTGTTCCGTTCTTTTACAAATAATTGTATAGAAGGCCTTACCATGTCCCGCATGGAACAGATGGCCAGCGCAACCGATAAAATGGGCGTATTCGACAGCGAATTGGACGATTTGACCGCTATGTTGTTTGCCGACGCACGCCAATTGGCATTTGATGTAACCGGGCGTGTTGTTATCCCATCTGACCTTTTAAAACACGCAGGCATTACAGATTCCGCTGTATTCGTTGGACGTGGAAACAGTTTTCAAATATGGAATCCGGACGCATTCCGTGCCGTACAGGAAAAATCATTGAACAATTTGAAAACCACGCGCCCAAATCTAAAAATCGGTGAATAATTTTTTATTGAAATATTGTTTTGATTAAACTATTCTTCAACTTAAAGGAGGCAGTTTTATGAACAAATACTTTATCTCTCTGATTGCATCTTTGATATATTCTATCAACGCGTATGCATATACCTGCACCGAAATATCCTGCAATTCCAACATGGATCATTATGTAACCAAGGTTAAAGAATCAGTACTGACCACAGGGGTAACAAGCACCGGCACCGCGTGTGGCGGCACAGTCACACAAAAATGCTATACCTATACTTCTAACGGAACAACATATATGCAGCCCATTGAAACATACAGCGACTGCGGCAGCTGTAATTCAAATACATCTGTATCTAGCATATGCAGCAATGTAACCCGTGTGGCCAGTTGTGGTACCGTTGGCGGCGGCGGCAGCGGCCCTACCATCGACCCAGACATTTTTAAAAATTGCGATATTGTTATTGGCTCTGAATGTAGCACATGTACCCCAGCAACAGCGTGGACATCATCTGGAACTACATCTGCACTATCCAGATACGAAGAACGAACAGTCCCAACCTGCACAGCAGATACAGATTGCAAGTGTGAATATACAACCGAACGGAGATGTGCCGCCAATTCATACGGCACACCATCATGTTCCATTAAACAAAGTACCGGCATTCAATGTTCGGGCTGTTCCGGATGCCCATACCAAGACGGTATAGCCGGTTCTTCAAACGCCGGATCAACCGCTATAACTGATTGCTATATCAAGGCCGGCAGCACAGGCACGACATCTAATAATGACAAATACTCAATTTCACAGCAGTGCAATTATTCAAATTAGTTAAAACAAATCCCCTTTTGGGGATTTTTATTTACCCGCACCACATCGTTAAATTGATTTTTCTAACTTTTGTCCTATATAAATCTATGGTGGTTTGTTGATATGAGTGATAACCAAAGGAGATTGAAAAATGACGATTAAAGATAAATTTTTGAACGCAGTAAACACTGTTAAAGGTACAATAGTCGGTGCAACTAAAGTTGGTGCAATCACATTTGTTGCAATCAATGCATTGGGTGTCGGAGCACATTTGATACAGTATTGTTCGGATGCGCATTTGTATGATTATTCATTGAAAAATCGCTTTAAGACAGCGTACAGTTTTGATGCAACCGAAGCAGAAAAACACTATGAATACAAAATGTGGACCAATGACTATCGCGAAGAAACACGATATAACGCGCATCCATTGGCAACATATGGCGTTTTGGCAGCGAGCGTAGCATTGGGGGCATGTGCAGGCGCAGCGGCGGCACGCAAAGAAAATGAAGCGAGACGCCAAAATATTGCACAAATGGCACAAAAATCCAGATAGCAGTAATCCCGCAACAACGTCTTGACAGACAGGCCATTTAAGCTATAATTGCGGGACACTATAAAAAGGCATAAGTATGAACCAAGACAATAAATCACAAAGACCAGAATCAGTATCACAGGCATTTCTGATGGGATACTTGTTATTAAACGGCCTTTGCGTTGGACACAGTATAAATATTGTGAAATATATGATGCATAATGGATACAATAAAGATGCCATGCTTACATTATTGCTGTATCTGGGGCCAATCGCAATTAGCGCAAAGCGTTCTATTGAAATTTGGAAAAGTTTACATAATAACCATAAACAGAATCAAAAATAAAGAATCCCGCAAATGCGGGATTTTTTTTATTTTTCGGTTTCTTTATCGGCACTAATTTGTGCACGAACGTCCGCCAATGCACGGGCACGTTCTTCGATTAAACCATTTAAGTTCGCCTTGGTCAAACCGGCCGCATATTTAATCGAATTTGCAAATGCCAATGCGTCACTATTACCATGGGTTTTAAACGCAAAACCACGCAAACCCAAGAACGTTGCACCCGCATATGAACGTGGATCAATTTTATGCTTTAAACGTTTAAATACGTGCACCAAGAAAAACGCACCAATCATCGCCAAAATCGATTTCTTGAAATTTTCAACGACAACACGTTTGATTAACTTGGCCGTACCTTCGACCGTCTTTAATACAATATTACCCGTAAAGCCGTCTGTCACAACAACTTGGACTTTACCGGCACTGATATCATTCGCTTCGACAAAGCCCATATATTCGTATGGCAATCTGTCTTTGTTGGCGGTCAAGACCTTGTTCAAATGGATTAAAACTTCGTTTCCTTTGGTTTCTTCGGAACCAATGTTTAAGATACCCAATTTTGGTCGGGGCATTTTACCGACAACTTCGGCATAAACACTGCCCAATACGGCAAAGTCAAACAATATATTTTCATCACAATGAACGTTTGCACCCAAATCCAATACCACAACACGACTGTCACCGGCACCAGATGGCAACATAGTGGTAATGGCCGGACGTGCGATACCATCAATTGTTTTTAATGCCAATTTTGACAAAGACATCAATATACCGGTGTTGCCGGCACTGATAACTGCGGCAGATTTGCCTTCACGTACGTCTTTTATCGCCATATACATAGATGTATCTTGGGCGTGACGCAAAACATCCATAACCTTGTCCGTACCTTTGATAACGTTTGGCGCGTGTATAACTTCGGTATTACGGGATACGCGCGGATATTTCGCCAATAATTTACGGATTTTCTTTTCATCACCAAACAGACGAAAATATACATTACCTTCGCCGTTTTGATATAAATACTGATTCATGCCACCCAGAACCGCATTAGGCCCTTTATCACCACCCATGGCATCAATAGCAATAATTTTCTTATCTTCTGACATAGTACATAAAAAAGCAGAACAGGACGATAATTACCGCCCTGCTTCTGCCAATTCCATTTTATTTGGTTTTATTATTTCGCACCGCATGCAGGACAAACGTGATGTGGACGTTTCTTTTCGCCACATGTTTTGCATACACCGCATGGCATCACTGACAAAGCGTCATGTGAACGACGTTGTGCGGAACGTGCTTTACTGGTTTTACTTTTTGGCGTTGCCATTTTACTATCCTTTTTATTACGACTGTCTTATTCTATTCATTTTCTGCGCATTTGCAAGGAAAACTTTCACCATGTCTGGATTATGTGTCCAGACATGGTTTTATATTAGATATCCAACAACTGTTGTTGGCCATTTCCTTCGCGTGCCAATTTTTCTGCCTTTTCTTCTTCTTTGGCAATTTCACGGACACGACGGACGTATGCACCGGTTCCAATTGGTATCAAACGACCAACAATCAAGTTTTCGTTAATACCAACCAATTTGTCGGTAGAACCACTGATTGCGGCGTCAACCAATACTTTGGTCGTCTGTTGGAACGATGCATTTGAAATAAACGAACGTGATGTCAAAGATGCACGGGTCAAACCAACCAAGACCTGAGATGCTTCGGCCAATTTGCCACCATCGCGTGCAACACGTGCGTTTTCTTCTTCGAAATCAACGCGGTCTACAACCTGACCCATCAAGAAGCCGGTGTCACCTGGGTTTGTGATTTCAACACGACGTGTCATTTCACGAATCAAGATTTCAATGTGCTTGTCATTGATTGTCACGCCCTGTAAGCGATAAACCTGTTGAATCTGGTCAACCATAAATGTTGCCAAGGCCTTTTGACCCAAGATACGCAAGATATCTTGTGGAACAGGGTCACCGTCAACCAATTTTTCCGCTTTGCGTACAACGTCACCGCTGCGCACCAACAGGTTTGTACCCTTTGGAACCGCATATTCAACCGGTGCCGTACCGTCTGTTGGTTCAATACGGATGATGATTTTAGATTTTGCATCTTCTAATTCAACCGTACCATCAACTTCGGCCAACAATGCAGGGTTGGTTGGACGACGTACTTCCAACAATTCATTAACACGTGGCAGACCGCCCGTAATGTCGCCTGTACGTTTTGCCTGAACAGGGATACGTGCCAAAATGTCACCGGCAACAACACGGTCGCCATTTGCAACGTTCAATACCGAATAGATTGGCAACAGATATTCTGCAATCTTTTTGCCACCCAGATTGATTACGTTACCGGCTTCGTCAACCAATGTAATCGCAGGTTTCAATGCCTTTTTCGTGTTTGTTTTCCAGTTGATAACTTTACGTGATACGATACCAGTCATAGAATCAACTTCTTCTTGGTATGAAATGTTTTCAACCAAGTCATTAAAGTTCACAACACCATCTTTTTCGGCGATGATTGTGTTTGAATATGGATCCCATTCGGCAACCTTGGCGCCTTTTTCGACGCTGTCGCCATCATTAACGATCAACATAGATGCGTATGGTAATGCGCTGCTAAACAATTCTTCACCGGCATTATCGGTAACAGCCAATTTGCCATTGCGAGATAATACAACAACACGGCCAGCACTGTTCTTAATCGTGTTAACGCCAGATAATTTAATTTTACCAGCAACAGGAACTTCGATAAAGTGACTTTCTGCACCACCGGCCGCAACACCACCAATGTGGAAGGTACGCAATGTCAACTGAGTACCAGGTTCACCAATGGATTGACCCGCAATAACACCAACCGCTTCGCCAACGTGCACCAATGCGTTACGTGACAAATCCATACCATAACATTTTGCACACAAACCGTCTGAACAACATGTCAGAACACTGCGTACATCAACCGATGGCAAACCGGATTCGTTAATCTTTTTAGATGCCGCCTTCGTAATCAATTCACCCGCAGGTACAATGACTTCTTTGGTGATTGGATGCACGATATCGTGGGCCGCAGTACGTCCCAATACAACATCACCCAATGCAACAGACAATGTCGAACCAGTATAAACAGGTTTGGCAGTAATAAATTCTGTTGTGCCACAATCGTGTTCAGTAATAACTGTATTTTGTGCCAATTCAACCAAACGACGTGTCAAGTAACCAGCGTCAGCCGTTTTTAAAGCCGTATCCGACATACCTTTACGTGCACCGTGGGTGGATGTAAAGTATTCAGACATGGTTAGACCTTCTTTAAAGTTCGAAATAATTGGAACTTCGATAATCGAACCGTCTGGTTTCATCATCATACCACGCATACCGGCCAACTGCTGAATCTGACGTTTTGAACCACGGGCACCAGATAATGCCATCATGTAAACCGAATTCCAATTGTCGCCCGTTGTCTTACCCAACGCAGCATATGCCATATCACCCAATTTGTCGGTCGTTTTCTGCCACAAGTCAATCAATTTATTGTGACGTTCACCACCAGATAACAAACCGTTTTGATATTGTTCTTCGATTTCTCCGGCAACTTTTTCAGATTCCGCAATCAGATCTTTCTTTTCTTCTGGAATAACGATGTCGTCATAACCAATAGAAATACCACTTCGTGCGGCCTGTTCAAAACCAGTGTTCTTTAATGCGTCAGCCAGCAAAATCATCGCTTTGTCGCCGCAACGTTCGTATGTTGTTGCCAACAAAGATTTAATTTCACCACGTGGCATCACTTTGTTAACCAAATCAAATGGCATTTCTTCGCATTGTGGCAATAATTCGCCCAAAATCATACGACCGGCTGTGGTCTTGTATGTTTTGCCATTGATACGGGCAACAATTGGTGTGTGCAACGTAATAGATTTGTTTTCCAACGCCAATTTTACTTCGTCCATATTTGCAAAGCGTGGCGACTTTTCGGTGTGTTCACCATTAATCAATGAAATATAGTAAACGCCCAATACCATGTCTTGGGTCGGAACAGTCATAGGTTCACCGTTCGCAGGTGACAATACGTTGTTCGAAGACAACATTAATGTACGTGCTTCTAATTGGGCTTCTAATGAAATTGGTACGTGAACAGACATCTGGTCACCGTCAAAGTCAGCGTTAAAGCCCGCACAAACCAATGGGTGCAAACGGATTGCTTTACCTTCTATCAAGACAGGTTCAAATGCCAACAAGGACAAACGGTGCAAGGTTGGTGCACGGTTCAACAATACAGGATGTTCGTGAATAACTTTTTCCAAGATTTCCCATACAACGTCTTCACCGTTTTCAACCATTTTACGTGCGGTCTTTAATGTGTTTGCGTAATCACCCGCCAACAAACGCGCGTAAACAAATGGTTTAAACAATTCCAATGCCATCATTTTTGGCAAACCAACCTGATGTAATTTCAATGTTGGACCAGACACGATAACCGAACGACCCGAATAGTCAACACGTTTACCCAACATGTTCATACGGAAACGCCCCGATTTACCACGCAATGAATCAGACAATGATTTCAATGGACGACGGTTTTGCGATACCATTGGGCGCGCTTTGTGACCGTTGTCAAACAATGAATCAACCGCTTCTTGTAACATACGTTTTTCGTTGCGGATAATGATGTCTGGGGCGTGCATTTCCATAAAACGTTTCAAACGATTGTTACGGATAATTACACGACGATACAAATCATTCAAGTCAGATGCCGCAACGTGACCCGCATCCAATGTGACCAATGGACGCATATCTGGTGGGATAACAGGAATAATATCCGGCATCATCCATGCAGGTTCTGTTTTAGAATCCAAAAACGCTTCGACCAATTTCAATTGTTTAATCAATGCCTTGCGTTTTGCTTCGGATTTTGTATCGGCCAATTCTGCGCGTAAACGTGTGCGTTCATCGCCCATATCCAATCCAGAGATAATGGAACGTACGCCTTCAGCACCGATACCAACGTGGAACGCGTCTGCGCCGAATTCTTCAACGGCGGCTTGGTATTCGTCTTCGCTGATGACGTCGTATTGTTTCAAGTTTGTTAAACCAGGTTCAATTACGATGTATGCATCGTATGAAATAACCTGTTCTAATTTTTTCTGAGGCAGATTGTTCAACAAAGTCGCAATTTTGCCTTCGCGTAAGAACCATGTATGTGCAACAGGCATAGCCAATTTAATATGCCCCATACGTTCACGACGAACGGATGCAGAACCAACTTCGACCCCGCAACGTTCACAAACGACGCCACGGAATTTGATTCTTTTATATTTACCGCATGCACATTCATAATCTTTGACAGGTCCAAAAATCTGTTGACAGAACAAACCTTCGGATTCTGGTTTCATAGAATGATAGTTAATGGTTTCTGGCTTTTTTACTTCGCCATGTGACCAAGATAAAATCTCTTCTGGGGACGCAATCGTAATGCGCAAGGCATCAAATTGTTCCTTGGTTTCGATTTGTCCAAATATCTTTTGCAACATATTGCTCATTATATTTTGCTCCTCGCTTAAAGAGTTGTTAGTGGTTAGTTATTAGTTGTTAGGTTGGTTGCCGGATAACCGGCAACCAGAAATCTAACCACTAATCAATTTTCTTGGGTGTCATTGCCAGACCCAATCCACGTAATTCGCGTACGAATACGTTAAAGGCCTCTGGCGTACCGGTTTGGATATCGTCACTGCCCGAAATGATGGATTCATACATCTTGTTTCGGCCGGTGATATCGTCCGATTTGACCGTTAACATTTCACGCAGCAAGTGGGCTGCACCGTGTGCTTCCAGTGCCCAAACCTCCATTTCACCCAGACGCTGGCCACCCATATGGGCTTTACCAGACAATGGTTGCTGGGTTACCAAAGAGTAACTGCCGATTGAACGGGCGTGAATCTTTTCATCAACAAAGTGATGCAGTTTCAACATGTACATAACACCAACGGTCACAGGACGTGCGAATTTTTCACCCGTCATACCGTCGTATAAGTCAAATTGACCCGTTTCTGGCAATTTTGCCAATTTCAACATACTGCGAATGTCTTCTGGGGTTGCACCGTCAAAGGTTGGCGTCGCCATTGGAACACCGTCACGCAACAAGGCCGCTTGGGCGCGAACGTCTGTGTCGGTCATTTTTTCCAATTTTTCCGCCGTTTCTTTGCCATATACATTGCCCATAATTGTACGCAAATCGTCGGTTACAGCACGTTTGGCTTTGACTTCGTCCAAAACCGCACCAATCTGTTCGCCCAATGTGCGTGCAGCCATACCAAGGTGGGTTTCCAAAATCTGACCAATGTTCATACGTGAAGGTACGCCCAATGGGTTCAATACCAAGTCAACCGGTGTACCGTCCGCCAAGTGTGGCATATCTTCGACCGGAACAACTTTGGATACAATACCTTTGTTTCCGTGACGACCCGCCATTTTATCACCCGGCTGTAATTTCATTTTGTGCGCGATGTAAACTTTTACTTCTTTTAATACACCGGCATTTAATGAATTGCTTTCGGTTGCTTTGGCAACTTCGGCGTCTGCTTTTTCGTTCAACTGTTTCAATTTGATAACATGTTGTTCGCGCAATTCGTCGATTTTTGCCTGGGCTTCTTTATTTTTCACAACCAATTTTTTAACATCGGCTGGACGGATACCTTCGAATACTTCGCCCGTTAATTTTTTGCCAACGAAAGGTTTCAAACTGCCCGAACCAGATTCGATGACCAAGTTTTCTGCGATTTGGAATACTTGATCTGCAAAGCCCTTTTCGATAATCGCAACTTCGGCTTCACGATCTTTGTTAATCTGTTCGATTTTTTGCAGTTCAATCATCTGGGTGCGTTCGTCTTTCTTAACACCATGACGTGTTAATACGTTAACACCGATAACTGTACCTTCTTCGTTTGGACCAACGCGCAATGATGTATCTTTTACGTTCAATGCCTTTTCACCAAAGATGTTGCGCAACAACGCTTCTTCTGGGGTTAACAAGGTTTCGGATTTTGGTGTCACACGACCAACCAAAATGTCACCATGTTTTACACGGGCACCAACATAGATGATACCGGATTCGTCCAAGTTCTTTAATGCTTCTTCGCCAACGTTTGGAATATCGCGTGTCAAAGATTCTGGGCCCAATTGAGTGTCACGAACTTTGAATTCTTTTTCAACGATTTTTACAGATGTAAATACGTCATCGCGTGAAATACGTTCCGAGATAACAATTGAGTCTTCGTAGTTATAACCACGCCATGGCATAAAGGCAACCAATACGTTGCGACCCAATGCCAATTCACCATAGTTCATAGATGAACCGTCGGCAATGATGTCGCCCGCAGAAATACGGTCGCCAACTTTGACCAATGGTTTTTGGTGAATGATTGTTTCACTGTTGGAACGTTCAAATTTTTCCAAATTATAAATATCAACACCTGTTACAACGTTGCGGCTGTTCATACATTTAACCACGATGCGGTTTGCGTCCACAGATTCAACAACACCACTGTGTTTCGCAACCTTACCTGTGCGGGAATCGCGGGCCACTTCACGTTCAATACCGGTTCCGACCAATGGTGCTTGGACACGCAATAATGGAACGGCCTGACGTTGCATGTTCGAACCCATCAATGCACGGTTCGCGTCGTCGTTTTCAACGAATGGAATCAAACCGGTTGCAATTGATACCACCTGACGTGGTTCAACGTCGATTAAGTCAACTTCTTCTTTGGCAACCATTGTAAATTCGCCGTCAACACGCGCCGTAACCATTTCTTCGGCCAATGCGCCGTCTTTGGTTGTTGGGGTGTTACCTTGGGCGATTTTATGACCCAATTCTTCATCGGCGGTCAAGTATACCATTTTGTCTGTAACACGGCTATTTTCAACAACATAGTATGGTGTTTCAATGAAACCATATGGGTTGACACGTGCATATGCAGACAAATGGTTAACCAGACCAATATTCGCACCTTCGGGGGTGTGAATTGGACACAAGCGACCATAGTGTGTTGGATGAACGTCACGTACGTCAATGCCGGCACGTTCACGATTCAAACCACCAGGCCCCAAAGCAGAAATACGACGTTTGTGTTCCAATTCAGACAATGGATTGTATGCGTCCATAAACTGAGACAATTGTGATGTTCCCAAGAATTCAGATACCAATGACATCAATGGTTTTACATTGATAACGTCTTGGGGTTGCATATTTGCAATGTTTGGAGAAGTCAAGCTTTCACGGACCAAGCGTTCAATACGAACCATACCGGTACGGAAGTTTTGTTCCAACAATTCGCCAACCGTGCGAACGCGACGATTTGACAAGTTATCAATATCATCAACTGTATCTTTGCGGTCGATAATGTTTGTTAATGTCTTTAATACCGCCAAGAAGTCGGATTTTGTTAACAGACGTTCGTCTTCTGGTTTTTTACCAGAGTCAATTTTCAAGCGTTTGTTCATCTTGAAACGACCAACCGCAGACAAATCATAGTATGCAGGTTCAAAACCTTGGCGCATAAACAGATTGATTGCCGCTTCTAATGTTGGGCGTTCACCCGGACGGATGATGTTATAGATTTCAATCAACGCTTCTTCACGATTTGTTGTTTTGTCCGCCAACAATGTATTGCGCATATGTGCACTTACCGTTGCGTTATCAATTGAAATCAGCGAGATTTCTTTGATATTCATTTTATCCAAATCATTCAGAACTTCTTCGGTGATTTCTGTACCCGCAGGCATTACAACTTCGTCGCCGTTCATGATTGGGTCAAACAAATATTCACCAACCAATGATTCAGGCATAATGCCAAATGATTTTGATTCCAGCAATTTCTTCATACGTTTGGCATTCAAACGATCGCCTTTGGATGCAATGACTTTTTTATCTTTTGGATTAATCAAGTCATAATTCAAGCGATATTTATCCAAGCCCGAGAATGATTCTGTTTCGCCAGTCCACAATTTGCCATCAAATTTCAATGGGATGCGGTTATAGAATGCCGACAGAATTTCTGTATCGGACATACCGGCGATTGTTGGTTTGCGTGGATCGGCAATCCATTTCTTTTCATCTTCGGCACATGGCAAGCAACGTAACAAAACCGTTGCCGGTACTTTACGGCGACGGTCGATACGAACATAGATGACACCTTTGGATTCTTCGAAATCAATCCATGAACCATGTTCTGGAATAATACGTGCAGTATATGTTACCGGATTACCCGCAACTTTTGATTCTTTGGTTGTTGCAAACACTACACCTTGGGCACGATGCATCTGGGATACAATTACACGTTCAACACCGGATGCGATAAAGCTGCCACGTTCAGTCATTAATGGCACTTCGCCCATAAATATTTCTTGTTCTTTGATATCGCGCAATGTTTTTTTGCCATCTTCGGCGACATCCCATAAAATCAATCTCAGCTTCAATTTTAACTTGCTAGAATATGTCATATTGCGCAACATGCATTCTTTTACATTGTAAACAGGTTTGTCCAATGTATATTCCACAAATTCCAGGTCGGCAATGCCGGCATAGTCCTTGATTGGGAACATAGAGGAGAATACATTTTGCAATCCCATATTTTTACGGGATTGTGGTTCAACATCTGCCTGCAAGAATTCTTTATACGAATCGTATTGAATTTCAACTAAATCAGGAAGCGGAGTTTGCAAAAAACTTTTACCAAAAGATTTTCTTAGTTTCTGGATAACTGCCATCGGTTTTAATCCTTTTTTTCTGTGTGTTTTGCAAACGAAGCGGGGCAAAAAGAAAATTCTTAAATAAATTGTGAATATTTTCATCAAAGATGTCGGATAATTAAGAATGAATTACCAGACCACAATTTATTTAACAATCTCCTTTTTGCCCTGCTGTTGTCTTGTGTATATTTTAACATACGTCTTTTACGCCGGTATGCCCGCATGGGAAAAATTCCCACGCGGGCGGCGTTTTGTCATACATTTGTACGACAGATTTTTCAGAACCATGCGGTCCCGTCGATATGAATTATTTCATTTCGACTTTGGCGCCCGCTGCTTCTAATGCTGCTTTCAATTTTTCTGCTTCGTCTTTTGCAACAGCTTCTTTGACAGCTTTTGGTGCGGATTCAACCAAAGCTTTTGCTTCGCCCAAGCCCAAACCAGTGATGTCTTTTACAGCTTTGATAACAGCCAATTTGTTTGCGCCAACATCAGACAAGATAACATCAAATTCTGTCTTTTCTTCTGCAGCCGCAGCAACAGGACCAGCAGCAACTGCAACAGCAGCAGCGGCACTTACGCCCCATGTTTCTTCCAACGCTTTGGACAATTCAACTGCTTCCAAAACGCTCAATTTTGACAATTCTTCAACTAATTTTTGAATGTCTGCCATTTTTATACTCCTAATTTTTGTTTTAGGTCAGAATATAATATTCTGATTTTATTGTTCTTTTTTTCCATACTCTGCTGAAACACGTGCCAAACGTGAACCTGGTTCGACCAAGATACGTGCGATAGTGCCACGGATTTCCAACAGGGAAGGAAGCTTGGATAATTGCAATACGCCGTCTACATCCAGAACGTCTGCGTCCATTTTACCGCCCAAAATTGTTAAATTTGGGTGCGCTTCGGCAAATTTTGCCAAAACTTTGGTAACCGCCAAACCGTCAGTTGCAACCGCAACAGCCGTTGGACGTTTCATAAATTCAGACACAGGTTCAAAGTCGGTATCTTTCAATGCCAACTTCATCAAACGGTTTTTGACAACTTTGAATAACGAAACCATTGGACGCAATTCATTGCGCAATTCTTCGAATTCTTTTACAGTCAAACCATGGTTTTCAACAACGAAAACACCGTTTGCTTCTTTCAGGGACGACTGTAACGCTGAAATCAAATCTGATTTTTCTTCGCGTTTCATCTGTTTATTCCTTCAAGCTTCTGTTTTTGTTAACTTTCCATCCAGATTGCTCTGGGATGGGGCTGAGGTTCCTGCCCCAAAGAATTTTCTCTTTGTCTATGATGGGAATTAAGCGTTGCCGCACCATCAGTCATGGACAGAAATCTGTTATGCGATTGGAGAGTTTTATTTCCCCAATCGCATTTAATTATTTTGCATCTACCTTCAAACCTGGGCCTTGGGTTGTAGCAACCGAAATACCCAAGATATATTGACCTTTGGATGTAGATGGTTTTACTTTCTTTAATTGATCAATCAATGCATTTGCATTTTCAACCAATTTTTCTGTAGAGAAAGACATTTTACCAATACCAGCGTGGATGATACCTTTCTTTTCAGCACGGTATTCAATTTGACCCGCTTTTGCATTGGCAACCGCTTCTGCAACATTGTTTGTAACCGTGCCCAGTTTTGGGTTCGGCATCAAGCCCTTTGGACCCAATACACGTGCGATTTTTGACATTTTTGGCATCATGTCTGGTGTTGCGATTACACGATCAAAGTTGATGTTACCCGCAGCAACAGAATCAATCAATTCTTCACCACCAACAACGTCCGCACCCGCTTTCTTGGCTTCGTCTTGCGCATTGGCTGTGAATACAGCAACACGTACAGATTTACCTGTACCATTTGGCAAAGACAACATACCACGAATGTTTTGGTCGGCCTTGGTTACATCGATACCCAAACGGATAGCGATTTCCAATGTTTCATCAAATTTTTTAGATGCATATTCACGCAATACTTCGATTGCATCGGCCAAAGAATAAACTTTGTCGGCATCCAAATTTTTCCAAGTTTGCTGTTTTTTTGTCAGTTTCATGATATTACTCCTCTACCTTTACGCCCATAGAACGGCATTGACCCGCAACAATATTCATAGCAGATTCAATGGAAGAGCAATTCAAGTCAGGCATTTTTGCTTCGGCAATTTCTTGCAATTGCGCACGAGACAATGTACCAACAAAATCACGACCTGGTTTATGAGAACCGATTTTCAGTTTCAAGGCCTTTTTAATGTAGTACGACACAGGTGGCAATTTCATAATAAATTCGAAACTGCGATCTGTATAAACAGTGATAATACATGGAATTGGCATTCCAGGTTCTTTATCAGATGTTTTGTCGTTAAACTGTTTGCAGAATTCTGCGATGTTTACACCAGCAGCACCCAACGCAGGACCAATAGGAGGCGCAGGATTTGCTTGTTTTGCAGGGACGACCAATTTAACCAATCCCTTAACTTCTTTTTTTGCCATTTTTCACTCCGTTTTTTTCGTTTGTGTCGTGGTACGATATGGCGTATCTACCACGGTTTGCTGTGATTTTACATGAATTTTTTCAGAAAACCACAAAAATCTTTTGCTTTGGAACTATACCCTTTCGACTTGATTAAATTCCAAATCCATACTGGTTTCACGACCAAAGACCAAAACCGTCACAGTCATTTTTTGTTTTACATTGTCAACTTCGGATGCCACACCATTAAAGCCAGCAAACGGCCCATCAATAACATGAACTTCTTGACCAACTTCGTATTCAACATCATCCATAACAACCGCACCCTCTTCTACTTGCTTTAACAAGCGACGGGCTTCTTCTTCACTAACAGCGATTGGTTTATTTTTTGCACCCAAGAACATAACAACCTGAGGAATCTGCTTAACCAATGTAAACGTTTCGTTATTCATAACCATTTGAACAACGATATAACCCGGAAAGAACTTCTTCTCACTCTTAACACGTTTACCCGCTTTAATTTCAGTTACTTCACGTGTTGGAACCAAAATTTCACCAAAATAAGCATTCAAACGACGTTTATCAATTTGTTCACGCAGACCACGCGCAACTTTATCTTCGCAACTTGTATGAACATTCACAACAAACCATTGCATTCTTTCTTCCATCTTACGCTTCCTTTGCCTATATTAGAAAACCCAACCAACAATTGCGTTCAGAATACTGTCAACCGCAAAGAAAAACAATGCAGCCAGCCCCGAAAACACCAATATCATAATTGTTGCACGAACAACACTGTCGCGTGATGGCCACACAATCTTAAACCATTCGGCACGAACAGATTTAAAAAATTCCAGCATTTTCTTCATAAAAATTGCCCGTTATTTACGTAAATTAACCACAACCACTATACCAGACACACAAAAAAACATGGCAGGGGCAGAAGGAATCGAACCCTCATCCGCGGTTTTGGAGACCGATATTCTACCGTTGAACTATGCCCCTAAATATCTAATATTACCTGTTTTTTGCACCGATCGCCGATACAACAGTCCGCAACAGGATACCACACCAATACAAAAAAGCAAGTGGAAATATTATAATATTTTTTACTTTGACACGCAAGAACATTTTCATAAACACGCATACAAACATATATGATTTTACAAAATTTTCCTTGCACAGGGGTTATATTTTTTTCTACAATTGTTTTATTAGAAGGAGAGACGCCGTGACAACACGCACAGAACCCAATGTTTTACAGACAAGAATTACCACTTTTATTTTGACTGGATTGGTGGTGACTTTGGGTGTTTTAGGCACCACGGTATACAGTATGTTCCCCTTAGACAGACCACAAATTTTCTTTTTACGCACATCCAATCGTGAAAACCAAGATGTCCAAGTGGTAAATCATATACCAAAAAGCGATGAAGCGTTAAAAAACTATAAAGTCACATTTGTTAATGAATATATCCAACACAGAAACGAAATCTATGCAAATCAGAATGCGATGCAAAAAAAATGGAATAGCAACGACGGCGCAATTCGCATATGGTCGGACGATACGGTATATAATACTTTTACAAAAACAAACGCATTTAGAAAATATATGGGCAACACAACCCCAGATAAAACTTGTAGTGTTATCATTACAGAAACATTGCCATTAACCGTCGATTTAAACACAAAAAACCAAGAAAGATATCAAGCCGGAATAAATTATCGATGCATAGATAAATATGGCAAAACAACCGATACTTCCTATAAAATACAAATCGACATTGCAACAGATAAAACGAAATTAAAGTGGAAAAACAGATTAGATAACCCATTGGGACTAAAAGTAATACAATACAAAGTTGTAGATGGGCAGACAGATCCGCTGGACATGGAATAAAAATAGTGCTATAACACATTAAAAGAAAACAGGAAGGATTGATTATGAACCGGTCAAAAGTATTTATGGGCAATGTTTTGGCGTTCGCAGTTGTCGGGCTATTAACGTGTGCATCTTGGGATGCATTTGCCGAGCCAGGTAACGGTGTTCAATACGCATGGGACAACCCAACCGCCAATATGGCCAGTGGCAGTATAAAACCGGGGTATGCCCAGTTGGCTTGGTCTCAGGGTTCGGTTTTACCAATCAAATTGCGTAACGGGATGTTGACCATGGTCAATCTGCCAATGGGCGAACAAATATCTGATATCCAAATCGGAGATAGCGGTCAATTCGTGGTTGACGCAACCCAAGGCGATAAAACAATGTTTATTAGCCCAGCAACCGACAACTATGGTTCTGACACAAATATGATCGTGACCGGCAATTCAGGCAATAGATATATTTTCTATTTACGTGCCGAGCCAGCAAACGCCAGTGAAATTACATATTCCCAAGTAGATGTTGTATTAGATGGCAATACACCAGCAATCGCATCGGCCGGTGGCCAGAAAGCCAGCGGCGGCGCAGGTTCTATATTCACAAAAAAATCTAGCGGGCCGGTTACTGTTGGTGTTGATGGCGAAGATTATGGATGGATAAAATCAATGAAAATCGACCCATCTGAATTCCGCTTTGATTTAGATATATACGTACCAAATCCAGACGATTATGTAATTGCACCAGAACGTGTATGGCGTGATCGTATTTTCACATACATTGATTTTGGCGACAAAGTAATTTCTATGACACAAAGACCGGTTGTATCTTTGTTGGTAGAAGGTGGCGAATCCCCCGTTGGATTTCGCACAGATGGTGAAGACGGCCGCTTGTTAATCGTAGAGGCGGTTGGCGATATGGTATTACGCAGTGGCCAAAGAATTGTATGTATAAAAAAACGTGAAAAACCATTCTTAATCGCAGATACCGCATCCGTTATGGCTTTGGCCGAGGCAAACGTTGCACAAAGTATGTTATCGGGCCAATCATTGAACAATATCGCATATACCGATAGTATGGCCGCAATGAGTATGGGAACAAATTACACAGGAACACCTGTATATGTCGGCAACACACCGGCAACTAACCCAGTAAACGGGGCGGGTTATTATATGCCTGCGGGATACGGTATACCAACACAATTGCCCGCAACCGGCACAGGCAGTGTTATAAACATGTTACCAACACAAAGGAATACAGCAGGCGCATATTTGCCACAAAATAATATTCCAGTTATCGCAAGCAATCAATCTGGTGTTGCGGTTGAATTACAATCCGACACTTCGGTTGATGCATTAGATCAATATTGGAGCGAATTGTTAGCACGCTTTTCAGGTGCCGAATCCGGTTTATTAACACCATATGTAGACGATGTATTTTTTGCCGTCGACGAACAAGGCATTGGGGATTTAGGTGCCGGTGCATCAACCGCACGCCTATACCGCCTTCGTATTGGTCCAATTGCGACAATTGATGAAGCGCAAACATTGTGCAACAAATTAATCAAGCAAACCGGCGGAAAGTCACCTTGTCACGTGGTGCGTATGCAGTAAAAATTTAGAAAAAATGTAAACTTTATTGGTTGGGGTCGAGGGAATGAGTAATTTAAAGCAGCAGTTTGCAGAAATAAAAAAGAATACACCAAAACCTATATTGTGGGTACTGCTTATTGTGGCGATTATAACCGTGGTTATATTGTTGGTTTCTTTGTTGGGCAATAACAAGGAAAATAGTGAAGTAGCCGCACCGGTGGAAATAAACCTTGAAATTAGCCCAAGCACAGATAAACCATTGGATTGGCAGGCCATAAAAGTTGGCCAGACGGCAAGCACCATTTATCACATCAAGGCAACAGATGCGGTTAACATTATTGACATAACGTCAGATAAAAAGTTGAGTGACTTAACGATTGGTGGTTCTTGTCAAACTATTCAAGAAATTAACGAAAATTTAAGTTGCGAATTAGAATTAAAATATAACCCAAAGCGACCGGCCGAACCACAGGACGTGATGATTTTGATTAAATATCACGACATAAATGAAACAAGCGACACATACAAGACAGACCAAATATTAATTAAGGTCGGTGCCGTTGGTACACCAGAACCCGAACCAGAACCGGAACCAGAACCAATACCAGAGCCAGAACCAATAGTGGTGCCAGAACCGGTGTTCGAACCAGAACCAATACCAGAGCCGGAACCCGAACCAGAACCGGAACCAATGCCGGCCCCCGCACCCAAAAGCGATAATAAATTTAAGTTGAGCTTTGATGCATGTTCGGACTTTTCGTTTCCCGGCTATGATTTAAGCGGACGTCAAATCGGTTGGATAAAACCCGAAGGCGGTATTTATAATTTCTATCCTTATTCGGATCGTGATTGCAGAAACCCAACGGGCACGTACAATCCAGACAACGGCATAATTAGTGACATAGACAATCCGGCAAAAAAAATCGGAACCGATGCCGACCATATTGGATACGGCGCAATTATTATTGGCGAAATGCCAAAACTATCAAACGAACCGGCAATCACACCAGTCGTGCGTGCAGCCGCAAATGATGGCACAGCACAAAGCGGGGGCGCCGCACGATTGGGCGCCCAAGGTTGGGAATCACGCAAAGATTCCATTTTCCGCAAAAAGGAAGATGTATATTACGGTACTTCGGGTATCCGAAGAGCCGTTATTTCAACACAACCATATGATCGCACGTTCGTATTGCGTCAATTCAAACCAATTCCGGCAACAATTGTTTCGGACGTTCGCGCCGATGCCGATGTATTCGAAAAAGGTAAACCTTTGCCTGTTCGTGCAACCGTGGACAGAAACGTATACTCGGACAATGGCCGCACCATTATTATTCCGGCCGGCACATTAATGTTGGGCTATGTTACAGGCGAATTGCCGGGGCCATATAAAGCCATTGGACGCATGCAGATTAATTGGTATCAATTTATCCGCCCAGATGGCGTAGAGTTTAATTTTGACAAAGATAATTTCCCATATGCCGGCGATGCCCAAGGTCGCGTTGGTGTCCCCGGTCGTGGCAGTACCGATTATATGGAACAATTCTTTATGCCAATGTTGACGGCCATTGTACCGGCGGCGGTTAATTTGATTGCACCGGTATCGGATGCATTTGTAAATCAAATTGATTTGGACAACAATACCGTTGTACAAAGCGGAACCGTTCGTTCATCAGAATTGGCAAAAAATGAAATTATTACCGCTTGGAACCAAGTAGCACAGAAATTAATGGTCGATATGATTGACAATACCGTCCCACCATTTTCCATTGCCGCCGGAACACGTATAACCGTTTATTCGCCCGAAGATTTAGTTGTGGCGTGTTCGGATGAAACCAAGGCATGCAGTGTAACAAAACTGCATGGCGATGTAAACACAAAAGCAAAAGAAGAACGCTTTGATTATGCCGGCAATGTACTTAACAATAACAAAAGAGATATTGTGAACATAGACAAAACGGGACCAGATTGGCAGGGTCAGGTACGATCATTTGCAATTGCCGAATGTTGCAATAATGGAGAACCAATAACCGGTGGCGAATGCGATATCTATGATTATCGCACGTTGGTGTTCTATTGCCAATCGGCACAGTACCAGGCGATTAATAACGCAAAGCAAGAAGCCGCATACTATAATCAACAGCAACAATTCGCACAATCATATGGTGGCACACCCTCTGCGCAAGTCAATGCTGTTACAAACGAAAACGTTAAAAAACAAGAATACAATGAACAGGTGTTGGGTCTGACATATAACGATGATGGATCTTTACAGAACCCATTTGAATCCGCGCCAAAGGAATCAGAACCACAACAACAGGCAATCAAGTGCTTTGATGGTTCTTTGCCGGATGCGAACGGTTGTTGCGCCGGTGAAACATATACGGACATGGGTGCAATGGGTTGGAATTGCTGTCCGCCCGAACCCAACGCCGATTGTTTCCCACCAATCAAATAAAGCACCCGCCAATATGGCGGGTTTTAAATTATAAAGCAATATACAAAAAAAAAGGATGCCCCATGCAATAATGCAAAATAATATTTAATATACAGATAACGCACATTTATGTGCGTTTTTTTTAAACCGATTCGTAAAGCAAAATAAAAATCACGACTTTGAATTGGATTTCCAATAACAAGTTCAACCACAGGTTGTAATGTTTTACAACGCCTTTGGATTGGTCTATATATATCTACGGGAATAACAAAAAAAACAAAAGGAGAAAGAAAAATGACAAATGTACAAATATCATCACAAATTGAAAAGTTTCAAAGCGCAGAACAATTGTGGTTCTGGTTTCTGTATTCAAAATCTATGCGACACAATGTATTGCGCGCAAGGATAACGCCCACACGGCGACCATGCGAAATATTGGATGCCGAAGCATTAATTACAAAACTGTATCTGTCGGGAAAATTGAATGATGAAGATTTGACAACAATGAAACGCTTTGGCGACAAACGTCGGGCCCCGCATCAGCACATATGGAACGAAAATCGTGCGGCGCAAATATGGAATAACGCAATGTCTGTGATAGAATCTGCCGCACGACAACGTGGTTGGATTGATTAAAAAATCCCCCAATTTGTGGGGATTTTTTTGGGAGGTACGATATAAAAAACTTTGTCATTCCGGTGCTTGACACCGGAACCCAGGTTTGGCGAATAGGATACAGGATTGCCACGCTGCGCTCGCAATGACAAGTGAGAGTAAGAGTAAAAAACGAGCTCTCTAACCACCCCGCCCTGCGGTTCCCCCGGGAACGGAGGGGAACTTTTTATTTGCGGGATTACACAATGGCCCCCGATCGCCATCGGGGTGACGGTGTGTGGGGGGCGTGGGTGGATAAAAAGCGGATTCTGGTGCGCAAGTAATTTATTTGCGATACCTGGATCCCGTGGTCAAGCCACGGGATGACAAGAGAGAGTGCGGAGGGGAACTTTTTATTTGCGGGATTACACAATGGACCCCGATCGCCATCGGGGTGACGGTGTGTGGGGGGCGTGGGTGGATAAAAAGCGGATTCTGGTGCGCAAGTAATTTATTTGCGATACCTGGATC
>JAZONN010000004.1:0-22862 GCA_045654485.1 Candidatus Enterousia sp. | reverse complement strand
GTGCCGATGCATCACGGGTGTTTACACCCCGTTCGGAACGTGGTTGCGCATCAGATGTGCGAACCGCAGTTGGCGTGGTGGTTGTGCGTGCACGAACCGAAGAAGTTGCACGATTTACCGCCGTATCACGTTCACGACGGGTATCGGTATTTGTTCTTGTTGCGTTTCGTTCGGACGCACGTGTTTGTGCCACATCTGATGTCCCGCGTTCGGATGTTCCGCGTTGTGCAATATTACGTTCAGGGGTTTTGGGTGTATCTTTATCCGCCGTGGCCGATGGTACTACACGTGATATAACCGCCCTATCCGCCAATGCGTCGGGCAAAATAGACACCAATAACAATGAGATAGCCGATATAAAACGCAGTATGTGCGACATAATTTCCCCTCTTATTATATCGACTGTAGAAAAAATGCCATAACCCACGCAAGAAAAAAGTATTGGTCTTGGTTAATTATTGATTTTTATGCGGATTTGTGATATAATACGTTGCATGTAACAGGTCACGTTTTGTGGCCTGTTTTTTATTTTTAATCAAAGGTGATTTTATGACTTTAAGTAAAAAAGAACTTTCGTCGGTTGTGCATTTGTTAAATGATACGGTTGTGCGCTTGATTGATGCGGTGGATAATGATGTGACGTTGACGGTGCGTGAGACCACCGCAATGCGAAACGCGCTGTGCCGGGAAATATGCGGTATGAATATGGACGATATATTGCAAACGGATAAAAATGCGCGTCGTTTGTTGTTAAAACGTGGCAATGGCGCGGAAAATGATGGATATGTTGGATTGTTGGGTGAAGTTACCGTTGATACGGATAAGCAAACTTTGCGTGTTCATGATGGGGCGACGGCGGGTGGTGTTCCGGTTGCGCGTATGGCAGACATACCGGATATGTCCAGCGCAGATTATGTGGTTGCATGGCAAAATCCGAATGCCGAGAACGATTATATGTGGTACAGACGTTATAAAAGCGGATGGGTTGAACAAGGTTGTGGTTTGACGCAACAAGAGTCGTCAACAGTTGTAACGCACACATTGCCAATAGAAATGTCGAACGCAAACTATACCATTATGATAACGGGCAACAGGCCGACTTCGACCACGGGTGGATACAGTATGGGGGTTGATGATGTGACGACCACCGGATTCAAAACCCGTGGCAGTACAAACGGTTCGTCGACCGCCAATACTTTCAGTTGGTATGTATGCGGTGTTGGGGCGTAAAAAAATCTTGGGTTAAAACCCAAGATTTATCCAAATATTTTTCTGAAAAGTTTTATGGGCTTAGGCAAAAACTCTATTGGTTTAAGTGTTTCTGTTATGGTTTCCAATTTTTTGCGTTGTTCAATTTGGTTTTCGCCCGTGATTTGCGCAATGGCATTATCTATTATGGCTGATTTTAAGATTGTTGTATCTGGGGCTGTAGGGTTCCAGTTAATCCAATATGTGTCGCGATATGAATAAATTGGCAAAATTCCACGCAGTACATCAAAGCGTTCATCGTATGGACGATCGGTTATAAATATAACAGGTATGCCCATTGCAACACATGGCATTGCAACATGGATACGAGAGGTTATAACCAGTTTTGCTTCGTTTTTATATCTGTTTAATATTTCGCGTGCGGTATCTTCGAATGTTTGTGCGTCGTTTTCGGTAATTGGATATTTATCGAATTTGTATAAATGAGTTATTGAAAAATCAGCGCAACGTTTAATGCGATTTGGTATTTTTTTTAGTGATTTGCGATTAACGTCAACAATAAATATTTTCCCGTCAGATGGTTCGGATTCACGTTTGTCAAATGTTAATGTCATGCAGCCAGAAAAGTATGCATCCAGTCCGAAGGATTTAAGAAAGTCACGGGAGCTGCGGTCGCGACACCCAATTGGTTGAAATTCTGCCATTGCGGTGTGTACGTTATTGGTAATAAAATGTTCGCGGCCATGGTTGCCACTGCTGATGTGAAAGCCAATAAAAATTGGCTCTATCTTTTTTGACCATGGTAATGGGAAAGTTTTGTTGGTGTAACCAAACCATGACTGCATAACCAATTTACATTTTGTGCCATTGTAATCGGGTAATTCATCACGATTTACGTGTAATAAATCGTTTGGCGCTATGCCAAGTTTTTTATATAGATTTTCAACAGCAATATTTTGAACACAATCGCCCAGATTACCAAGATTAAAGAAATCTTGTTCGGTTTTATATGTGTATTTGATATACATGCGTGCAAAGTTATTCATTACTTTGTCCTTTAAGTTCTTTTATCAGTGTTACTATTTCTGATGCGATACTTTTTGGTTCAAAACGGGTTAAGGATTTTGTTGCATTTTGTATCATTGTGTCCACATCAATTGTTTTGTTCCATACCGCAGACATGGCGGTGGCCAATTCGTCGTCGTTGCCGGGTTCAAATAAAATTCCCGCATCGCCATTTAACAGGATTTCATGTGGGCCGTTTTTGCAGTTCGAAGATATGTTCAACGTTTCTGTGGCCATGGCTTCGATTAAAACGGTGGGCAGACCTTCGTTAAAACTTGATAATATGTGTGCCATTGCGCCACGCATGTATCCAAATGGTCGTGGAATTTTGCCCAAAAATTCAATGTTGTTGGCGGCGGGGGAATTGGACGCCATTTGTTTCATGTTGTCCAAAATGCTGCCCGAACCAATGAAAACCATTTTGCAGTTTGGTTTGTTGTTTTCAGCCCAAAATTTGTTAAATGCACGTATGACGGTTGGGATGTCTTTGTCGGAATCCATTCGTGAAACGCATAGAAAATATTGACCGTCATATGTTGGGGCGGTTTTAGAGTATTCAGATATTTCTGTGCTGTTTACCGGGTTGTAAATGCGTGTTAAGCGTTGTGCGTATTGTGGGTATTGTGTGCGTATGTCGATCATTGCGCTTTCGCTGATACATACTATCTTGTTGTATGGGGTTGCCCTTTGTATTAAATTGTTTTGATTTATATAATTTATGCTGCCATGTAGCCATGTAGCAGATGGTTTTTGTATTTGTTTAATGAGTTTAGCAGAACAACAGTTGGCATAATCGATTATGGCGTCGCATTCTTTGAATTCTTTACAGTGTGCAATTTGAAAGTTTTTGAATTTTTTGTACAAACTGAATGCAATTTTGCGGATTTGTTTTAATGGGAAAATACGCATATAACGTTGGGCGTTTTCAAATTTTTTACACAGTGGGTAAAATGGTTTGACGGTAATGTATGGGCGTTGTTGAAACCAATCGATATAGAACGGTTCGCTTAATGCTGCGTGTGGAAAAACCGTCATTTTAATATTAGGATAATGTTCATGTAATGCATCTAATGTGTTGGCGAATACGGACTCAACGCCACCAATTATCATGTCAGGGATGCAAAAACCTATTCTTACTGTCACCTTGTTTTACCTTTCGTTTGTTGTTCCCGATGTTACAGGATTATTGTCCTGTGCGCAAGGTGAAATTTGGGTGTGGCTATTGTTCTTGAAATATCGGAAAAATGGTTTATATTTATTCTGCTATGAAGAACTATATTTTACCATTTCGTGATTTGGTCGTGTCGCCGGGGGTGACCGTGCCTGTGTTAATTGATAATCCTATGTCTGTGAACTGTATCAAAACTGCCGCAAATGCGGGTAGCCAGCAATTGGTATTGGTCCCACAACATAGTTGGGCATACCCAACAACATCAAAAGATATTTATGATGTGGGTACAATTGGTGATGTGTTGCAGGTGCTAAGTTTGCCAGATGGGGCCATTCACGCCGTTGTGCGTACAACAAATGCTGTGAAGTTAAGTGATGTTCAGGTTAATGATGGCGTCTTTACCGCAGATGTTACACCAATCGAAATGAAAATGGATGAAAATGCCGAACAAGTAATTGTTTTGCGTGATTTACTGTTGGAAAATATGCAGAATTTGGCAAATATGTCACGCCGATTTAAGATGGATAAATTGCGTAATGTTGCAAACAACTATCCTTTGTCGGCGTTTGTTGATGCCGTGGTACAGACCGCAGATGTTGATACAGATACGGCGATTAAGGTCCTATGTGCGACATCTTGGGTGGAAAAATTAACTGTTTTATTAGAAGCCGTGAAATTAATGGCCGAAACCGCAAAAATCGAAGAGTCCATCAATAAACGAATTCATCAGCAGATGGAAAATGGACGTCGTGATGCGATTTTACAGGAAAAAATGCGGGCAATTCAAAAAGAAATGGGCGAAGACGATGGGGAAATGGATACGGCAAATCTGCGTAAGAAGATTTTGCGTTCATCTATGCCCGCCGATGCCAAAGAAAAGGCAATGTCTGAATGGAAACGTATGCGGTCTGTGTCACCTATGTCCAATGAGGGCGGATTGCTAAAAACGTATTTGGACGAATTGTTGGCAATGCCATGGGAAAAGTCCAAAAGTGCGCCGATAGATTTGAAAAAAGCTCGTGATGTTTTGGATTCTGAACATTCTGGTATGGATGCGGTCAAAGAAAGAATCTTGGAACATATTGCGGTGATGAAAAAGACCAATTCAAATCAGGGTAGTATTTTGTGTTTTGTTGGGGCGCCAGGTGTTGGCAAAACGTCGTTGGGAAAATCTATTGCGACGGCGTTGGGACGCCCGTATCAGCGTATATCGTTGGGGGGGATATCCGATGAATCACATTTCCGGGGTCATCGTAAAACCTATATCGGGGCGCAGATTGGACGGGTTATGGATGCGTTGAAACGTTGTAAAGTAAATAATCCTGTTATCGTTTTAGATGAAATCGATAAAATGGGACGTGATTGGCGCGGTGATCCCGAAGCGGCTTTGTTGGAAATATTGGATCCCGAACAAAATAAATCATTTCGTGACCATTATTTAGAGGTTGATTTTGACCTATCCAATGTTATGTTTATCGCAACCGCCAACAGTTTGAATATGTCAAATGCATTGAAAGACCGTATGGAAATTATTGAAATACCGGGATATTCAATGGATGATAAAGTTAAGATTGCACGAGAACATCTTATTGGGCGTGCGGCACGTGATACCGGATGGAATACAGATGACATCATTATGTCAGATGATGCAATTCGACACCTTATTCAAAAATATACATCTGAACAGGGTGTGCGTCAGGCACAACGTGAATTGACTGCTATCTTGCGTCGTTCGTTGTTGGAAAATGATTGCGTGGATACAAAAACAGAATTCACACCAGAAAAAATAGACGAGTTATTGTCTGTGCGCCAAAAGGCAGGATTTGCCAAGAAAATTGGATTTGGCGTAAATTTATAAATGGAATAAAAAATGAAATTGATAGAAAAATATAAACTGTATAAATCGATTGAAAAACAAGTGTCAGAAAATCCGACGGCGTTGGAACATAAAACAAGACCTGTTTTGAATTGGACTTGGCGTGGGATTGCAGAATTTGTAAATTATAATGTTGTCCAAAATGGTGCGTTGGTTGCCCAAGCATGTTGCGAGGTTAGACGTCGGGGAAATCATGTATATTGCCTTTATACCATGAATCCCAATAAAGAATATCGTGGTAGATTTGCAAAACGTGTTTATGAAATGTTGGAAAAAAAATATAATACTCAACAAAGGTAATCAATATGATTTTAATCATTAATACCGCAGGCAAGGATTTGGAATTTGTCTTGGATAACAACCATAAATTGGTTGCTGTGGAAAAGCAGTCGATTGCCCTGCCCGTTGAATGTGAACGGTTTATTACGGAATCCGGTGCGTCATGGCGTGATATAACGGCGATTGGCGTTGTTGTTGGACCGGGCAGTTTTACCGGTATCCGTTTGGGAATTGCATATGCCAAAGGTTTGGCAATGGGATTGAATATACCGGTCGTGGGGATTAGTGCATTTGATTTGTATTTGGCCGCAACACCAGATGCGTTCGTTGCAATTGATTCTGGCCGTGGGGATTTTTTTGTTGCGGCAAATGGATTGGAACCACAGACAATGGGTATTGATGAATTAGAAACAAAACAAATGGAATGGGCGCGTACCGTTGGACACAGGCCTTTTGATTTGCGTTTGGGGGTCGGGATTGTGGAACAAAAAATTGCGGTCGGTGATGTCGAACCCGCCGTTCCTATGTATTTGCGTCCCAGCTATGCCGAAGAGAACAAAAAGGATAATTAATGCCAAATTGGTTTGAAAAACTGGTTTTATCGGAACAGAAATTAAATCTGCTGAAAACAATAGAAATGTATAATGTGCATAGACAGCAAGGTGTTTATCCCAGCGAGACAATACTTTATACAGCGTATAGTGAAAACGATGATAGTCGTATTGTAAAGGTAAAGCAAACGTTTGATAATAAGCGCCCTGTTGATTTAATCGTCTGGGGGATGGTGCGTGATGCCAAAAGCGGTGAAAAAAATAGCTTAAATGAAGCAAATAGTTGGTTCGCCAGGTTGGCGTATAAAAAAATCTATAAAAAATACATAAATCAAAGATAGGATTGCGTGGATGTTAGATTCTGTGTGGCTTATGCTTTATGGCAAAAAATTGATGCAAGAAATTGTAAAGTATGATGTGTCTGCGTCAACATTGTCGATTGAATGTGATGGGCGTAAACTGACCACAAAATCCGTGTATGGTATATGTAAAAATGGCTTTGCGTTATATGCAACACATGTGGTTGATATGAGTAATCCACTGAAAGATATGGATGTGTATGTGGCGTTAATGGTAAACCATAATAAAAGTATTAAATTGCCAAAAAGCAAAGTGATAACAAATAAAAAATTTGCCAAGCGGATGTTCGATCTGATGCATGGTATGTATCAGAATCCTGTGAAGTTATACGAGGTGCATAATGCAGAACGTTAAACGACAATTTATAAATTGCGTACACAAGCAAATAAAAAAATTTGCACGTACAGGAACGGTGGTTCGTGCAGAAAAAAAAAGAGTTGCTGATATTATTGAAGAATATCATTTGGTAAGCCCCAGACAAATATTGGATGTTTATCAGATTTATTTTGATGGAAAACCTACAACGATTGATTTGCACTATCTTACGCCAATTGACGATACAAATGTCCGTGTTCAAGAGGTAAATACGGATTTTGCACGTGATATTTATAAAATCATTCGGTCCAGATGTGGTGTGCAAAATGTTAAATGAATTGGCGAATCTTCACAAACTGTGTTTTCCGCATAAACCATGGAGTGCGGCGGATTTTGCAGATTTGAAAAAATCGGGCTGTGAAATTATTGCCAGTCAGAATGGCTTTATTGTTTATCGTAAAACTTTGGATGAGGCAGAAATCATTTCAATTGGTGTCGCCCCCGATGCACGTCGCACGGGAATTGGAATTGCGCTGATTGGGGTGATGGAAGCGGACTTGAAAAAATCAGGTGTGAAACATATATTCTTAGAGGTGGCGGCAGATAATGTTCCGGCACGGACGATGTACGAACAATGTGGGTTCGTACAAATCGGTGTGCGTCGTGGATATTATGACGGTGTGGATGCCATAACTATGAAAAAGGATATATGACATGAATGATTTTAATGGCAGCTTTGGATGGTTGGTGAAATATCAGATTCGAACCGATTCTGCATATGCGCGTGGTGTCGAAGTGTCCTCTGTATCCAAAGATGGGGTGTCTTTGGTGGTTTTGGGTGGCGCATTGACACATAGCGTAAATGGCGCAATGTGGTATATGTCCAAAGTTGCACCTGTGTTGCAGCCGGACTTCAAAGATGTTGCATTATATTGTGGGTATTATCAATTTAATGATGTTGATCCTATGTTGGTAAAGGCGCACACATTTCGTATGGGGGGATGTCGTTTTCCTTTGTCAAAGCAACAAGAAGAAAAATTACAGAATTTATTAGAAAATGAACCTGAAATTGGATATATTCAGGATTTGTATGATGCAATAATGGCGCCTTGTTTGAATGCTTCACAGGTGTCAACCGCGCGTAATTTGCGTCGAATTGTGTTTTATACGGATTGTCATGGTTCTGTTACACTGTGGAATATGGTTAATAAAGCCAAGGCGGATTTAAAGGCCAAGGGATGGTCGGATGATGTGATTGCAAAAACATTAAAGAATATTGTTGCGATTCAGCACGAACCAACATCCCCATTGGCAAATGTTTTGCATACATCTTATTCATTCGTATCGGCCGCCGATGATGTGATGGATTTTCATGATACAAAATCGGTCCAGTTTATGGGTAAAAAAGATTTGTCGCCGACGTATATGGGGGCGGATTACAGTAATTTATTGGTTGTTGGGAAATTGAAGCACGATAATTTGTCAGAACACGGTTTCAAAGATGTTTTTGGATCTGAAATAAATCCCAACTTAACAGAAAATGGTCGATTGTTGTACAGAGCACAACGTAACGTATTGTGTAATGCGATAAGTGCAGCACAAAACCATCAATCGATTCCGTCGTGGTCCAAAGCCGTATCAACAAATATTGATTTGAAATCAATTGTGTTTGCCAAGGGGGCAAGAGATGGACGCTGAATACAAGGTTAGTGATGCCGTCGTTTTAAAGGCAGTGCCAAAGGATATGGATGAAAATCCGTATGGTATCGAAGAAGTTATGTCTTTGTGTCCGGGGCGTCCAAGTATTGTTATGTTTGGTGGCGAATATACATCTATGCCTTTGGCCGCAAATCATTACATTAAGTATATGAAAAATATCTTGGCCGAAAATCAGATGCAGGATATTGGGGTTGATATTTATTCGGTATATTATATATGGGGGTCACGTCAGGCCGACGTTGAACGTGATCAACTGTTTCGTGAAATGGGACGTGAAAATCACGATTTAGGTTGGCGTTCAATGCTGTATCGGGCAAAGAAGTTAGAAAGTATGCAGCAAAACGAAGCAACACCACGATATATTGATATTTTATACAATACTTTAATACGCCCATTGGTTTTGGATGAAAGTGGTCGCAGATTGGATATAAAATCTGCGTTGCGTAATGTGGGGACGGTACGTTTTTATGCGCATTCGCATGGTGCGGCGGTGGTTTATATGCTGGGTGAATATGCGGCAAAGCAGATGCGCAAATATAACTATTCCGATATAGAAATACGTCGTATTCAGCGTGGAATTGTTGTTGTTCAACATGGTCCGACGGCACCATTAGAGCAGCCACGATTTAATACAATTAGTTTTATGTCGGCATCAGATGGTGTATCAAATCAGCGAAATATATTCTTTAATCAATTAAACAGATATGCCGATGAAATTCAACCGATGTACATTAATCGTTGGGGGATGAATTTATTTGTAGGTGGTCGTTTTTGGGACCAAGATGGTATGGAACACGATGATAAAGGGATGTTAAATGCGGAATTTCGTCATTTGACAGATGATGGCAAGTCCGTTATTGGGGCGGAAAGAAATGCGATATTGAATTTGATTAAGTCCGCCGTTGCGGGCAAAGCACCACAACCGTTGCCACAATTGATTTCGGGCGAACATATTGATTTTGCAAAAATGTCAAAAAATGGATGTGATTTTTGTAAAGATGTTGATTTGTATACAAAACTTATTCAGACACGAAATCTAAAACACGGTTGTCAAAGATAACGTCTTGGCGGCGTAATGGGGCGGCGATGTGCATATCGGCACTGTTGCGGGTGCGGGACAGTGCCACATACACTTGACCATGCGCAAATGCGCCACGTGAAATATCGACAACGACGGTGTCCAATGTTTTTCCTTGGGCTTTGTGTATCGTCATTGCATAGCCAAGATTTAATGGAAATTGTTTGTACCCCCCTACTTCGTTTTCAATTAATCTGTCGTTTTCATCACGTGAATATTCTATCTTGGCCCATTTCTCGGGTTTAACCGTTACGATTTCGCGGGAATCGCCCAATAATTGTACCGTTATTTCGCGTGCGCCCAAAGAACGTACAATTCCCATAGAGCCATTATGCCATTTGTCGCCATTTTTTACAAAGACAACCAATGCGCCGACTTTTAATTCCAAATTCAGTGGTGCGGGAACATCGCGTTCGGAAAAGTTGCCACTTAGTACGCCGTTGTACACAACAGGCGTGTCGGGAATTTGCGCCAATCTTGATGCATTAATGCGTTCGGCAACCGCACGGAAAGGTGTTATTATAACCGCATTTTCACGACGGGATGTGTCATCTATATGGCAATTGTTAAAGAATTCCAATGCATTTGTGTCGTTGTTGCGTAATCTAACCAGATTTTCAAGTAATGTTTTATCGCTTTGGCGATACACAAAATCAAAGTCGTATCGTATAAAGTTGGCACGACGATATACATTGCTGTCAAAGAAATAAGAATTGGGTTGGCCGTATTCGGTTGTATAATACCCCATTGCATCGCGTGTTATAACCGGTGGTAATTGAAATAAATCGCCGATTGCCACGACTTGGATTCCGCCAAATGGTTCGTTGTTGCGTCGCGCATAGCGTGCCAATATGTCAATGGCGTCCAATAAATCGGGTGCAACCATTGAAATTTCATCAATAATTAATACGTCGGTTGCGACCAATATATTGCGTGGTTTTGCCTTTAATTTCAAAATCTCTGGCATAATAAAGTCGCGTGGTTGAATTTGAAACAATGAATGTATTGTTTGACCACCAATGTTCAGCGCGGAAACCGCCGTTGGACACGCGCATACTATGCGTTTCTTTGATGCGGACTTTAAGAAGTTTACAAATGTAGATTTGCCTGTGCCGGCCGGCCCCAATATCAACAGGTTGGAATTGGTGCGTTCAATTGTGTTAAACGCCGCCATTTGTGTTTCGTTCAAGATTGGTATATCGGGTGCCATGGATAATATAGTGGCATATTTTTTTCGGCTGTGCAATTGGCAATTCAATATTTATTGGTTGATTTTTTTGGGGATTTGTTGTAGTTTTATGTGTGTAAAGAGTTTGTGCTTGATGACAATGGTATATAATAAATCAAGTTTTTACGTTACAGCGGTTGAAAATACCGATGTGAAAATTCAAACTTTTGATGATATAAATAACAACACGACGGTAACGGCGTGTTTTTTTAATGTGACATAACCAAAAGGAAAAAAGATGTCAAAAAACATTCACCCCAGATTTTGCTTAAACGATATGACACAGTCGGTATCGTTAATCGATGGCATTACTTTCGAGCAGGCCTTTCTATTAATGGCGGCGGTGCGCAATAATATGTTAAAGCCGTGGTCGTGTTGGAATGGATTTTATATGCATTTGGAAATGAACGAAGACCAAAGCAGAGGTTGCGGTCTGCGATACGATGATTTGAAGATTAAAAGCGACTTTGAAAATATGAATATGGGCTGTGTTGGTGCAAAGAATACGCCCAGTACGCCGGCCGAACGTATGCAGTTGTGTCGTGATAATTTGGCGGCGGGTCGTTGTAAATGTGAAACTATGCGAAATACATTTGGGGCTGTTTTGTTCCCACAGTATTATGTGAATATGAAACAAAAGCAGAAATAAAAAGGTTTTGTTATGCAAAAACAGAAGGTTTTAGATAATCAGGTTATAAAACAATTGTTTGGTGCAAATCATATGGGGGTCGTTGTGTATGACTATGCGTCCGATACCTATAATAATGTGCGGTACCATGGGCAACCAATGCAGCCAGATGCCGAATTGGCTAGAAAACCAGCATATCGTACATTTAAGTCCCAATTGGATAAAAATCCACAGTTTGCCGATATGTTCGAATTGGTTGGCTTTGCGGCGATGACGATTAATTGCCCAAAATTTGTTTGTGATGAAAGTAACATCAGTGCATGGCGCTTGGCTAATATATTTGTAAAAAATCCGGTCTATGATCGACGTGGACTACAGGTTGTTGGAACAATTATTGTGCGTGATAAGAAAACAGGTCAAATATTGCCGGTGCCGGATCGTTGGATGCTGTTAATGGATGGGCGATTATTGACGCGGGGCAAATCGTATGTAGATGGTGCGCAAAAGAATTTGGATTCGGTTCGTGCATATCACGGTCGGTTTGGGGGATCGGCAAAATCCGCCAAGACAATCGAACGTTATGAAAGAAAACTTTATACGGCGCAACGTATTGCAAATTGTGAAAATCGTATTGGTGTTGCGATGGAAATATATTGGCAAATGCCTATGCGTGGTGCGGATGTGATTTGTGATGCATATCGGAATAATGCAGTTTTGTTGTATAATCAAGCATATAAGTGCAAAAAACGGTAAAAAATACAATTTTGTGATTTTTTGTCTTGCATGCGCATTAAAAATATATCATAATATGCGCCGTGGGTTAGTAGCTCAGTTGGTTAGAGCGGAGCGCTCATAACGCTTTGGTCGTGGGTTCAAGTCCTACCTAACCCACCAAAAGTTTAATCACCGTTATGGTGATTTTTTTTTATTGCGTTCATAAAAACTGTCAAATAAAAAAACTGTGTATATACATTGTTTTTTCCCTTGCGCATATACGGGTAAATTTTCTAACATGATTATAAAAGAGAGGACTCTATGGGGAAAAATCGCAGATTTGTGGGCTTTTTTACATTTTTATCGACTGTATTATTTTCGCTAAATTTGTGGGCGGCGGGTTATACGTGTCCAACAGATACGACCTTTACGTCATGTGGGTCGGGTCGATACATGGTGTCAAGTGCATCAAGCCTTATATATGATGGTACACCGAAGGCGGGGAATGCCTGTGCTGCGTGTCCGACGGCGGCTTCTGGGTGTCCTGGGGGAACGGCGGCCCCACGCTATAAGGTTACACTATCTGCAAATGGTGGTACGGCGGGGGCTTTGACCGTTGCGTATCGTGCTGCAAATGTTACAAATGGTTTGGTGGCCACGGAAACGGGGACAACACTTGCGTCTTTTACCAATGCCTTACCAACAAATCCGGGGTATTATTTTAAAGGTTATTATACGACCGCAAGTGGCGGAACACAAATAGTAAAGGCGGACGGTTCGTATAATACCACGAATTATTCATCTTTTGCCAAAACCGCATCTGAGACCACACTTTATGCCCAATGGACACAATGCCCAGAGGGTTCGTATTGTGATGGGGTGGTTGCAACATCATGTCCGAACGGTGGGCATTCTGAGGCCGGTTCCGATGCGATAACGGATTGTTTTGTAACTGTTACATACAAAGATACATTGTTGGGCAATAAAGATAAAATACAAAATTGCCAATATAACGGTTCGGCCTATGTGTGTGATTTATATGGTTTAGCAGATCTGGGATGGAGTCAGTCCAAAAATAGTATATATTATTCGATGTTGGGTTGGGGGGCAACAGATGGGGCGGCAAGCAATGCTTATGCATTGGGGGCCCAAGGTGTTACTTTAACAGCTAGTAAAACATTATATATGCGTTGGAGTGAATGTGCAAAGCCAAGCGCAACAAATGGTCGTGCAACTGTTGCTGGTATTGTAGATAATGTTTGTAAATATAATTACACCTGTTCAAATGGGTACTATCACCGCAGTCA
Source organism: Candidatus Enterousia sp. (assembly GCA_045654485.1). Lineage (GTDB taxonomy): Bacteria > Pseudomonadota > Alphaproteobacteria > Rs-D84 > Rs-D84 > Enterousia. The sequence continues at coordinate 9,362 of JAZONN010000004.1, read as the reverse complement.
TGGTGCGACAAATGCAGATTATATATCGTCATTTGCATGTGCCGCTTGTACGGGGAATCCAGAAAATTCTCAATATATCGGTGGTGCAACCACACAAAATGCCTGTATGTGGGCTTGTATGCCTTGTAGCTCGGGTGCAACAGGTACAAGTTGTACAGTAAAACAAGAAAGCAACGCATGTGTGTATACTGCAAGCTGTGCCGATAGTAATCTGGTTGCATATATGAATGGGCGTGTGCCGATGTGTGTGACCTGCCCTGCGAATTCTAGCAAGACAAGTGGTGCAAATTCGTGTACATGTAACCAAGGATATAGTTTGGGTGATGGATATACCATTGGTGATGTAACGATTCCAAATACTGCTGTGGTGACTTCGGATGGATGTGTCGCAAATAAATACATCGCACAGTATTCCTGTGGTGAAGGTGCAAGAGGAACAGCCCCAAGTGATACCGAGGCAACGTATAAATCTACGTTTACCCCAAGCAAAACCGCAGGCACATGTGCAAAGCCAAACTATGATTTTGTGGGCTGGAAAATTGATGGTGTTGATGCAACAAGTCCGTTTGTATGGAATTATTTATCAAATAAAACCTTGGTTGCACAGTGGGAACAGAGCAAAGTTACCTGTGCGGCCGGCAAAATGGAAGATGGTTCGGTGTGTCCGGTGGGATCATATTGCCCTGCGGCAACGGACGTTCCAATGACATCGGCAGAAGATTGCGCAATTACATGTCCGGAGGCAGATGCGTTGGAGGCGGAAAAGCGTGATGATACAATCGTATCTGTTACATCGCCATCGGGTGCCACCCAGCGTATACAATGTGTGGCAACATATACGCCAATTAATTTGTTGGACAATGGTAATGTCATAGGTTCGGCCGAAAAAGTATGTAATTACAGCAGTAATTCAGGAAATGGTTCATATTTTGGTGGAAACTGCACTGTAACACCTCTGTCGTGTGTGGCGGGATATTATCGTAATGCGGATAATTCTCCGACATGTACCCCTGTGCAGGCGGGAAGTTATTCGTGCGGCGACAATAATTTGAACGCGTGTTCTTGTCGTGCTTTGGCGGGTGAAAATACTTTGGCGGCACAAACGGCGACATCACTTGCGAAATCGCCAAATTCGGAATCTTGTTACTATGCATGTAATCCAACGCGTTCCACAGACGATCGGGGTACAATTGAATATGATCCGGTTAATGTGTATTACGATGGCACACAGTATCCGGCGTGCACAAAATCAAAAATCATATGTGATGATGCGGTGCATTTCACAGGTAATTTGAACAATGAAACTTGTGACGCCAACGAATATTCGATTACCTATGTTACAAATGGTGGTACGAATAATAATTCGAATCCGGCAAAATATACGTATATCAGTGATACAATCATTTTGGCCGATGCGACACGCGCAAACAGTACCTTTGATGGTTGGTACAAATATGCAAACTTTACGGGTGGTAAAGTGACACAAATTGCATCGGGCAGTGATGAAGATATTACATTGTACGCAAAATGGTCGTGTAATGACGGTTATGAAATGGCTGCGGATGGTCAATCGTGTAATCCAAAGACATCTACAATTTCTTTACAGCAAGATGGCGCGACAGTCGCAGGTACCGGTACATTGTATACAAAATATGGTGCGGGTTCATATGTTGATGCGGCGCGCGATAATTTGATGACGACGGATGAAAATGCGATTTCAACCCTGCCCCAACAGAAATTTGTGGTTACGTATCGCGCAGGTGCCGACAATGTTACTTTGGATAAGGCCAGTGAAAATGTCGTGTCGACATTTGATGGGTATTATTCTGCCAAAACAAATGGTACACAATATGTTGATGCCAATGGTTTTGTAACGGATGCCGGTTCAGAATTTGCGAAAGAATTGTATGATACAACCGGTGTTTGGTATGCACAATGGACGCCAAATTCAATTACTTTACCGGCGGCGCCAACACGTACAGGTTATCAATTCGCGGGTTGGAATAATGGTGCAGCAAAATTGGTGGCGGGTGCCGAATATACCGTTTCATCGGACGTTGTATTCACAGCTATGTGGACGCCAAACAAATATATAATTGCATTTGCCAAAGGTAATGAATCTGCGACAGGTTCAATGACGTCGCAAGAATGCGAATATGATACAACATGTAATTTAGAAGAAAATCAATTTGAATTAACAAATTATGGTTTCGCAGGATGGGAAGATAGTGCGGGTAAAACCTATGCGGATAAAGCGGGGGTTTTGAATTTAACATCGGAAAATGGTGGAACGGTTACTTTGACCGCCAATTGGTCTCAGGAATTCCATACATGCGTTGCGGGTTATGCATCGGATAATGTAACACCATGCGCAGATGGTTATTATTGCCCTGGTGGTACGGTGGCCATTGCGAATAAAGACAGTGAAACTGCGGGCTGTCAAATAATTTGTCCGGCGGGTGGTGGTGCAACATCAATCAATTCGGATAATGAGGCAACCATGGCAACACATTGCTATGCATCATACAGCGATGTAGCGGTTGATAATGGTCGCGCAGATAAGCGGAACTGCCACTATGATTTAAATCGCGGTGATTATTCCAGTGGGTGTGAAATTACCGTTAAATATTGTGATGCGGGATATTATCGTGTCCAAGAGAATTCGATAACTTGTTCAATTGTGCCGGTTGGTTCATTTAGTCCCGAGGGCAATATAGACAAAACAGATTGTGCAGATTTGTCGGGGGCAATTGGGGGTGGTAAAACACTTACCAAATCAATGGGGGCAAGTGTGGCAACACAATGCTATAATGTCTGTGATAACGGATACACGGCAAATGGCGAATTGGTTGCAACGGGTGATAAATACTATGATTATGATGACCAACAATATCCGCCTTGTGAATATACAACGGTTTGCGATGCCAATTATCACCCAAATGGTTCGGAATGTTTGCCAAATGTATATTCTGTGATTTTGGATCCAGAGTCGGGTTATGGTGTTGATGGTGTTGGTGGTTTGGAAAAAATTTATGTTAAATACAATGATGGATGGTATTTGGATGCAGAGACGACCACGTCCATAACATCTTTGGTGTTGCCAACTGAAACAAGTCGTGTTTGTACGGGCTATTCTGTAAATAATCAAGTTATTATTGATGCAAATGGGAATTTTGTGCCGGGGTCCGAAAGTGCGATTACGGCAAATAACACATATGCCATCGCAAAATGGAATGATAAAGCAAGTATAACATGTAATGCCGGAACTTATTTCAATGCCAGAAACAACAAATGTGAAACATGTGTGGCGGGTAATTATTGTCCAAATGAAATCACTGTATATGAAGGTCAAACAACCGATGTTGGAATGCAATCATGTAATTCGGATGCGTCAACATATATCGCGGCAACCACGGCAGATGGTACGCAATTGACGGTTGCGATATCTTCGGGGGTGGGGGCGACATCTGAAACACAATGCTATGCCACGAATTTGGCATATACGTCACCAACAAATAATGCAACCGGTGCCCAGACGTGTTATTATAATGCGACATTGTCAAAGTATAATGCAGATTGTTCGGTGACAGATATTTTAACCTGTAATGCTGGTTATTACTATGATGCAGGCAAAAGTACAACGGATTGCACCAAAACATCGTCTGGGTATTACAGTGCGGACAAGGAACTGGATGCACATGCATGTCCATTTTTGGGTACAGATGGGAACAGTATTGCTTCTGTGGCGGGCGCAACGCAGATACAAGATTGTTATTTACAAGGCGCATGGAGTGAACCAGAAGGATCGTATAGTGGCCAACGTGGTGACTGCTTTTGGAATGTGAATTCCGATAACAGCATTAAAGCGTATAACACGAATTGCAAGAAAACAATTATTGTGACGTGTGATGCGGGATACTATGACGCAAAAGGATACGCAGAAGACGCGCAGTTTAAGTTCTGTTCACCGGTGTCAAAACCATATTACAGCCCCGATCAAAGCGCATTTTGTGAGGCAGATGATACAGAATGTTTGAAACCATCGTCGGTGGGCAAATCGACCGAAATACATACGTGTCCAAATGGTGGGGAAACGTTACAGGATGGCGCAAAATCTGTTGCAGATTGCTATTTAAGTGTGGCTTGCAAGGCCGATAATGGTGGTACGGGTGCGTATAATTGTTCGTATAATATACAAGATGGGCAATACAATATTTGTAACGAACCATGTGACGTCAGCAGTTGTCCAACGGGATATGACTTGATTGATGGGGTATGTCAGCCACAGACATATTCTTGTGAAGCGGGTAAATATTTTGACGGCACAACCATGGTTGAATGTCCAGAAAATTCATATTGTGATGGTACAGGCACGGTAACATACGGCACGGCGGGGTGTGCGGCGGTTGCATGTCCATCGGATTATCCATATTCTGTCGCCGGCGCAAAATCCGAAGGTGAGTGTTATAAGACAGCCCAGAGTTGCCCATGTATTACGAATGAAGAACAGTGTGATATAGATTATCCTAATAATGATAGATGCATTTACGATACGTCTGGTACATTTAATGGGGTTTATTATTTGGCGAATCCGGATAACTGTGTTCCTGGACCAGGAGCCGAACCTAGAGAAGGGAATTGTATAGTTGATAACGTTTGGTGCAAAAGTGGCACCTTGAGCTCGGGATGGTATTTTAAAGGGACATTAGAAAAAGGAAGTTGTCAGATTTGTAATTTTGAAACGAATTATGGTGGAACAACAGTAACAATGAAATTTTCTTCTGGAAAGATTGGGCCAACTAGTGTAAATGGGGCTACAGCATGTTTCGCTGTTGTTAACTTGCCGTGTACACCACCAGTGTGTCCAAGTGAAGGAGGCGAACATTGTTTCTATAAAGCATATGATCCATTAAATGATCTGACAACAGGGGATAAAACTTTTGTGCAAAATGGTGGATATTTGTATAATGATGGGACGGGTATTCCTGTTCCTGGAAACAAACCTGCATTCTTGTGTCCTCTTGAAAAGGGGTCGGATCAGGAACCCACTTGGACATGTAAAGCGGGATATGACAAGAATACATATGCAAATAACAATCCTTTGGGATCTACTGTTTCAGAGGCATGGGAACTGTGTCGGCCACATATGTCCGAGATTAAGTTGGATTTGAATTATGACGGTGCGGCAAATCAAACAGTATATCAAACTTATAATCGTGGTTGGTTTAACGAAATGTCCAAAGCGGAATCGGCCGTGATGACAGAAAGTGCAAGTCAGGTAACAGGGACAATTACAACTGTTACACCACCGACACGTGTTGGCTATACGTTTGATGGTTACTCCACAAAACAGTATGCGGGTCATGTCGGATTGATTGATGTAATTCCGGCGGATGGTACCCTGCCCGCGAGTACAAGTTTTACCGCGGATACAGTATTGTATGCACAATGGGTGAATAATGTTTATACCGTTACTTTGAATCATAATGGTGGTGCGGGCGATATAGAAACCGTATATGAACAGTATGATATTGGTTGGTTCACAGATGCGGCGGCGACAATGGATAAGAAAATCGTAAAAGTTGCCATACCAACCAAAACAAACAGTGTGTTTATGGGATACTTTGCAGATGGTGCGTCTGTTGCGGCAATTGATGCGAATGGTAACCTGCCCGCAAATAATATGTTTGATAAAAACGTGACATTAACGGCACGTTGGTCGGATTGTCCGGCGGCAGAGTTCGGTGCAAATGTCGCAACGGCAGAATTGGTGGGTGTTGTTGATAATGTATGTCAATATGTGCATACGTGCGAAGTTGGACATTGGAACACAAATAATGATGTGGCGGTGTTTGATGTTGCAATAGATTGTGCGGCATGTACCGCAGATAAACCAGATTCAGCAGATTGGGATGCCGATTTGTTCGTGGCGGATGCCTGTACTTGGACATGTAAGCCATGTGTTGCGGGCAATGGTGTTGCAAGTTGCGATGTAACACAGACGGCAACAACATGTGATTATAGTGTTGTTTGTAAAGACAACCATATCAAGACATCTGATGTGAATTCTTATCAGGCGACATGTGCGGCATGTCCGACGAATTCAACCGCAGACGATGGACAAGATGGTTGTTATTGTGATGAACACTATGGTGTCGGCACACGTGTTGTGATTGGCGGTGTATGTCCGGCGGACATCTATGAAATTACATTGAATTCGGGTTATGATGCGGCGGATTCTGTTATATATCAAAGATGGATGGATGCGTTCTATTCTGATGAAGTGGCATCGCAAAAAATAACCGCTGTGCAGGAATTAAGCCGCGGCAGTGCATACAGATTCGATGGATACTTTACAGTGGCCGATGATTCCCAACAGGATGGCGCACCCGAGGTGGGCACAATGGTTGTAGATGCCAAAGGTCAGATTGTTTCTGATGTCAATGTGCCATCAAATACAACGTGGTATGCACATTGGACCGGTTTGACATATGATTGCGAGGCCGGATATTACTATGCCGCAAATGCAGATGGTTCAGATAGCATAAAAACGCCATGCTATGCGCCATATTACTGTGATGGCACGGGTGTCGTGACGGTTGGCCAAACAGGATGTATATCAACATGTCCGGCAGACGGTTGGTTGGGTGATTTGGTAAATGGTGTGTACACATATCAAGACAACAAACCAAATAACGCCATTGAAAGTTGCCATAAATTAACCGAGGATTCTGCGTTTGAAAATGGTACTGCGTTAAGTGATTGTTATTATACAGATGGCGATCGTTATGCGACGGCATGTTCAGTCGTACCTTTGACCTGTGATGCAGGTTATTATTACCCAAGTGGTAGTGGGGCACGTACTTGTTCGGATGCACTTAATGGTTATTATAGTCCAACAGATGCCTTGAATCGTACCGCATGTCCGTTATTTGAAGAATTGGGTGATGGTAAGGTTGGTTCGGCAAATGGTCGTGATGAAATTAATGACTGTTACATGGTGTGTGATTTAACAACAGATGATGTTGCACATAGTGTGACTTTGGCACCAAATAACGATCGTGAATATTATAACGATAATCAATATAACGCTTGTTCTTATACTGTTTCAAAGTGTGAAGATGGATATACACCAGTATCAGGAACCGAGCCAGCATGTACCGCAAATACATATAATGTCACATTGTTTAAATTTGTGGGATCAGATGAAGTGGTAGATACTGTACAATGCACGTTTGACAGTCAAAACTGTGCATTGCCGTCCACAGAAAATTTGGTGCGTGCGGGATATCTTCCGGTTGCAAAGTGGTGTGATGCAAATGGTAAATGCTATGATGCAGGCAAAACTACAACCCAGAACATTTCTGCGAATGGTACGAATGTTGCATTGTATGCACAATGGGAATCCAATGTGTTTGCAGTACAATTGGTTGCCGATGACGCGGACGTTAATGCGACACAAAACCCAATCTATTTGAAATATAATATTGGTTGGTATTCAGATGCAGAAGCAACACAGCCGTTTGATGGATTAACGAATTTGCCGGGGAAGGACAATGGTGCGTATTTGTTTGCGGGTTATAAAATCGGAGAAAAACAGATTATTGGTGCGGATGGTAAAACTTTGGAAGGCACCAATACCGTTGTAACAGATGATGCGACCGCCACAGTTATGTGGTCAAAGGGAACTACGGTTTGTGCAGCGGGATACTATTACACCGGTAACGGTAATGCCGATAACTGTCTACCATGTGAATCCAACCATTATTGTGAAGGTGGCAAATTTGGTACGGACTCTGGTGTGGTTGGTGGATTGTTCTCATGCCCAGATAATGGGGTGTCAGATGGCGGCGTAAATGCAACCAGTTCTGCAGCATGCTATAAAACAAAGTTGAATTATGTTGCAAAATATGGTGCAGGAACACAGACATGTTTCTATAAAGATGGTGCCTATGCCGACAGATGTCAGGATGTTGAAATATTGTCTTGTGTTGGTGGGTATTTCTATGATGAAGATGAAACATCTGTGGATTGTGTTGAGGTTGGTGCAAATTATTATAGTGTCGAAGGTGATATGATAAAAACACAATGCCCAAGCAATTCCTTAATTACTGGTATAACGGGTGATGTCACAACAGCAGCGACGGCATATGAGTGTTTTGCAACGGTTGCGGCCGGATATGCGCACGGTTCGGGTGAAAAAGTATGTAATTATACATCGGGCACAAATAACGAATTGACGTATAATACGGACTGTCGTGATTATTATATCAATTATTGTGATGCGGGTTATTACCGTATGGCAGATGTTATATCGGATACTGTTCCGGATTGCGTTGCGGTTGGTATGGGTAATTACAGCACATTGGGTGATGTTGATATGTATGTGTGTCCAGCGGATGAAGCAACGGGCGAAAGTGGAAAAACAGAGACAGATACAGCCGGTTCTGTGGCAGCATGTTATGTAAATAATACACCGTATCCGGCCGATGATTATGACAAGACACCGTTGCATGGTGGTGGTTATCAGACATGTTTCTATACAGCGGAAACGGGCAAGTACGATACAAACTGTGGCACACCAACATTTACATATTGTGATGCCGGATATTACAATGATGGTAAATATGTGAATGCCGATGGCGCACGTGACTGTACATCGGTTGAAGATGGATATTATAGTGCAGATCAACAATTGGAACGTAAAAAATGTCCAAACAATGGTAAAACCGGTAAAGTTGACGCGGCGGATATTACAGAATGCTATTTGACCGATGTGGCTTGCGATATATTGAACGGAACAGGAAACCAAGATATTTGTTACTATGGTGATGCTGAATATAGCGATTGTTCAGAATGCTTGGTTGTATCTTGTGATGAAACATATTCTCAGGTTGGCAATATGTGTGTTAATTGCTCGGAAAATCATTTCTGTACAGATGGTCAGCAGTTTAGTTGTTCGGATGAAACAAATGGCGAATTCCCATTGTCTGTACCGGGCTCAACCAAGTTAGAAAATTGCTATCGCACATGTGACATGGCCGCCAATGCGACTGAAATGGACGGCATGGTTTATTCTAATGGTGTTAACACTTGTGCAATCGTGACATGTGATGCGGGTTATACATTGCAAAATGGTGTTTGCGAAGCATGTCCAGAGAACAGCATCTGTGATGGCAATGGCGGTGGCGAAGGTAATGATATTAAGACCTGCTCTGACCTGACAGGTGGTACACATACAATGTCTGATGCCAATGTTTCTGATGAAGGTTTGTGCTACCGTACATGTGACATGGCAAACAACGCAACAGAAATGTCCGGTCGTGATTATTTTGAAGACGCTAATGATACTTGTGCAATCG
>JAZONN010000003.1:0-83076 GCA_045654485.1 Candidatus Enterousia sp. | reverse complement strand
AAATGTCGTTCACACAAAACCATCCCAAAAAAATCGATCCAAAACAGCTTCAGGTATATGTTTCCCCGGGGGACAGGTGTGATGGTTGCGACAAGCAGTGTGAATTGGGTTATGTATATGTCAGTCAAGGACGCTATATTTACCCGACCATTGCCGGTGAAATCATAGCCAATTTCAGAAACGAAAGAAATATACGCATCTTTGCTGGTTACGATGTCAAAAAGAACCGTACCCCTCAGCAGACGTTACAACAAGAATTATGTGCCAAATCATTTGCTGGTAAAATCGCAAGATACTGCGACCACTATAAACAACGATAAAAAGGAAACCAAATGTCATTTACACAGGAAAAAGAAACAAACACCAACAGATGCGATGGCTGTGACAAACATTGTAAACTTGGCTTTCATCACTTTACAGCATTGGGCGGCAAGGGAACTGAACCACTGTGTTGTCCAACCATAGACGGTCAGCCAATCAAGCGGTACAAGGGTAAAAACGGCGAAATAATCGATGCAACTCAAAAGTATTATGTTTTTTCTTTTTATGACATAGAATGTGCACAGAAACGGATAAACGAACTGGCACAGATAATCGTCAAATACTGCGACCACTATAAAACACGATAAAAAGGAAAAACAAATGTCGTTTACACAGGAAAACAGAATAAATATCAAAACTTGCGATGGGTGCGAAAAGCGGTGCAAGTTAGGATATTACGAAGAAACAGAACAAGAGGCAAAAGCCAAAACAACAAGTGCAAGAAGATTAGTAGCAAATCTGCCGGTTATAAGATTTGTCTGGCCTACTATTGACGGCAAGCAAATAAGTAGTTTTTTTGATAAATACGGCGAACCACAAACATGCGTTTTTTACTCAGAGTTTTTGCGCCAATCTGACACACTCAAAGCAATGGCATACAAACGAAAGATTTTAGAAAAAGCACACGAAATCGCCCGTCTGTGCGACCATTACAAGATACGATAAAGGAAACCAAAATGTCTTTTACACAGGAAAAGATGATAAACATAAACCCAAAACAGGTTCAGGCATATGTTTCCCCTGGGGACAGATGTGATGGTTGTGATTTTGAATGCAAATTGGGTTACAAGTACAGTCTATACGGATATTATATCTATCCGACAATCAACGGAGAAATAGTATCCCGTTATATTAACGAGAATTATAAAAGCCAGTTTACAGGTGTTGTTGTCCATAAAACCGGAACAGACATGCAAAAATTGTACGCCAAAACATGGGCTGGCGAAATCGCCCGTCTGTGCGACCGCTATAAACAAAGATAAAAGGAACCGCAAAATGCCTGTACCAAATCCATGGCCCGCATATTGGGCGGCAAAAAAAATGAATGAAGAACGTCAAAAATACGATGCTTATGACAGGGATGAAGTTGATGTAGGTCCTGTTGTCGAGGTTTTATTTGCTGTGTCTGTGACTTTGCTTGTGTCGGCAGCTATTGGAGGTATGGGTTATGTGCTTTACAAATGTTTCGCCCCAGAAAAAACAGACAAGGCAGAAAAGACAGAACAGGTAACACCAACAAGTCCTCTGGGCAGACAGTTTGAATTCCAGATGGAGTGGGCTGTAAAATCTCCAAACTCATTCTATGAGTACATTGATAGAAATCCGGATGAAAATATCCGCAAAATTACTAAACTGCGTGAGCCCTGCAAAACAAGATAAAAGGAACCAAATGTCATTTACACAGGAAAAAGAAACAAATTTGCATAATGGACCCGATGGAACAATTTGCGATGGCTGTGACAAGCGTTGTGAATTTGGTATCCATTATTTCTATCGTCATACAAGCAGCTTGGAAGACTGGTTTTGCCCAACCATAAACGGCAATCCGATTAAGCAATACAAAGGCCCAAACGGTCAGATAATCGATGCATCCAGAAAGGAGCCGTTTCATTTAGACGTTGTCCATAGGTCTGCAGAAGAACAGGCAATTGAATTGGCACATGAAATTGTTAAATACTGCGACCGTTATAAACAAGATACCACACAAACGAACCCACAAACCAATGATGAAATGATTCAGGTACGCCTGTATGATTATTTGGATAAATGGCATTGCAATCTGGGGGCGCCGGTATCAATGGGGTGTGCATTGGCTTTGTTAAAACGTTTGCGTGACGTCCCACGTCCGGGAACTATGTGTTTGGATGATAAAATGTCGAACCGTTTTAAAGGGTTCCGTGCAGAATTGACCACATATTATCCCGGTCGTTACAGCGACTATGCCAATGGTGTATTAAGTTTGATTGCGCCATATCGTTATACATGCTCTGAATGCGAAATGGGTGAAAATCATTCTGCAAACATGCAGGTATGCGCCGAAAATATCATGTCGGGCAAATGCCGTGATGAATTTATCCGCCAAACAGTTGGTGTAACATTGTTCCCCGAACACTATGCGCCCAAAAAACAAAGATAAAAGGAAAACTAATCATGCCAAAGAAAATTATTCCAGAAAAACGTACGTTCAAGTTAAATTCAAATACAGCCCAGCAAATTCGTGATGCACATATTTTATCTGACCGTGTTCAGGTTCAACTATACGAAGGAACATGTGGTTTTGGACGTGATCTGGGTGAACCGATAACAATGGGTCGTGCATTAAAACTTATGAGGCGAATTTATACGGCCCCACGCCCCAAGAAAATATGTCTGGATGCAAATGATTGTTCTTTTTTTGCGAAAATGATTTACGAATATCCTGCCCCTTTCAGTGACAAAGCGGTGGCACAATTGCGTCTGGGAACACACTTTGGTTATATATCTCCGTCATGCGATATTCGCAGCAATTATCCATTGGATGAATGCATAACTAAAATCCGTCTGGGCGAATGCCGTGATGAATTTATCCGCCAAACAGTTGGTGTAACATTGTTCCCCGAACACTATGCGACAAAAAAACAACGATAACGCAATATCAAAAATATTTGACATGAAGTTCCATTATAATAAAATGAATTTATAACCAAAAGGATTACCCATGGCACAACATTATGACCGTCCCAGAAAAGAAATCTTTATGACACGTGATGCGTATAATAATATGCGTGCATTGTGTGGCGAAAAATTGTTTCGCAGGTTATCTGTTTCAAATATTCAATATGACTATAAGCATCGTCATGTGACCCGTCATGGCTTTCATATAATGTTGGAATATTATCCGGCCGATGAATCTGCGGTTATGGATATTATAAATGCACATCGTTCTGTTCGTATGGGTGTTTTTCGTGATAATCGTGGCGATTATGTCACGCATGCCAATATGCAACAAAAAGTCAGATAACCACACCGCCCACATGGGCGGTTTTTTTCTAGGATTTCTATCAAATCGCCAAACTCTGTGATCGTTACAAAGTGCGTTAAAACAAAAAATCCCCCGACTGGGGGACTTTTTTTCTATCGTACACGACCGGTTATCTTGTGCCAGAATTGTTCCAACAACTGTCGTTTATATGGTGTGTCGGTGTGTGTGACAATCTTGGTTAATTTTTCACGACTTTGCGGTGACAGTACCAGACAACCTGTGTCCAGACCATATTGGTCCATCATTTCATTTTTGAATGCCAATTGTTCCGCATAGCGTTTATCACGTTGTTCACGTGTTAAATCTGGGGCTATGTGCTTTATCGCAAATTCATATACGTCATCTGGGTGAAATTGATATCCAATTCCCAATGTGGCACCGGTTATCTGGGCCCATTGACCGTCCAGTGGATATTGCAATGCGTCTGCGATTTTGCGACATGCCCGTGGGTTTGCCGCCCATAAATACTGGGCATAATAGTACGTCAGGCGGAATGCGTCATGGACAATATCGACGTATTCATCCAGATCTTTGGCGTTTTTGAAGTTTGTGTTTGCGTAAACATGAATTTGCTTAAACCATTCCAGGCAGTATGCATCCTTGATAATTTTGTCATTTGGTATTCCGCCGGTGTTATAGTTGTACGAGAATCGACGTGTTGTCTGTACCCCACGATTGCGTAATTGTGCATCCAAATCACGTGCGCTGGATTGTGCGATGCGATTTTCACATGTGCATGCATATGCGTATTGATGTGGTGTCATTTCCGCAGGAAACATTATTGTGTCGCCAATAACCACGCCTGTGCTGTTTTCGGCTGTGATGAATTTCTTTATGTTGCGATTGCATAACTCGTCCATAGAGTTATGTAAGTCACGTGCTGTAAATCTTTGTCCCGGTTTAATCATAGTTGCCCCGTTATATCATAGAATATCCACTATATTGTCACACAAAGCGCGTAATTTGTCAATCTATTTTGTGGTCTGGGGAATTATCGTCCGTGTTCGTACTGTGATTTAATCATATTTTGAATTTGTGCAATTATGTGTTCCATACTATTCGCATTTGATACATCTGGTATCATCAGTGTGTCACGCATCATATATTGCGGTGGTTGCCATTCGGGGACGTAACTGCCATATCCACGCTCGTCTGCGCTGTATTGATAAAAGTGAAAGAATTCACGAACGGAACGCGAGTTCTTTTCAAATTCTGAAAACACCAATCGTCGCAGCATTGATGGATGCGCCAGACAAAACAGCAATTTTTCTGGATAGATTATATCGGTTGAATCTTTGATTTTTATATATGTTTCATAGAAATAATAATCACGTTGGCTGTACATGATATGCTTATTTACTGGAAAGACGATTGTTATATCGGTTTGTATGTTGGCCCGTTCTAATGCGTCTATGATTTGGTACACTGTATATCCGTGTTTTAATACGTCGCTGGGTTGTGTAGTTCGGGGGAAAATACTGTTGATTAATATCTTTTGAATACGTGCCGGCAAAGTGTGATTTCGTATCGGTGTCATTCGACGCATACAATCAGGTGCATGCGCCAGATATCGTCCAATATTTACAGCGCCACCTGCGATATCATATCTGGATTCGGTGTCATATGTTTGCATGGCGATCGTGGTGGGGTGCAGATTAACCGACTCTATGTCTTTTAATTGCTTTAAACCATCGACCCATCCATAACGTGCCAATTGCATCGCTTCTTGAAAAGACCTGGTCAAAGTACCTTCAAGATATTTGTTGTAGGTATTATGTGAAGCACGCCTGTTTTCGTGTCCCGACCAATCGACATAGTCCAAGAATTGTTCCCATTCAAAAAACTTTTGTATTCTGGGGAAATCATATTCATCCGTTTGCACAACACGTGGTTTATCGTAATTTATTGGTCGTTTGATTTGTTCTTCGCCTGCGGCGTGCGGTTTCTGACCGTCACCGGCGCCACCACCGGTGCTATTGTTTGGGATATAAAAATCCCCTGCATATCCCAACGACCCAAGATGATTTTTTAACCAATCCATATTTTGTTATCTGATATTGCCACGAATTTTTTCAATGTCTGCCATCCGCATGCCTTTGAATACAACCATTTCTTCAACCGCTGCCCGGGGCAGGCCCGCATTCAGCAGTTTTTCGCCATGCAACACCGCACGTGTTCCGACAACCACTTTCATATCTAATCTGTTAACCGCGCTGCGCACCTGATGCACCCACGCCAGCCATTCTTTATTTGCGCACAATCTGTATTCCAATTTCGCATCATAGTCCGTATAAACCATAACAAATCTGTCCAGTGTCGCCGCATCCAATGGGTTTCGCCCAATATATTTGATATTTGCACCGGTGCCATATGTATTACCACTGGCGGCCAGTATGAATTTTGGATGCTTTTCCACTATTTTGTCGGGGAACGAGTATTTATCCTGACTCATGGCATTATTGATAACGGTCAGAACATTTGGGTTGCCCGCATCGATTTCTTCAAAGCTGAAAATACCACCGTGTTCATATGCCTGGCGGAATACGGTTGGAATATATTTGCCATTTGCATCGTTGTACCCGATGATGTTATAGTCGCTGGTCAATGAATTTACGGACATGGGATAGAAAGGCAAATCCATGGCCTCTGCAATCTGGGCCAGTATTGTGGATTTGCCGCTGCCCGCCGGTCCGACCAAGAATGGCGAACATCCGGCGGCAATCACACGATATGTTGTTTCCAAACATACATGTTGGGCCGAAAAGTCCACATTGACATTCATTCCCAATGTTTTGCGTACCACGGCATCTTGAACCGTTCCCAAGCGTTGTTTTGATAATTTAACGTCTTGTTCCAATGCACCCAGTTGATTCTGGATTTGATTTTTCTTGTATTGCATTTGATTAACGTCGGCCAGTATTAAATCCAATTTACCGCTTTTATACAGATTATACACTTCAATAATTTTACGAATGAATTCCATGACTTTACCTGTTGTGTGGACCATTCACTCTAAAAAAACTCCCCGAACAATGCCCATAATACATCATAAACGATGGTTGTAAAGAGAAAATAGGGCATTTTTTTCATATGTTTTTTTTAGGATTTCTATCAAATTGACTAATTCTGCACCCTTTGGCAGTATAAATGTCGGAATTTATACTTATCAAAAAGGTCAAATATGTCACAAAATATGCCGACTGTGTCGGTGCTGACGCCGATATACAATACCAACCCCCAACATTTGCGTGAATGCATAGAATCTGTATTAAATCAGACGTTTTCTGACTTTGAATTTATTATCTTGAACGACAGTCCCGCCAACACCGCATTGGATGACGTTGTTGCATCGTATTCTGATGGGCGTATTCGATATGTGCGCAATGATAAAAATATGGGGATATCGGCATCCCGTAATCGTTTGTTGGATATGGCACGTGGTAAATACGTTGCGATTTTTGATCATGACGATGTCTGTATGCCCGACCGGTTGGAAAAATCGGTTGCGATATTGGATTCGAAACCTTGGGTCGGTGTTGTGTCGGGTTGGATGAGATTTTTTGATGGGCCGGATGCTGACTTTATTCGCCAATATCCCGAACACGATTTGGATATACGCACCATGCTGTGTCAAGATTGCTTTGTGGCGCATACCGCATCTATGATACGCAAATCGGTGTTGGATTCTCATGGCATTCGATACGAAGCCGCTTTTAGCCCCGCCGAAGATTACCGTTTATGGGCACGATTGATGCCATATACACATTTCTATAATATTCCGTCTGTTTTGGTGCATTACCGCAATCACGATGCACGTACCAGTATATCGCAACAATCCCGCATGCGTGCGTGTTGGCGTGCGATATCAACCGATATTCGCAATTCGTATCCTGAATACTATCGTGTGCTGCGTCAACGTGAAGATATGAACGCCACTACATTTCGCCTGCGTTTATTTGGGTTAATCCCGTTGGTCAAGATAAAGAACAATCGCCTGATGTTGTTCGAATGCATACCAATTTGTCGCATAATGTGGCATTAAAACTTGCAATTTGTCAAAGCAATGCTATATTTACATAGACAAAAAATAAAAATGACAAAGGATTTTATATGTACACACCCGAACAAGTAGAACAAATGATCTTTCAATATTGTAACGAAAGATTAAAAATATCAAGCTCTATGTTTGACGGCTATAAAGACCATTTTGCCAACCACAGTTTGTATAATCTTAGTGGTATGGATTCTTTAGATGCTTTGGAATTTGGTATGTTTATCGAAAATGCATTTGGTGTAACCATGAGTGAAGATGAGATGTACCACTTAAGTTTGCAAAGCATCATAAAAAAATGTGTGACTTTGCAGAAACCAAAACCCGCACCCAAACCAAAGGTAGAGCAGGATAAGCCAAAACCCGCACCCACACCACAGGTAGAGCAGGTTAAACCAAAGCCCGCACCCAAACCACAGGCAGAGCAGGTTGAACCAAAATCCGCGCCTAAACCACAGGCAGAGCAGGTTAAACCACAGCCCGCACCCACACCACAGGCAGAGCAGGCCAAACCAAAACCCGCACCCAAACCACAGCCCGTGGCAACCAAACCCGCTGAACAGCCACAGGTTGAAAACAAAACTATGGCGGGCATGATGGTTTGCAAATTGTTGGGTGATGTGTGCAATCGTCGGCCAACGGGTAAGCCGAACTATGATGCACAAAACTGGTGTGAATTCGTAGATTGCGTATTGTTTAAAAATTTCCAAAAATTACGCTAAGCACAAATTACCGTCCGCATGGGCGGTTTTTTTATCTGTTGCACATTGTGTGTGACGGTGGTATATTTTATCTGTCCAATAGATAAATAACCAAAGGAATTCTTGATGTTATTAAAAGGAAAAAAGATTTTAATTACCGGCGTTGCCAACGATTGGTCTATGGCGTGGGCAATTGCCAAACGTGCACACGAATTGGGGGCTGAAATTGCAATGCCATATGCGATGCCTGCATTGGAAAAGCGTGTTCGTCCATTGGCGGAATCGATTGGTGCAAAATTTGTCCAAGAATGCAATGTTCAAAACGATGAACAAATGGATGATTTGTTTGCGAAAATAGAAGCCGAATGGGGTCATCTGGACGGTATGTTACACGCAATTGCTTTTTCCGATAAAAATGAATTGACGGGTCGTTATGCGGATACAACACGTGATAATTTCCGCAACACAATGGATATATCGGTATATTCCATGGTTGATTTGACACGTCGTGCATCTAAATTGATGACAAACGGTGGTTCGATTGTGACCTTGACATACTTTGGCGGTGAAAAATCCGTTCCAAACTATAATGTAATGGGTGTTGCAAAGTCCGCATTGGACAGCAGTGTTCGTTACTTGGCGTCTGATTTGGGGCGTGACGGCATTCGTGTAAATGCGATTAGTGCCGGCCCAATTATGACATTGGCATCCAGTGGCGTTGGCGGGTTCAAAGCAATGTTGCGTTTGAACGCAGAAACGACACCATTGCGTCGCAATATGACATTGGACGATGTGTCCGGTGCGGCCATGTATTTGTTCAGTGACCTGTCATCCGGTGTCACGGGCGAAGTGCATCACGTAGATTGCGGTTATTCCACAACGGGAATGATGCCAAACGAAATGAAAGATATCTTGTTAAAGAATCTGGATTAAAAAAATCCCCCAAACGGGGGATTTTTTTATAAGAATATTTTTTATTCTGCAACTTCTGGTGCTGCAACTTCTTCAACAGGTGCTTCTTCTGGGCGTGGGCCACGACGCATATGTTTTTTTGCTGCTTTGAATTCTGTTTTGGTTACACAGCCGTCTTGATTTTCATCCATCATTGGCATTTTTTCTGCCATTTTTGGGCATTTTACAACCAAGCAACCGTTTTCATTAAATTCTGGTCTTGGACCCATTTTGCCACGTTTATCGCATTGTGTCATTTTTGCGGTCGCAAATCCCATTGCAAAGACAACCAAAAATACAATCAATTTTTTTACAAAACCACATTTGCGGCATTTGCAATGTTTGTGTTCTGCACAGTTTCCACCGCAAGCACAATTTTTATCGCATCCGCATGGGAATTTTTCTGCAACAGGTGCTGCTGCAACTTTTTTTGTAACTGATTTTTTTGGTGCCGCTTTCACTGTTGCGGTTTTTTTAACGGTTGTTTTTGTTGCAGGTGTTTTTTTTGCAACGGTTTTTTTTGTGGTTTTGTCAGCCATTTGGTCCTTCCTTTTTTGTTTGACGATTATATTGTATGCAATAATTTTTTTTATGTAAAGAATTATTTTTTATAATAAATACAGTAAATACAAAAAAATCCCCTGCAATTGCAGGGAATTTTTTCTCGATAACACATCAAAATTAATTCAAAGCTTCTTTCAATGCTTTACCTGGTTTGAATTTTGGCTGTGTAGAAGCAGGGATTTTGATAGCAGCACCTGTTTGTGGGTTGCGACCTGTTGTTGCTTTACGTTTTGCTGTTGCAAATGTACCAAAGCCAACCAAGCGAACTTCGCCTTTTTTCTTCAAAACTTTTGTAACTGTGTTGATGAATGCGTCCAAGCATGATGCAGCAGTTGCTTTTGTTACATCGACTTCGTTTGCAATCGCTTCGATTAATTGTTGTTTGTTCATGTGTTTCTCCTTTCATAAAATTTTTAATTGTCCCGCAGTGCCTAAGCATTGCCTGTACTGCTTGTCCGAATCGTAGAGAATTCTGCGCTTTAAGTCAAGTCAATAATTCAAAAGCCCCAGAATTATGCATAAAATTACACTTATATAATACACAATGCGCTATGGGTGTACCTTTTCGGCAGGTACGGCGACCGCTTTTGGTGAATTATTGTCGCATAAAACCCATTTTTCATTGCTGCCATCTACATGAACTGCACGAAAATGTGCTGTGGTTGACATTGCTATTATTACCATAACTAATGCCCAGAAAGTCATTTTTGTAAATGCCCATGGATTTTTATATACATCACGTGAAAACTTATCTTTCAACAGGTTTTGATACAATGCCCATCCCCATGAAAACATCAGCATTAATGCCGCAAACGAAAAACCAATTGTAATTGGCTTGGTCGCACGTCTTAACAGCATTGCAAACGTCACCCATATACTATTGCGTGCAACGGGGCATACGAACAATGTGTGTGCCATTTGCTCTGGTGAAATATTCAAGGGCGCATTGCTTCCCAAATGTATGTTAAATGCCGTCATCAAAACGATGATAATCATCAAAACGATGGCTAATGTCATGCTTGGTTTCATATTGGCGTCTCTTTTTATGCACGCATTATATCATAAAAAACTATATGTTTGCAATTGTTGTGATTTTTCTTTAACCTAATAACTATGTTTACGGGCAAAGTTCGCGCTATTATCGGGATGACGACATTTAACAGCGAATGTTTATCGCTGTCTGTTCCGCCGATATCACGTTTGCCCCAAGATTTTTTATTAATAATTTACAACACTAATCCATCACACAGCATTACGGTTCGTGATATTCGTAAATTGGGGTATCGTGGACGTCTACGTATTGTAAATTCGACGCAAGATATTGATTTAATGTCTGCGCGGTTGGGTGTGCTGGATGTTGCGCACCGATTTGCCCCGAACGCACAATGGATTGTCTTTATAAATGATACAGATATGTTGCTTGATTTGCGTATCCCCGACGTGTCGTCAAATAACTTTGCGGTAATCCAAAATGCGGCATATGTAAACGACAATTTGTTGGACGTATTACGTTTGATGCGTTCGGTTGATTTGCATACATTGGATGGTGTTGATGCGGAATTTTTTCGTCCACACATTGGAATGGCTGGAACAATGGTTCGAATGTTTTCGGCACATAAAATGGCCGAAATTTTACGCCGTGTACACGAAACAATATCCAAGGCCTGTGTGGATGCTGCATCGGTTGATGCGGTGATGTGGGCGGTTCTAAACAGTATAATGCGTGGTGATGATATTATAAACACGCCTATTTACATGGATTCGGTAAATCTTGTCCGTATCACACCACGTGGACGTGGTCGTGATATATCGGAAAAAACTACACGATTAGTTGCCGATTGTTTAGCCATTGTTGATGCGGTAATGACGTCTGAAAATTAAAGTTTCATAAATGAATATTAATGATTGCATACCGTGGCGAAAGTTTATACAATGCCACCGAAAAACAACAGGATGTGAATATGACATATGATGAAATTAGACATGCTTTCTTAGAATATTTTGAATCACATGGGCATAAAATTGTGCCGTCTGCATCGTTGGTTCCAAATGATCCGACTTTGCTGTTTACCGTTGCTGGTATGGTCCCATGGAAAGGAATTTTGCAGGGTACAGAACCTGCCTTTGCGCCACGTGTTGCGGACGTTCAAAAATGTATCCGTGCCGGCGGCAAACATAACGATTTAGAAGACGTTGGTTTTGATGGTCGTCATCATACATTCTTTGAAATGTTGGGCAATTGGTCTTTTGGTGATTATTTCAAAGAAGGCGCAATTGAAATGTCGTGGGAATTATTGACCCGTGTATTCGGTTTGGATCCCAATCGTATTGTTGTCACTACGCATTATAGTGACGAAGAAGCTGCTGCTATTTGGAAGAAGGTTGCCGGCAAAGAAGCGATTTTATTGGGTGACAAAGACAATTGGTGGTCTGCAGGCGAAACTGGACCTTGCGGGCCATGTACTGAAATGCATTATGATATGGGCGATCATTTGGCGGGTGGCTTGCCCGGGTCTGCAGACGAAGATGGCGGTCGCTGGGTTGAAATCTGGAACGATGTATTTATGCAATACGACCGTGATGCCAACGGTAATTTGACGCCGTTGCCACGTCAAAATGTTGATACGGGTGCGGGCTTGGAACGTTTTGCATCAATTATGCAAGGCGTGACAGACAATTATGATACTGACCTATTTGTGAATTTAAAGCGTGCCGTATCTGATGTAACCGGCGTTGCCGAAACGCCTGAAAATATCGCCAGTTTTAAGGTGATTACTGATCATTTACGCAGCGTTGGTTTTGCAATTGCCGACGGTGTTATTCCATCGAATACAGATCGTGGATATGTAATTCGTCGTATTTTACGTCGTGCGATGCGTCACGGTCAGATTTTGGGGCATCGTGGTGCGTTGCTGTCAAAACTATACCCCGCATTAATCACAGAAATGGGTGCAGCGTATCCTGAATTGGCCCGTGAACAAGAACGTGTTGTTGAAATTTTGCGTAACGAAGAAAATTCATTTGCAGATATGTTGCAAAACGGTATGAAATTGTTGGAAAATGAAATTCCAAAGTTGAATAACGCTGTTTTGCCGGGCGATATTGCGTTCAAGTTATTTGATACATATGGTTTCCCATTGGATTTAACCCAAATGATTTTGCGTGATAGAAATATAGATGTCGATGTCGCTGGCTTTGAAAAATCTATGGCCGAACAGAAAGAACGTTCCCGTGCAGATACCAAAGGTACTCGTATATTCTGGGAATCTCAAACTGAATTGCCTGCGACCGATGATGCTGCGAAATACGCACCTGTTGCAATGGAATCACGTGTTCTGTCTATTTTGCGTGACGGTGAATTTGTGACACAGGCCAATGCCGGCGATAATGTAGAGGTTGCATTGGATAAAACAACGTTCTATGGCACCCAAGGTGGCCAAGTCGGCGATAGTGGCGAATTACGTCGTGATGACGCAGCCGTTATGAATGTAGCCGAAGCCGCCCGTGTTGATAACGTTGTTATCCACAAAGGTACATTGACATCAGATTTGTCTGTTGGTGACATTGTCGTTCCTGTGATTAATTCTGCGGTACGTCAACAAACCGCCCGCGCACACACAGCAACCCATTTGTTGCAGTCCGCATTACGTGCTGTCTTAAATGAAGATGTTGAACAGCGTGGTTCCAAAGTTTCACCTGACTCCGTTCGTTTTGACTTCCGCTTTGGTCGTCCTATGACCACCGAAGAAAAACAAGCGGTCGAAGATTTGATAAACACTTGGATTGCGGCCGATATGCCGGTTGCCCACGAAGAAATGTCAATGGATGATGCGGTCGCACGTGGTGCGATGGCATTGTTTGGTGAAAAATATGGCGATACGGTCAAAGTTATCACCGCCGGTGATGTGTCTTGTGAATTATGCGGTGGTACGCATATATATCATACCGGCGAAATATTAAAGGCACGTATCAATAAAGAGAAATCTATCAGTAGCGGTGTCCGCCGTATAACAATGTCGGTTGGAACATTGGCCGAATAAAGAAACGCCCACTTGGGCGTTTCTTTATTTCAAATAAAACGTAATTGTTGCCACAACACGAACTTTTTTGTTAATTGCTTGACGTTCGTCGGATGACCAACGGTCAATTGGATCACGGGATTCAATACTAAAAACCCCTTGGTTTGCACTTTTAATTTGTCCTAATTTCGCATCTGCGTCTTTTGCGAACTGTTGACCCGCAGCGGTGGCATTTTTTGTTGCTTGTTCAATCATAGGGATTTTTATGTCATTCAAACCGTTAAATATATAAACAGGTCCAGAATAATCTTCGGTAATTGTAATTCCACGACGTACCAATTCGCCCATTCTGCGTGACATTGCATCCACCAACATAACTTGCTTGGAACGCACCATGACGCCTGTGTCGATTACATATCGTCCATCGTTTTGTTGGTTTTTTAATTCGGCATCCGAATATCCTGCATATTTATCACGTACCTGAATACGCAGGTTTTGTATTTCATCTGGTTCAAATCCGGCATCAATAAGAAATGTATGAATTTCTGCAATATCTTCATCAATTTGGGATTGTAGTTTTGTCAAATCTCCGCCAACACCATTGATTTTAATATTCCATACGGCCGTATCTGCCACGACATCACGTTCGGCTAAACCTTTGACGGTTACCGTGCGCCCCGACATTGCACGATAGATTCCATCACCGATAAAGTAGCCGCCCATCGCAACACCAATTGCCAAGACGGATATCCATACCCCCGACCAAGATTTTAATTTTTGTGTGATTTTCATGTTTTCTCCCTTCCATTTTTGTACATAATTTTATCAGAATATCAATTGTATTGCAAATGGTGCGAAATCACTTTTCCTGAATGATTTCCTGTATGGCATAGTTTGCCATCGTCAATCCAAAGGTTCCCGTCACAGTAATAATAGACCCAAGATTTTTTGCATGTCCGACCACCGGTACTGGCGTTTCATCTGAAAACACGGTTGGTATGTTTGAAATATTGTTTTTTCGTGCGATTTGACGAACCCGTTGCGCCAATGGGCAAACACTGGTTTTAAACAAAGGGGCAATTTTTATGCGGCTAACATCTGTTTTTGATGCCGCCCCCATACACGCAATTATTTTCAAATTATGTTGTTCTGCCCACTTATATAAAGATATTTTAGAATCCACCGTATCAATAGCGTCTATG
This sequence comes from Candidatus Enterousia sp., assembly GCA_045654485.1. Taxonomy (GTDB): domain Bacteria; phylum Pseudomonadota; class Alphaproteobacteria; order Rs-D84; family Rs-D84; genus Enterousia. The sequence continues at coordinate 68,245 of JAZONN010000003.1, read as the reverse complement.
ACAAAGTCGGGTCTGTCGTTTATATCTGTATTTTCATCCCAGAACATTTTATGTGCTGTGACCACGGCATTGGGGTTTATGTCGTGTATGCGTTTTGACGCAACATCTACTTTTGCTTGACCAATGGTTGAAGTGGTGGCAAATATTTGTCGGTTTATATTTGATTCTTCAACGACATCAAAGTCCACAATGATCAAGTGTCCAATTCCCGAACGGGCCAATGCTTCGATTGCAAAAGAACCGACTGCGCCGCAGCCCACAACCATAACAGTTGTGTTTTTCAATTTGTTTATCGCATCGATACCGAACAGTGTTTGTATTCTGGCTAAACTATTCATATGTCTAAAACCTGGGTTATATTTTGCTCTATGCTTGATGTTAAAGTATTTAAATCCATATTCAATAAATTTGCGATATTTTTGGTGTTATTTATCACGTCTATGGGATTATCTGTATCACTTTCAATTAAAATACGGTTTTGCGGTACGGTGTGTATGACATTGATATTTGTTGTGTCTGCAAATGAAAAGTATGCGTTACATGATGATATTAAATCTTGCATAATCTTGATATTACCATTGAATTTATGGAACAGTATCACAGGGGGTAGGGCGCGTTTGTTTTCTTTTAAGATGTGTAATATTTTATCCCATGCACCGACACAATGTACACATGTCCCACGTTTTAGTTCTGCGGCCAATTTTAACTGGCTCTGACATATGTCGACTTGTTCGTTTGTATTTGGATGATACTTGTCCAATCCGATTTCACCCACCATCAATTTGGGATTAGCGATTAAGTATTGTCTTAATTCGTCTTGCCAATTTGGTGTTGTCTGTGATATATGCCACGGGTGGATTCCCAATGCCCCAAATATATTTTTATGTCGCTGTGAAATATTATAAACGAATTTCCATTCGGACGGACGTGCTGCGTTGTTTAGTATTATTTCAATAGAATGCGTCCGCATATCTTGCACAATCGCATCAATGTTTTGTGTATCTGGAATATGGCAATGCGCATCATAAAATCTTGTCATAGTATATATGATATAATATTAAATTACGTCTGTCAAAATATGATAAAGTGTTGCCTTAATATGCGGCAATATGTGCCTGTAAACAATAGGAAAAAATGCGGTTTGAACCTTTTCCTAAATGCCTTAATGCTATTGCGTTGCGACTTAAAAGTTCGTATAATACATGTGTCTTATCAAAAGACGAAACAAACCGTGAAAAGGAGAAAACAGATGAGAGGACTAACAAACTACGTTTTAATACCATTGACATTTATTGGTGCCTTGAACTGGGGCTTAATAGGTATCTTTGGTTTTGATTTGGTTGCGTATTTATTTGGCCCTGCAACCTTGGCCAGTAATATTGTTTATACAATAATCGGTATATCGGCATTGGTGTGGCTGATATGGATGTTTGTCGATCGTCCTGTATCGCGCGACCGTTAATTACGTCCGAAAGTTTCATGTCCATACCCCGATTATATCGGGGTTTATTTTTGAATGTTATCTAAATCGTCTTCGGACCAAATTGTTATGCCTAATTCGGTTGCCTTGGCTAATTTGCTGCCGGCGTCTGTGCCTGCTAAAACAATATCGGTTTTTGCCGAAACGCTACCTGTGACGGTTGCCCCCAGTTTTTCCAATACGTCTTTGGCTTCGTCACGGGTATATTTTGATAGGGTTCCTGTTAACACAATACGTTTTCCTGCCAAAGGTCCTTCTTTATCCGATGCCTGTATGTCTGGATTTATAATTGTGATTTGGGTTAACAATTGATTTAGCGCATTTGCATTATGTTCATCCGCAAAGAAAGACACGATTTCATCCGCCATAACATCGCCAATGCCGTCAATGTTTTTTAATTTCCACGCCGGCGCATTACGAATATCGTCAAGATTTCCAAACGCACGTGCCAATATTTTTGCGGTGACTTCTCCTACCTCGGGTATTCCGATGGCGAACAGTAATCTATGCAATTCTACTCTACGTGCATTTTCAATGGATGCATCAAGGTTCTTGACGGATTTGTCACCAAAACCATCCATTTTGCGTATTTCATCGCCGTGATTTTGGATTAATGTGAATATGTCGGCCGGTGTTTTAATCCAACCACGTCCAACAAATGTTTCCAACTGCTTGGTTCCAAGGCCGTCAATATCAAAGCGTTTGCGTGCGACAAAGTGTTCTAGTTCCCCGATTAATTGTGCGGGACACCCCATAGTGTTTATGCATCTGCGTGCGACCATACCGTTTTCTTGGATAACGTTGCCCCCGCATACGGGACAGGTTGTTGGAAACACGAATGTGACTGCGTCATCTGTATGTTCGGCAACTTGTACTATTTGTGGTATGACGTCGCCGGCACGTTGTACAACGACTTTATCACCAATGCGGATGTCCAAACGTTTAATTTCATCTGCATTGTGTAATGTTGCACGTGATACAACGACTCCTCCAATGTTGATTGGTTCTAATTCTGCAACAGGCGTTAAAACACCGGTGCGTCCGACCTGTATGGTGATGTCACGTAATGTGGTAATTGCGTTTGCAGCGGGGAATTTATATGCAACTTCCCATCTTGGGCTATTTGCACGTCGTCCCATTTTTTCTTGTGTTGCGATATCATTAACCTTCAAAACCAATCCGTCTATGTCGAACGGAATGTCTGGGCGGATGCTCATAATATAGTTATACACACGTTGGATTTCCGTCATGTTATCTGCGTGATGTGCCCATTGTCGTGTGGTTTTGAACCCCCAAGATTCCAATCTGTCAAAATATTCTGATTGTGTTGCGAAATCACGGTTTGATATATCGCCATAAGTGTATGCGAATGCGCTTAATTTTCGTGTTGCGGTAATGGCGGGATTTAATTGTCGCAAAGAACCAGCGGCCGCATTTCTTGGATTCGCAAACGGTTTTTCTGATTCTGTATTCAATGCTAAGAAGTCGGCACGACTCATATACACTTCACCACGAACTTCTATAACATCGGGAAAGTTTCCGGATAGTTTTTGTGGTATGTCTGGAATGGTTTTAAGATTCTCGGTTATATCTTCGCCGTGTGTCCCGCTACCCCGTGTCAGTCCGCGGACCAATATGCCGTTTTCATAACGTGCCGCGTAAGAAACGCCATCAACTTTTAATTCTATAAATATGTTTTTAGACGATAATTTTTCAAACCAATCGGCTACTTCGCCTTCGTTAAAAACGTCTGAAATTGATAACATAGGCACAGTATGTGGGTGCGATTTAAATTTTGTTGATACTGCCGCCCCAACGTGTGTTGATGCGCCTGTCGCCGCCAATTCGGGGTATTGTTTTTCAATGTCCAGCGCCCGTCTTTTGGCGGCATCGTATGTTGCGTCATCGACAATCGGTGCATCGTTTTGGTGATATGCCACGTCCCATTCGTTTAACTTTTTTAACAAATCGGCGTGTTCGGATAAAATAAATAAATCGGGTATATTTTTCATACCCGAATTATAGAAAATCTAAACAAATAATACAACGGAAAAAGAATCCAATTACAATCCAAATTTATATGCTGCACCGAAATAAAACTCGGTCGCATCCACGTCTGTAATTGCGTATTCGTTACCGTTTAACTGGTGTTCTAATTCGCCATAATAATGATATTTTAGTCCTAGATTCAAATCAACACGGTCGTTTAGTGCAAAGTTCACACCGACCATTGCGCTATACGATAAATCGAAAACACTGTCGGACATTTTTGGCATACTGATATCGCCCCAAATATTGGCAAAACCAATCCCCAGACCTGCGTACGGTGCAATTGCGCCTGCGTATTCATTGAACAGGTATACGTTCAACATATTGGCCCAAACATCAAAGTCATAATTTACCCCGCGTTTGGTTTGGTCGCCCCCAACATATGACGTTTCAAATTCAATTTTGACATGGTTGCTTAATCTATTGCCAATAACTGCGCCAAACCCAAAGTTATCTTCGCGTACATTGGAATTGCCGCCGCTGTGAATATCATATTTGAACGCAATTCTTTCGTTTTTATGGATTCTGATACCGATATAGTTATCGCGTTTTTCCGGTGTTGTTACCGATGCAGTGTTGTCAATATATTCATATTCGTCATAATAATTATCGTACGTGTTGTAATCGTCCGCGTATTCTTCTGCGGCTGCGACCATTGGTAATAAAGCGGCCATTAAAACGGCAATCTTTTTCATATTCACATCCCCTTTACGTAAAACATACGGATTATAATTATAAAATCTTGTAAAAGGCAAGCCATTTATGCTAACATCCCAACCAAAGGGGAAAAATTGTCACGCATAAAGGATAAAAGGTTAGAAAATACGGATGCACGTCCATCGTTTCGACGTCGTGTATTTGTATGGATGTTTAACTTGTTTTTATTGGGTTGTGTTGGTGTTGCGGGATATGTTTCTGTTATATATTTACGAATGCCGTCATTGGATGCGATTTTACATGAAACGCGTGATGCAACAATTGTGTTTTTGGATTCGCGTGGAAATGAAATACGTAGTGCCAATCGAATAATGGGGACTCCTGTATCGACTGAAACATTGCCGGCACACGTTTGGCAATCCATTGTTGCCATCGAAGACAAACGTTTCTTTACGCACGGTCCAATAGATATTCGTGGTATTATGCGTGCGGTTGTGTCGAATATGGTATCTGGCCGCATGGCATCTGGCGGTTCGACCATTACGCAACAAACGGCCAAGAATATATTTTTATCGCGTGAAAAAAAGATATCCCGCAAAGTCCAAGAACTTATTTTGTCTTATTGGTTGGAAAATCGGTTTAATAAAAACCAAGTTCTGGATTTATATATGAATCGTGTTTCGTTGGTTGGCGGTATGCGTGGTATTGATGCGGCGGCCCGTACAATGTTTGGTGTGCCCGCAACAAAACTTTCGATTGGTCAGTCGGCACAAATCGCCGCAATGTTAAAGGCCCCAACAACATACAGTCCACTACGCAATCCTGACAAAAATATAGCCCGTGCCCGTGTGGTTCTGTCTGAAATGGTGCGCCAGGGGTATATCACGATTAATCAGGCACGTGTTGCCGCACAATCATTAAGTCCTGCGGTGGGGGCATCCGATACAAATCAATATCGTTATTGGACTGATTATGTAATGGATGAATTACATTCAACAATCGGTGCATTTGAAACAGATATGTATGTTTACACCACGCTGGACACAAAATTACAAGATACTGTTTCGGAAATTTTGTCTGTGCGTGTGCCCCCATACCAAGGTGCGGTTGTCGCAATGGATTTTGATGGTGCTTTGCGTGCAATGTCGGGTGGTGCCAATTACCAAGCCAGTCAATTTAATCGCGCGACCGCCCCACGTCAATCGGGCAGTGCGTTTAAGCCCGTGGTCTATCTGGTTGCGTTGGAAAATGGTATGACGCCTGATGCTTTTGTAAATGATTCTCCGTTTGCAATTGGTGATTACAGTCCCAAGAACTATAACGAACGTTATTATGGCGATATTACATTGGCAACGGCTTTTGCGAAAAGTGTTAACTCTGTTCCATTAAAGTTGACCGAAACCTATGGTATTGATGCGGTGTTGGATATGGCGGGACGTTTGGGTGTTGGTACAAAACTGCGTCGTGAATATTCGACTGTTTTGGGGGCGTCCGAAATGACATTGTTGGATTTGACGAACATATATGCGGTTATATGGAACAACGGCCAATCGGTGCGTCCATATTCTATTACAAAAGTAACCGATATGCGTGGCAATGTTATTTACAATCGTAACCCGTCGGATCCTATTATGGTCTTGGCACCTGATACGGTTGGATATATGCAAACAATGTTGGCGGATGTTGTTGCGTCGGGGGGTACGGGCGGTCGTGCGCGCGTCGATGGTGTTTTGGGCGGTAAAACAGGGACCAGCAATGAAAACCGTGATGCGTGGTTTGTTGGTGCGACGCCAAACAGAGTGATTGGCGTATGGATGGGTAACGATGATTTTACACCAATGGATTCCGCAATCACAGGTGGTACAATTCCGGCCGAGATATTCAAAGAAGTAATTACAAATCAGGGGGCTAAATAATGAAACAAAAATCAGATACGGCATTGCCAAAGTCGCTGTGGCGTTTTTATTTGCGGTATTCTGTACGTGGGTCAATTGGCGCGATTGTCGCGTGGGCCGTATTCTTTTTCATTGTTTCTATGGACGGTGTTTTGTTCCCGAATTTCCAGCGTTGGTTTATCGCGTTGTTTGAAAATCCTGTGCCATCTGGTATGACGTTTATCGAGTACGCTTGGCCGACAATTGTAATGATTGTTTCGTTGCTGTTGTTGATTGATGTTTCGATGTTATTCCGTGATGTTTTTTATTCACGTTGGGGGCCGTTGGTTCAAAATCGCATTTGGATTAAATTAAGTGATTATGTCTATAACCAATCAATGTCGTTTTGGACTGGGCGTATGGCGGGCAAAGTTCATACTCAAATTATGTATGTTGCCAAAGGTGTAGATGCGGTGATTGATTTTTGGCGCTTGACGTGTCTGTTGGTGGTTGTTCTGATAAACGTAGGGTTGATTTTCTCGATTAACACATATGTTGCGATTATGTTTGGAATTGTATTTGCTATGCGTGCCATATACAGTTGGATTATGATTAAACCCATGAACCGTGCCGCCAAGGAATACAGCAGTTCTACCAGCGAAGTATCCGGCAAAAGTGTTGACAGTATATCAAACTTTTCTATTGTTAAATTATTTGCAGGCGCATTGCATGAAAAGAAGTACCTTGATCCTGCACGAAATAATCAGATTAAGCAGTATAAACGCAAATCTTTTGTCCAACGTTGGTTCTGGGGCTTTCCAATGGTGTTGTGGGATATATGTTATGGCGTTACTTTGTTTTTGTCTGTGTGGCTGTATATGCGTGGTGAAATTACTGTTGCAGAAATAGTATTTACCAATTCTGTATTCTTTACCGTTATGGGCACAATTGGACAATTGGTAAATCAAATCCCGAATATAACGGATGTGTTGGGTTCTGCGGTGCGTGCATACGAAGAATTGGTTGTGCCTGTTGATGTAATGGATGCGAACAATGCGCCCGACTTACAGGTTACATGTGGCGAAATAGAGTTTCGCAATGTGTCGTTTAAGTACAAACGTAAATGGGTTTTGCGTAACTTTAATTTGAAAATATCCTGTGGTGAACGTGTTGGTGTGGTTGGTGCATCGGGTGCGGGTAAAACAACCTTGGTAAACTTGTTAATGCGTTTTTATGATCCGACCAGTGGTGAAATATTAATAGACGGCCAAAATATCCGTGATGTTTCCCAAGATTCATTGCGTCGCAGTATAGCGTTTATTCCACAAGAACCCACAATGTTTAACCGTACTTTGCGTGATAACATTGCCTATGGTAAAAATGATGCTTCATTAACGGCGGTTCGTTCTGCTGCCAAGCGTGCTATGGCGCATGATTTCATAATGGCTACAGACAAGAAATATGATTCATTGGTTGGGGATAGGGGGATTAAGTTGTCGGGTGGCCAGCGTCAAAGAATCGCCATCGCCCGTGCTTTTTTGAAAGACGCCCCTATTTTGATATTAGATGAAGCAACATCTGCGCTGGATTCAGAAACCGAGGTTTGTATTCAAAAATCATTTGACGAATTGGCGACCGGTCGCACAACTGTTGCGATTGCACACCGCTTGTCAACATTGCGTAATATGGATCGTATCGTTGTTATGCAGGGCGGACATATAATAGAGCAGGGATCGCATTCCGCATTATTACGTCGTGGCGGCGAATATGCTCGTTTATGGAAAATGCAATCCGGTGGTTTTATTGACGGTTAACGTGACCTGGTGGCTTGGATTGCCAACAACTTTTTTTGTTTTTCGATTGCTTTGGTCAATTGTTTTTGCGCCCATGGTGTAGATGCGTATACTTGTGCATCTTGTCCATCTGGTGACATTATTGCATATCCATCTACACGGCGACCTTCATCATAGTATATAAATATTGGAGAATGGTTTGGATTAATAGCGTCCTTGCTTAATTTTGTACCGGCTTGCGCATTAAATATACTGCAATCTTTGATGGTGTTTTGTGTTAACTTAAATACAGGGATTACGCCATATATGCTTGTTTTCTTTAAAATTTTAACATAATTATCGTCGTGTGCGGGTGAACCAAATCCCAATTTTTGATAAAAAGGACCAGAATACCCCATTGCCAACAAATTGATATGATGTGCCGACAATCTGTATGTTTGTTCAACTGTGGTCATAAGGCGACGACCAATACGCATATGCTGAAATTCTGGCAAAACATAAAGGTCGTGACATTTTATCGAATTTAAACGATAAGTCCCACGGATGTATCCGACCAATTGTGTTTCGGCATATGCTCCGAATGCAAATGTATGTCCGTCACGTGCGGTCCATTGGCGGAATTCAGCCATTGTGTTGTTGCGGTCTTGATCGGTTGTTTGGATGCCGTATGTTCCGTTCCAAGAACGCATTTTTACGTCACAAAACGCATCCCAAACTTCTTGGGATTTGTGATTGAAAATTGGAAACAAAGTTATTTCTGTACTCATACTTTATAGTATAGTACTGTGTATTTAATTTGTCAAGATGTCTGGTGTCTACATTTTTGGGTAATCGTTATGTGTTGCACCCTTGATTACGATCATTGGTTGACCACGTGTCCATTTTTCGGACAGCTTTCGTGGAACTACTTTGTCTTGTTCTGCAACAAAGTGAACCTGCTTAATATCGGGCAGGGTATCCAAATCAACAGATTTCTTTAACGGCTTGTCCCCAAAGAAATTGGTCCAATCGTTGTGATTAAGTACACCGGATACGGTAACCCATTGGATAAAGTTCATATCAGGGTTATGTTTGATTATATACCCCGATATTAATGCACCACCAGAATATCCAATTAAACTAATTGGTCGATTGCCGGCAACTTGTTTGATAGCATCCTGTATCGCTTGGACTATCTCTGGCGAAAAACGACCGTCGGTCCAATCGGATTGTGTGCATGTTTTGGACATAATATATTGGCATGGTCGGGCAATATATGCGACGTTCACCGCATTGTCTGCATCGGCCATATCCCGCACAAGTGTGCTAACCGGTGTTGGGTTATGGGTTGGTACACCACGTTTTGTAAAAGAATTTCCGTCACCTTCAATATAAATGTTTATTGGTGACACATTATCTAAAATCCTCTGTTGGGTATATATTTCATATTTGCCTGTTCTTATGTTTTTTTTAACCATACCGGACGTGCTGCGCCAATCGGTCGACACGCATCCGCCCAAAATTATGGTAAAGCAGGTTAGAAACATTCTTCTCATACCAACGTATAATACCACAAACCTAGTAATTTGGTCAAAAAGAAAACTTTAAAAAACTTTAGACAAAAATCCTTGACAAATTGATTGACAAAGAGTATTTTTAGGGCATAACACCTGGCGTTCCTAATAAAAGGTAATATTATGACGGATAAAAAAACGGCGGCACGTACCGCCAAATCGCAGGGGGGCGATAAGTCGGGGAGAAACAGCAAAATAATTAAATATATCAAGCAATTCTGGCAATGTGTGTGTCGTGTAATATTATGGCCAATTCGTATGATTGGTCGTGGATTGCGTTGGTTTTGGGCCTGGATATGTGGCGTAAACCTAGTTGGTATGGTAAATATCACGCTATTGGTTGCAATAATAGTGTTGTTTACAATGCTGATATTGGATGTTCATGGTTGCTATCGTAAACCTGTGGTTGTTGTATCGTCTCCTTCTGTGCCTCAGGTAACTATATCCGACCGTAGTGCGCCGGCGACATTGCCTCTATCCGCCCAATCTGGCAAATCAGAAAACCGTGTCAATTCAATTAATGTGGTCAAGAACGATCAAAAAACTGTTCGTATTGCAACAAAAACGATTGCACATCATAAACGTCAAAACAATGTTATGGGTAATACCGTTATTGACAGTCGTGCCGCCGGCACAGTATTAAAAAATAACACTGTTGTCCAAGGTAATTTGTATTTGCAAAATATGCACAAATTTACATTACCATGTAATGTTCGTATCGAAGGTCACTTGTTCTTGCGTGATATGGGCTTGCTACAGTTTTGTGGTCAATTCACCGTCACCGGTAATATTTATGTCAGTCCACGTTCATCATTTGGCCCGTTGCCAAAGACGGCACGTATTGGTGGGCATCTGATATTCTAAAACATATTCTATATTCAAGCTTGTGCAACCGTGGATTGTTCTGCGGTTGTTTTTTATTATGTGATATGTTATAATACAGCTATCCAATCAAAGGGAGAAATCAGAATGTTCGAAAAATTATTAAACGTGTTTGCTAAAAATTTGGGCTATACAATTGTTATGGCTGTTGCCTTGGTTGTGTTTTTAATATCATCCGAAGGACACATGATTGCGGGCTTAATCACGGCTGTATCTGGATTGTTGGTTTATACGTGCGGTGTTGCGTTGTACAAAGAATACAAATTGGAATCCGCCAAGAAACCTGCTCCGGTTAAAAAAGCACCTGCAAAGAAAGCAAAACGCAAATAAAAAATCCCCTTTTTTGGGGATTTTTTATTATTTTGTTGTTTGTTCTGTTGGTGCCGGTGTTTCCGCCGTCGCTTCTGTTGCTTCGGTTGGTTGGGCGTTTTCTTGATATACAATTTCCTGACGCAGATTGCTTTGTTGATTTGCGACCTGTGTTTTCGAAGAAATTAATGCCAACGCCGCACATAATATAAAGAATATTGTTGCCAACCAAGCGGTTGCACGGGTCAAGAAATTGCCCGCCGCCGCACCTGTCAATGCGCCACCAAACATAGATGCCGCAGACGAACCCGACATACCAGAACCTTCAGATTTTTGTAACAAAATCAAACCGATCATCATAACCGCTACAATTGTCAATAAAACCAATAAAATCGAGAACATTTTTTTTCCTTATGTTTATTTGTGTATCGATTGTAAACTTCCAAGATTTAAATTGCAAGGACTTTCAACAGTTTTTCTGCTGCATCAATACTTGCAGATTTTTTGGATGCTCCTGTGCCAACTGCATCGTGTCCCATTGCCGATACACGTACTGTAAACACCGGACTATGTGATGCGCCTGTTGAATCCAAGTATTCATATTGTGGCAGGTTGCCTGAATCCATCTGTTGTACCAATTCTTGCAATTTAGTTTTCGGGTCTTTTGGTGCAACGACGTCTGCGGCGGCTAAATGCGTCCATATTGGTAATATAACATTACGTGCTGCATCAAATCCGCCATCTAAATATATTGCCCCCAGTAATGCCTCCATCGCATCTGCCAATATATGCTGGACCCGACCGGCGGTCATATGTCCGTGTTTTATCTGGGTGTCGATGCCAATTGTTCGGGCAATTTTTGCCAAAGTTTCGGTTGAAACTAGCATTGCGTGCCTACGTGCTAATTCGCCTTCGGTTTCTTTCGGATACATTTGGTAAAGTAAATCCGCCACACTCAATCCCAATACACGGTCACCAATAAACTCAAGGCGTTCATTGTTTTGTGTGGCATTTGCGCCACTTTGAATCATGGCTAATTGCATTAGTTCTGGATTCTTAAAATTATAATTTAACTTAATCATTTTAATTTATTCCCATTCCAAATCTATCCCATCTCATTTTATTGCCCCATGACCATATTGCCAACAAAGGTGCATAGTAATTATGTGAATACCATACGAACCAAACTTGTCCCAATACATTGTCTCGTGGTACAAAACCAACTTCCCCACGGCTATCGCCGCTATTGTCACGATTGTCGCCCATAAAGAAGAAATGATTTTCTGGCACAACAAATTCTTCGGTATTGTCAAAGTGTGCATCATCTGTCATTTCAATAATTTCGTGTTTTACACCATTTGGCAATACTTCTGTATATTGTGTTGCGTGGAATACCCCACACATACCGTGATACATATGGCAAAAATCATCGGGTCTATATTCGATTGTGTATTCGTATGGCGCTGGTTCGTTATCGACCCATATTTTATTGCCTTTGATTGACATATTGTCCTTGTAATAACCAACACTACGCATAGATTTTGGCAGGGTTGCAAACACATATGGACGTGGGTTTTCACGCACAACTTCGTTTCCGTTTATATAAAGGCGACCTTGCTTCATCTGAACTTTGTCGCCCGCTTTACCGATTAAGCGTTTAACATAATCTTGTGATTCATTGATTGGGTTGCGAAATACGATAACGTCACCAATTTCTGGTTCGGTCGCCCAAAAACGTCCGTTCCATAATTTCCAAGAGCCAAACGGGAAAGAGTATCTTGAATAACCGTATGCCCATTTTTCAACAAATATATGATCGCCTATATGCAAACTTGGAATCATTGATCCAGATGGTATATTAAATGGCTCTAATAATAAACTACGAAACACAATTGCGATAAGTGCGCCATAAAATATAGTGTTAAACCATTCTCGTGCGACATTTTTACTTTTTGCGGGCATTGGTAAATCCTTTTGTTTTATCGTATATTATAACTTGCGCAATTTTAATTCAAGTTATAATATGACCATATGATAACGTTAAAATCAATAATCTTTAATGGAATGGATGCGACGCCAATTGATGTTCAAGTCCAATTGTCAAGTGGTCTATCAAAACCAGAATTTAATATCATCGGTTTGGCGGATAGGGCTGTAAAAGAATCTGCGGAACGTATTCGTAATGTATTGTCTGCATTAAACTTGCAATTACCACCAAAGCGTTTAACGGTAAATTTGTCGCCGGCCGACGTTGAAAAAAGTGGTTCTCATTTTGATTTGCCTATATTGTGTGGTATTTTATGTGCGATTGGTGTTTTGCCCGAAGATAAATTGGAACAATATCTAATTTTGGGCGAAGTTGGTTTAAATGGCACAATTGTAAAAACTGATGCCGTATTACCGGCAAGTGTTTGGGCCAAATCGCATGATTTGGGCATTGTCTGTCCGGGCGATCAAGGTACCGAAGCCCGATGGGCTGGACATGAAAACATTTTGGCACCATATCATGTGCTGCAATTAATAAATCATTTCGCCGGCACCCAAGATTTGCCAACCCCTGAATTAACATCACCGGATACAACCGCCACTTCTGCATTAGATATGGCCGATGTTCATGGTCAAGCGGCTGCAAAACGTGCGCTGGAAATTGCGGCGGCGGGCGGTCATGCTATGTTAATGGTTGGGCCCCCGGGGTCGGGCAAAACAATGTTGGCATCTCGTTTGCCGACAATTATGCCAGAAATGACTGCAGCCGAAATTTTAGAGACGTCCACCATATATTCCATTGCGGGCCAATTAAACAATCGTTCTTTGATATCGGCACGCCCGTTCCGTAGTGTTCATCATACTTCAAGTCCCGTTGCATTGGCGGGTGGTGGATCTGACGCACGGCCTGGTGAAATATCGTTGGCACACAATGGCGTTTTGTTTTTGGATGAATTGCCTGAATTTAATCGTGCGACTTTGGAAATATTGCGTCAACCAATGGAATCTGGTCGCATATTAATTTCCCGTGCCCGTCGCAATGCGACATATCCTGCACGTTTCCAATTGATTGCAGCCATGAACCCGTGTCCGTGTGGTCATTTGGGAAATGCGGCGTTGTCCTGTACACGTGCGCCACGTTGTGCCGAAGCGTATCAGAACAAGATTTCTGGCCCATTATTGGACAGAATTGATTTGCATGTTGATGTTGATGCTGTAAATCCGTGGGAAATGACAACAGATACCGGTCCTCGTGAAACAAGTGCGGCAATCCGCACCCGTGTCGTTGCGGCCCGCAACCGTCAAATTGCACGCCAAGGTATGGTTAATGCACATCTTGATGGGGCGGATTTGGATCGTCATGCATCTATGTCTGATGAACTGATGTCGTTTTTAAATGCTGCCGCCGAAAAGATGGGTTTGTCTGCACGTGGATACAATCGTATTCGTCGTTTGGCACGTACAATTGCAGACCTACGTGCGTCCGATGCGATTGAAATGTCCGATTTGGCCGAAGCTTTATCGTATCGTCCAATCAATCGTGGCAAATATGGTGTAAAATTGTAAAATAAATTTGCTTGATTTAATGTATTGAAGTGTGCTACCTTATTCTTATAAAAGGTGGGATGGTTATGCGTTATATAATTGGAATTTCTGTATGTTTGTTGGTTGCACAACCTGTATTTGCGGCGGATATTTTACCTTTGGACGAAGCGTTGCGTACAACGTATCGTGCATGTATTGATATTGATGACGCTGTGTCTGATTTGAAAACGTGGGCGGGAATTGGTACGGCCAGTTCGGCTGTTGCGACCGCGGCAGGTGTTGGTGCTGTTGCGACGGGGGTTGCTAAATCATCTATTGATAAACAGATAGATGAGATTATCGCCCGTTTGTCAGAACAGCATAAGAACCGTACTGACCAGCAGGTTACAGAAGCTCAAATAAAAAGCTGGGTGGAACAAAATCAGCGGTACGCAGATGATTTACGTGCGATTGCGAATGGTGAGAATACGTCGGGCCAATCCGTAAAAATAACTGAAAGAGATTTGAGTGATGAACGTGACAAATTGATGCAGAAATCCAAAAAGTTGGGTAATTGGCGTACGGGGTTATTGGCGACAAACACGGCAACAAATGTTCTTGGGGCGGTTGCATCGGGTATAAATTGGGATAAATACGATATTTCTGATGCGGTTAAATCCTGTGTGTTATCTATAGAGAAATTACGTCGTTCGGTTGCTGTTGCACGCATTGAAAACCAAGACGTATCCGAAGCGGAAAAGATAATTACGGCATGTGCGGATTATGAATTTGTAGACACATCTAAAATTAGCAAACGTGCACTTGGTGGCTTGATATCATCTGCGTCTGCGGCGGCGGTTGGCTTAAGTGGTACGATTGTATCCGGTGTTGCGAATAATGAAAAGAACCGTAATGCACGGCACGGGACAGACGATTCTGCGGCCAAGACGGCCAAGAATCTGAACACGGCGGCAAATGCATTGTCAGTTGGCACAACGGCGATGTCATTGGCTGCAACCATATTTAATGCGACACAAATATCTGCGATTAAGCGTGTTGCGGTGGTATCTGAAAAATGTACGGAGGCATTAAGATGATAAAACATGCATTTGTGATAGTATTATTTGTTTGTACAATTGTGTCAGGTGCGTTTGCGAATACCTCCCGCAGAGGGACCAGTCCCCGCAGAACTGAGCAGCCCAGTCCTGTAATAAATTCCGAAACTTCGGCGTGGTCAACATTGTTAACGGAAACAGAAACCGCGGGAGAGTTGATTCTAGGAGAGTTGAAAGGAATCTACGATGGGGTGAAAGAATCGTGGGATAGTTCGGACGCTGATACTAAGGAGGTAGTTTTGTGGCAGATGTCGCATCCCTACAAGGATTTTAGTTTTACCGCTTCTCAGCAAGATGTCCAGGGAAATTTGCTTCCTAAAGGAAGTGTGAAATCGGGGTTAAGTACATTGGTTTTGCATCCAGAATACATGCGCCCTGTTGTGAATAAATATATAGAAAATAACGAACAAAAACTCCTTTTTTGGCAGGAGTACGATCGCCTATATAATGAAAAAGATGGAAATGTAACGGTTGAGGATTTATGGGATATATTAATAGCCGTCATGAGCCAGAATTATTTATCGGAATTATATTCTGTTAAGCAGTGGGCAGGTCAGGCAAATCATGAATTGGCCCAGCTTGTTTCTACAGAAACGTATGAAGAGTCAAAGCTTACAGTTTTTGATGCCCATCGAATGGCTAGGAACGTTTTAAAACGCGACATAACTTGGATTGATAACGCCCAAGAAATGATAAATGTTTTAAGTTTGTATGCAACCGATGCACCAACAGCGGATGGCTCATTGGCGAAAAGTCTCGGTTTGTTGCCAATGTTTACAAATGTGCTATATTATTACTTTAATACAACTCAATGCACCTTGTTGGATGCCGAGCGCCTTGTAAAATTGCATGCGTTAATAAAGCTTGATGATGACAATGTCGCAATCTTGGGTAATGAGCTAACTAAGTTCGAACAAGATATGGTATTTGGCAAATCCAAAAATTATGTGCGTTACTATACATGGGTATTTGATGACGTTACAGAAAGTTGGGATGTAACACGTGGGAACTCAATTGTCAGAACTTTGGGTGACTTGTTAAAAATTGACTTGGGAAATTCTAATGATTGTCATGGTTTCAATAAATTGAATTCCACAATATGTAACAAACTATTGCCAATGGCAAAAACAGCATGGCCAAATGATCCTGAAAGTTTTTGTTATTTTCCAAATGTGGCAAAAACGATTTTTGGTGTTGAACCCGTATATGAATACGGAACGTGCCAAGCCCAATTGGCTACCGTTACAGAAGATTGGCACGTTGCACTGGACAGTAAGCATGACAATGATTATGGACTGGAATCGACCGCGTTTTGTGGTATTCAGGTCAATGCCAGCACCGGTTTAACGGATCAAATAAATGATTATATCATTAATCGGTCGGGTGGATTGTGTTGGGCAACATACTGTTCACGTTCAACCGTTCAGTATAATGGTAGTGCCTGTGGTCAAAGCAGGTTTAACTATGATGATATTATGACATGTAATTATTCTTGTTTGACGGCTGATGGTGGTATTGATGAAAATAATACAATAAACTTTGTATTTGATGATTTAAGTCAAGGTGGCGATTTCATTAGTCGTGCCGGCAACAGTGGGGCGTCATGTATCGCATACGGTGGTGCCTATGATGGCAAAAACTGCCGGTTTTTGGGACGGGCTGAATGTAATGCTTTGGGTGAAAAATATGATATTGAAGTTCGCTGGGACGCCGAAAGTGGTTTGTGTCGGATGGCGGATTCTGTTACGGCAAACTATATTAATACTGGAATTCGTTTGGGTGTGACTACTGTGGTTATTGCTGCAACTGGCGGTATGGCGGGTGCTGGTGCTGGACAGATATTGGGGGCGGTTGCATTAAATGTTGCAGCAGAAGGCATAATGGAAGAGGCACAAAGAGAATTAGAAAAACTGCCGCAGCAAACGGCACAACGCTTTGTTGAAGCCATCGAACAATGCGATTGTACCAAAGGCAAACAGTGTGCCCAAAAGGCGGTTGAAGAATATTTGGGACAAGCTTTGTCGCATGAATATAGCATAAGTGATCCGGAAATGAGAAAACGCATGCAAGATGCAATAAATTCAGCTAAAACTTGTTTGGGGGATGTTGAATTTGCTGCTGCCGTCAGAAAAAGTACTCCTATTGGGTGGGAAGAAGGTATGGTCATGGCGATGGGCTTCTTTGGCGTATTTTTAGATGGGGACTTTGATTCATCAGATGCTGCACATTTAGGGGCGGTTGATGATATTACCGATATGGCTATGCAATATGGTGATGATCTTGTTGAAGTTGTTGATGATGCAGCAAGAGTGGGTCGCAGTACAGACAATCTGGCTGGTGTAGCTAGTAGATCCGGTCATGATTTTAACGTTGTAGGACGCTTAGATGGTAAAATGGATGATACAATAGTTGTTGCATATAGTAATGGGAATCGTGAATTTGTTGTGACAGTTAGCCCAAGGTCAACGGGTAAAATATATCGATTTGATGATGGTACAGAATTCAAATTTATTGGACAAAATGGCGATTTTCTTCAGTTTGATTGTCCAGATGGTATCATAATAATAGATGTGTCTGATGCAAAAAAAATCGACACTTCGGATGTGGTATTCGACATATGGGACGAAGTTGACGATGCGGACGATGGTGGTGTTGAGATAATAGATGTGAAAAAAACCAATGATGCTACTGCGGCCGTGGGCAGGGTGGACGATGTGGTCGATGTGGTCGAAGGTTTGGGTGTTAAAAATCCATCATACAGCGGTAAATGGGACGTGACATCAGTTTATTATAATGGTCACGAACTGCCCATAGTGGCCAAAGGTGTTAAATCTGGTCGTCCAATTGTTGTTGTAAAGGTTAATGATATGCATATACCATTTTATATTTCTACGGGAAAAGCACAGAAAATGGGTGTGCCAACTGGAAAATGGGAGTTTTTCGGGGGAATTACAGATAGTGGTTGGTTTAGAAAGGGAACGGAAGAAGAGATTGTTCGACACTATGATACGGTTCATCTGCGTGGTATCGCCGAAGCATTAGATGAACAGGTTGGTGATTTGCGCGATGTCTTGGATGTTGAACGTAGTGCAGCACGTGCAGCCAGAGGTGCAGAGGGCCATGTTGCGACAGCGACAGAAAATCGTAGTATAAGCATATCGGATATTAACCAAACTACAAAAGATTATGTTGTGCACGATTATAGAGTTCCGCCAACATCATGGGTTAAGGATTTGGATAGCAGAGCAGATTTGTATTTTAGTGGTGGTTATGACATCAATGCACTTAAACAAAGCGCCAGTTCCAGCTTTGATAAGTATCTAAACGATTTTTTGGAAACGGGTCAAAGTGTTGTAGGTTTGCCTGAGAGTAGATTGGACCAACGTGGATGGACATCGTTGGATGGCTACTTGCGTAAAGAATATTCGGTAAGATTAAAGAAAGAAGTTACGTCTGAAGGTGTTCACGTTATGAAGTTTCAAAAAAATGAATTAAGGTTTTAAAATATGAAAGGTTTGAATAATTCTCAGGTTTTGGCATCGCGTCAAAAATACGGTGCTAATATAATTCCGATGGCCAAGCCACGAACATGGCTGTCATTTCTTGGTGATGTTTTTCGTGATAAATTGAATTTAATTTTGTTGGCTATGATGGTTATGTTTACCATTCTTGCCACGTTTGGATACGGCAGTGTTTATGAACCAATTGGGATTGCCGTTGTGTTGTTTGTTGTGTCGATAATAAGTGTCGTAACACGTTTGCGTAGTCAAAAAAATACTTTGGAATTACGTCGTCGTGCATCAATTGTTTATTCAAATGTTTTGCGCAATGGCCGGGTGACTCGTTTGGATGCGACCGAATTGGTTGTTGGTGACACGGTTATTTTGGCGGCTGGCGAAACCGTGCCTGCAGATGGCTATGTTGTTTCCGGTAATATTTCTGTGGATAATTCTATTTTAAATGGGGAATCCGACGAATGCGATAAATTGCCCGTACGTGGATATAAATACAATCCGGCCAAGACCATTACCGCTGATGATTATACCGATAAAAATAGTGTCTTTTCCGGCACATTGGTTCAAAGTGGTACTGCGCATATGTTGGTAACCCGTGTTGGGATGGCAACGGAAAATGCCAAAATAATGTCAACTCTAACCGATATTACCGAATTAAAGACAACGTTGCAGATTCAATTGGATAATCTGGCCGGTCAAATTAGTCGTATTGGCTTGATTTGTTCTGCGATTATTTGTCTTGTTATGGTTGTTGTACATTTATCGGCCGAAGGTATAACTGGTGGTGTTGGGTTATTATATGTTGTATTGAATGCTTTGACTGTGGGGTTAACAATTTTTGTCGCCGCTGTTCCCGAAGGTTTACCGTTCATTATCGGATTGATTACGGGCCAAAATGTTCGCACAATGATAAAGAATAATATTTTGGCTAAAAATCCCAACAAAATCCCCGAAGCCGGCAATATCCAATTGCTGTGCACAGATAAAACAGGAACATTAACATTTGGCAATTTGATGGCCGAAGCAAACTATGATGGTGCCGGCAACGATGTTGGTTTTTCTGGGACGGACAAATTACACGATGTAATTCGTGCCGGTATTTTGGCAAATAGTCCATCCACACGCGATAAATCCGGTCTTGTGATTGGTGGTACAACCACCGAACGTGCAATATTTGCCGCATCTGATATTCATGGTAACATAGATGCCGCACGTTCAAAGCTGCGTATCGTTAACCGTTCTGTGTTTGACAGTGCCAAGAAATTTTCGGCCACATCCGTATCAGAGTCCGATGGTATGCGTACATATATAACTGGCGCACCCGAAGTCGTATTGGCGCACGTAGATAGTTATCTTGGGGCAGATGGCCGCATACATCATATTAATCATGAACGGATTTCTGAATTGATGCACGAATGTATGTCCCGTTCTATGCGTATGGTTGCGATGGGCTATGCGGATTGTGCGGTTTCTGGCGATATTTTGCCCGAACGTATTGTGCTATTGTCATTGGTTTCTATGCGTGATGAAATTCGTCCTGGTGTACCTGGGGTTGTGGGGCGTCTGCGTCAATCTGGTGTTGGTGTAATGATGATAACGGGCGATATTTTGGATACAGCCCGTGCCATTGCAAGAGAATGTGGTATTATGTCCGCTAAAAAAGATATCGCTTTGACTGCATCTGAATTTGACGCCCTGTCTGATGCGGTTGCGTTGCGCAAATTGCCACATATTCGTGTAATTGCACGTGCAACACCGGAAACCAAACTGCGTGTTGTTAAACTGGCGCAGAGTTTGGATTTGTGTATCGGTATGTGTGGTGATGGTACAAATGATGCGCCGGCGTTAAAACGTGCAGACGTTGGCTTTGCGATGGGTAATAGTACCGATGTATGTAAATCGGCCAGCGATATCATCATAACCGACAATAACTTTATATCGGTCGCAAATAGTATCTTGTTGGGTCGTACATTTATGCATAATGTTACAAATTTCCTGCGTTTTCAGTTGCCGATTAATTTTACGTTGGTTACGTTAAGTATGCTTATGCCTATTTTGACCGGCCTAGATGCATTTTGTGCTGTCCAAATTCTGTTGATTAATATCGTTATGGATAGTTTGAATTCATTGGCGTTTGGTGGTGAACCGGCACGTCCAGAATACATGTCTGAACCGGTGTTGGGTAAAAATGCACCACTATTATCAAGAAACACGACGAATTATATCATATATAACACATTTGTATGTTTGTTATTGTTTGGTTTAACATTTTTGCCACCTGTGTCTGATATGTTCTCGGGTGCGGAAACACGTATGTCTGCCAACTTTGCGTTGTTAATCATTGCGTCTGTGTTTGGTGGGTTTGTGATACGTTCTACAGGATTTAATATTTTCCGTGGTTTGACTAAAAATCTAACATTCGTTATTGTTGCGTTTGGCATTATGTTTGGAACAATATTGGCGACCCAGTTTGGTGGTGCGATATTGCAATTGCAACCATTGGATTTGTATCAATGGTTAACTATATTTGGTTTGGCTATATTGATAATACCGTTTAATTTCCTACGTGTTGCTATTATACGGATGCTTGGGGCTGGTGGCGACAAAAAATAGTTTGTCGTCGATGCAAAAATATGATACAATACACATTATGAAGCAGAAATATATATCTTTAATGATAATTTTGGCGGCACTGGCGGGTTGTCGGTCTGCCAATGAAGGTGTCTCGGAACCAATGGCGGATGAATTGTATCGTTGCGTCGGTCCGGAATGTTCAATTATTCGTATGGATACACCAAATGGCAATGATTTGACGTTGGAAACCAAGAATCACGTTATTCAGATACAGGCCGATCCAAACACTCAATATTCATATTATGTTTGGACAGATGGTAAACCAACGACTGCCGATCCCGACCTGATTGTCGAAGATGGTCAAGCGATGATGCTGATAGAAGAATAAAAAAACCGCCACACGGCGGTTGTTCTTTATATCATTCGCATTTGGTTTACAAATCGCAAAATTTCGTTTTGTGCATTTGGCCAATTTTCATCTTGCATCATATCGTTATTTGCATACGGGTACACAACAACGGTCAAATGATTGATGTTGTAATCTTTATAGTTTCGATACAAAGATTGTGATACACAACTTGCAACATTGAATACGTCCTTGCCATTGCTTATAATAAGACACGGTTTATCTGGTCGTGCGCATTCGTATGGATTATCGACAAAATAATCCCATAATTTAACAATCATATTACGATATTCTTTGCGTTTCTTAATGGCGATACAGGCCTTATACATACTCGTGTCTGGCCAAGGCGTGCGTCCATCATCATGTCGTATTAGAAAGATGGGCAATTGTGATTGCTGTTTCATTATTGGTGGTATATCCGGTGCGCAAACAACGATATAACCGTTTGCCGCCAAGAAGCATGCAAATTTTTTATGTGCATCATAGTTGTTGTTTGGGATTATTTGGACTATTCCACGTGGGCTTTGTTGTGGTGTCCATGCTTGGAAATCTGTTGTCTGTGTATTCATTATAAACCTCTGATTATGACAGGTATCATACAATGAATTTATCTAATAAGTGACAGGTATGAATTCCGCTATGCGTACATTCCAGCTATACGTCCGCTGGCCCAGGCCCAATGTAGGTTAAAACCGCCCAAATCACCGGCAATATCAACCACTTCACCGACCAAGAAAAGCCCGCTGCACAACTTTGATTCCATTGTTTTTGACGATATTTCATCAACTGAAACGCCGCCACGAACCACCTCGGCTGCCATCATTCCGTGCATTTTAATATCGTTTGGTGCGATGTGAAATTTGTGAATTTTATTTGCAAATTCTGTTAATTCGCAATCCTTTATATCTGCGATATTTCTGGTGTCGTTCCCAACAATCCATTTTGCAACACGTGACGGCAGATATTCTGACAATATGGTTGTGGTATTTTTGCGACCGTTTGTCCGTTTTGCGTGTTTGAAAATGTCGGTAATATTTACATCTGGTAAAAAGTTTATAGATATACCATTTGGGGTGTCGAACAAAGATGTTCTGTATGTCGCCGGCCCGCCGATTCCAAAATGGGTAAACAACATATCGTCACGCACTTTGTTTTTATCAATGGTTATTTCGACCGATAATGCAATGCCGGCCAATTCGTTGGGAAATGCGGGTGTGTTTATTGCACAAAGGGCGGGGCGTACAGGGATTATTTTATGGCCAAATTTTTTTGCGATTTTATATCCAATATCTGATATGCCAAGGTTCGCAAACGATATTCCGCCTGTTGCAACAATTACGGACTTGCCACAAAATGTATTTTCTTTGGTCTTTACATAGAATACGTCATTGTTTTTTTCGATATCTACAACGTTTTGTTGTATTAATATATCTGCATCACGTGCATCGTCAATTAACGCATCTACTACTGTTTTTGCACCGTTTGTACAGAAGTATCTACCGGTGGTTTTTTCTGTTATGGCGATTTTATGATTTGCGGCCCATTTTAATATATCGGTATATTGAACTCGGGATATTGCGCTACGTACAAAGTTTGGATTTTCACCAAAGTATCTATCAACTGCAACTGCGGCATTTGTGATATTGCATCGTCCTCCACCTGATGCCATAACTTTACGTGCAACCACGTCACCCATTTCAAGCAGCAAAACACGTTTGTTTTGCTGTGTGGCGACGCCTGCGGCGGACAAACCTGCCGCACCTGCACCGATAATGATAATATCATAGAGGTTCATGTTTTATACAATTGCATGCGTTAATTTTGGCGCACCCAACAGGATTCGAACCTGTAATCTCGTCCTTCGGAGGGACGCGCCATATCCAGTTAGGCCATGGGTGCAAACATCGGTAATTATATGCTTATGCGCATTAAAAAGCAAGATTATTTAGATTTTTGCTTTAACTGTTGGAGTTTCCACATTGTGCGCTTAATTGCGGTCGAAGCGTTAACCAGTTTTCGTACCATCTCGCGATTGATTTTGCCACGTCCCACACTTTCATACAGTTTGATTAAATCCGTATAATCAAATCCGATTTCTTGATATTTTGCCGCCATCATCGCAAATGCATAGTTTTTATTGCAAATACACGCTTCGTCTAAATCGACAAAGCCGACAAAATGCCCGTCGTTCGATACGATGGTGTTCTTCGGTGTAATACCTGTATGGTAAACCGATATATCTCTTTCAGGCCCACGATTGACCGATTTTAACAAAGGTTTTATCAACCATGATGCGGGGCGCCCAATAGTATTCGCAACATAACTGGCACCAATATTGTGTACATAGTTCATTTCATTTTGGGGCAGGGTGCTTGGGTAAACACGGTCCATTTTTGCGAACGAAGCCATAATGTTTGCATATATGTTTTGGATTTGTTGTGCGCCAATGCCGTCTTTGATTGCCTGGGCCAAGGTAATCCCATCTAAAATACGATAAGTTTCAAAGAACAACTCATCCGATTGAGCTATTTTTACATCGGGTACACGTATGCCACGTGTGTTATAAATGTGTGACACGGCGGCATTTTTTTGCACAATATTATATTCGTTAAACTTAAATGCCATTTTCCCGTTATATGTGTCTGCCATCAATAGGTTGTGTTGAGTGCCAGTATTTTGTGGTTCGCATACATTAACCGCATCGCCACGATATGCGCAAATGGCTTTTTTATACTGTAAAAATCTGTCTTTTTTCATTCTTGAATCTCTGTTTTTGTTATGATAAACGCATAACCTTTATCCCACATATTTTTAGGTCGGCCCCAGAAATTGTCAAGCCCGGGATATGTGTTTTTTTCTTCAAGAATTTTGTTTCGTGTCGTATTAAATCGGCGGATGTCCATCCCAACAAATTAACATGTTTTTCAAAAGATTCAAAAACATCACGATTTTCGTATTTTAACAAGAATGGTTTTCTTGTATAAAAATGATAGATGACATAATTTTTTTTGGCATCACTTATGTCATCTTGATCGTACTCCTTTGGAAACGTTTCTGCGAACGAGAAGTTATATTTTAATGACAATCTAAAAATGCGTCCCGCCAATTTCATGTTAATCAAATCTTGGTCTGGTAACGACAGGTCTATTCCGTTCAAGGGCTCGGCCAATTTGTCCAGCTCTTTAATTTTGGTTGTGTTAATTAACAGTACGCCAGAATTTATATAAAGGCCATTTGGTATATGTTTTATTATGAAATGACGTACGTATTGTCCTATGTTATTGTTTGGATTGTCTACCAATGCCAAATCTTGCACAGCGGCCATAACGTTATCGCCCATATCTGTGTTGTACAAATCCCACAAATCGCCACGTGTCAAAGTGTCTGAATCCATGTACAGAATACGATTTAGGTGTGGGAATATTTTATGTGCGAACAAACGATAGAATATCACAGGGCTCCACCTCTTAAATTCCCATGATTGAAATGGATTTTCTGATTCTTTGATTTCCCGCCAAATTAAATTGCAACCGGGAAATTTACGGACGTGTTTTTTTATTTTTCTATGCGCCCACCAACTTGTGCCTTTTGGTACCATGCAATACACATCAATTAAGGTGTCAGAGTTTTTACTTTTTAATACAGAAACAATGGAAACCGCTGCGTATTTCCAAAACTTATCATCAAAAGAAAAAAGCAGATTAATCTTGTGCATGTTTTAACCTTGATAAATACCAAAACATAAATCTTTTTTTACGTGGCAAAAATTGACGTGGCATAATTTGTGCGCAATGAATCATAGTTTTGCGTCCGTGTTCTAGGTTTGTTTTCGAACTTCGTGGCTTTATAACGCATTCACGCACTATATAGTCGGTAATCAAATTATAAAACATATACCAAAACTGTGGTTCATAATTTGGAATCAATGAGTTGGCAGTTTCTAGTATTACCGACAGGTATGACATACATGCCATGGTATCTGCTCTCTTGGATACGCTATTAAAGTGTATGCGATGATATGTGACCACGATCGGTATTTCAACCATCAAACCTGCACGATGGGTTACGTTTAGTGTGAATCCTATGTCTTCACCAATCTGATTTAAACGTTCGTCAAAGCGAAGATCTCCAATAATGCTGCGCTTATATAAGCGACGCCATAGCCAAAACCAACTTTGATTTTGCGTGCCGTGCGCAAGATATAGACCATGTCGAAAGAATAGCGAAAATTCAGTTGGCATAAAAGCTGCACTTTTTGCGGGGATAAATTTAAAATGCTCATTCACATTTTGTGCAAAACCATTTGCTATATCGGCACCCGTCATTTCTGCGGCTGTGTATAGTGTTTCAAGTGCTGTTTGTGCGTATGCGTCATCGGCATCTAAAAATGCAATATAATCACCTATGGCGGCATCCAAACCGGCATTACGTACAGCCGATATGCCAGAATGTTTCGGCATTTTAATTAATTTGAAACGATTGTCGGCGTCTACATACTCTTGGATTATGTCGCATGAATTATCAACACTGGCGTCATCGACAACAATACATTCCCAATCTGTAAAACTCTGATATTTAACTGAATCTAATGCGCTTCGCAGAAAATCGGCATAATTTTTATTTGGAATAATAACTGATATTTTTGGCATGATACCCCACTTGATTTTATAAAACACAGACGATACAAATCATAAAAAATCTGTTAAAAAATTCTGCGTTTTTACAACTGTAAGCTTACATCAAAAAAACAATATATGTCAACTTATTTTATTAATTTGAATAAAAACAGTGATCGTTAGATATCGAGTATCTATCCCCATTCGAATTGTTGTATCCGTCTGTGACATTTGTAATATAACATCTGGTTTTTATGGCATTGCCTGTCGTTGCGCAACCAGAGGTCGTTCCGTAACGCATCACTTCTGCTTTTCCCAGCTGCTTGGTGTAATACGATGGGCACACAATACAGTTGTTGGTTGTAGAATCATAGAAATACCCGGTGGCGCAACCGTTCGAACAGGTCATTTTGTGATAAATGTTCGAATTGCATGCGCTACGACCGGTCTCGCATTGGGAATCTGGGATGCATTTGGTTGCTGTATACGCTTCTCCTGATGTGCAACCATAGGATAAAAACGCGGATTCATACAAACTTAACATCGCCACATTAGAATATTGGATGCATGCTGCACTAAAAGTGTCTGATGATATGGTTATGCATTGATTGTTTGCACACACCCCCCCAAGATGTATTAATTGTAGTTGGCAGACCGTCTTTATACAAATGCCACGTCCATCCTTCCGCCTGCAAATCTGTTGCACCGTCATCTCGCTGTATTAATTTTCCGCATTTTTGTGCCGCATTTGCAGATAAAATAGAAAAAACACATATGCAAAAACTAAACAATGAATATAGTAATTTGTGGATGTGCTTCACTTCGTTTCCTTTTCTCTCTTTCGTTAACCACTTTATCAAAAATTTACTAAAAAATGCAAATGCTTTTATCCCCGTTGTAACAAATCCAACATAAATTCGTCTAAGTCACCATCCAGCACGGCGTCCGAATCAGTTTTTTCTGTGCCGGTCCGTACATCTTTGACCAATTGGTATGGGTATAAAACATAGTTTCGAATTTGGCTGCCCCACTCAATCTTCTTTTGTGCGGCCTTGGCGGCGTCTTCGGCTTCGGCACGTTTTTGCATTTCTAATTCGTACAATTTACTACGCAGCATTTTCATGGCCATTTCACGATTTTGAATCTGGCTACGTTCGTTTTGACATGTGACAACTACGCCGCTTGGTATATGTGTTATGCGGACGGCACTATCTGTTTTGTTAACGTGTTGTCCGCCGGCCCCCGATGCACGGTATGTGTCGATACGCAAATCTTTGTCATTTATTTCGATTTCGATTGTATCGTCAATATCCGGCCATACGTCAACGGATGCAAAACTTGTCTGACGTTTTCCGTTTGCGTTAAATGGCGAAATTCGTACCAATCTATGCACGCCAATTTCATTCTTTAACCATCCGTACGCACGTTCGCCGGATATGCGGTATGTTATATTTTTTATTCCGGCTGTGTCGCCTTCGTGTTCTTCGATAACTTCACATGAATATCCATGGCGTTCCGCCCAGCGTGAATACATACGGGACAGCATTTGTGCCCAATCTTGTGCCTCGGTTCCGCCGGCGCCGGCTTGGATGAATAAAAATGCGCCATCCTTGTCGGCTGGTTCACGGAAAAGGGTGATAAACTTGGCGCGATGGGCGGTATCTGCCAATTTTTCAATTGCATTCACGACATCTGGATCGTCTGGTGCCAAAGAATACAAATCGAGAAGGTTTTCGTATTCTGATTCCATTTGACGTATTTCGTTCAAAGAACGTTCAAGTCCTGCCTTTTTTTGTAGGATAACACGTGCATTGTCTGGATTGTCCCAAAGGTTCGGGTTGTCGATTTGGCTATTTAATTCGTCGATTTGTTTTTGTAAAGCAATCGGGTCAAAGAAACCCCCTGACGGCATTAATGTCGTCTTGGATTTGTGATAAAAATTCATTTGTTATAATCATAGCGACCAAATAATAACATTATATGAAATATAAATCAAATGATTGTTTGCCTTTTTGTGTTGCCTATGATATAATCGCAATAAATTGGAGGGGGAAAATGAAACGTTTTCTGTGTGTTTTTGGCGTAGTTGGTGCATGTTTGTTGGGGAATGCGGCAAATGCTGTGTCTGCGGGTTCTGTTGGTGTTGCGGATGCTGCACGTGGTGTAAATGTGCCTACGACTGGGATGGTGATGGGTGCTAATGTCACGCCAACTCAACTGCGTGGAAATGCAGGCGCAATGAATGCATATAAACAGAATCAGCGTAATTTTATCATAAGTCAGCCGGACGTTGATACCGCTTGCCGTCGCAAGATTTTCGAATGTTTTACCGAATATTGTGGCGATACTGTAATCGTCCCAGGTCAACGTGAATCAAGATGTATGTACGCAACGGAAAGCGAATTGTATAACTATGCGTTGTTATGTTTGCAACGTGATATGGATGTTTTGTTGCCTCAATATGGTTCTACAACAAATGGTGCGATCGGTGGAATGAATACGGCTGCCCGTCTGTGTCCTTCGTATGTTCAGCAAGAATTAATGTCGTATTTGTCTATGGCAAATATGGCAAATGAACTGTCTAAATCTCATTCTGATTTGTGTATCCGTCGTCGCCAAGAATTAGAGGCGGCAATGGCGTGCCATTCGATTGCATTGTCATACGGTAATGAAACGTCAAGTATGTTAACAACCCAATTAACCGATGCGTGTGGTGCTGGTGTTCCTGGTGGTGATGCGGAAATGGTTTCACGCTTTGCTAATGCGGGTAATATGGGTGCCAATATCTGGGGGTGGGCCGAAAAGATTGTGTCTTTGGATATGAACAAGAAAGGTGCTGATTGGCAATCTGCCGTTGATGCTGTCTTAACAAGTTATGTTAACCGTATGAATTTGGCGTGTGGCGATAATTTCCAATTGAATTTACCTGCACGTTCATCTAATGGTTCAGATGGGTTAGAGGCAATACGTGCGGTTGCGTCAATTGCCTTGACGGGGCAAGATGTCACGGCCAACCAAAAAGTACCAAATCCATATGAAAATCAATCTATATGGCAAGAATATACAGCACGTGCAGAATTGTACACGTACAATGATGCGTTCCAAGCGGTAATGGCGGCATTTTCGCATTTGCCGTTGCATCAAAACGATTGGTGGTCTTCATCCCAAATGGATGATATGCAACAGGCCTATATTCGTGGGACCAAAGTATTTATTGTTCGGGATAGTGCACGTTGTTATGTGATACCGATTGCTGAATTATCCGATGGCGAAATGTCTGCAATCGCACAAACTTTTGGATATTGTGTTAGCCGTTAAAACAATAAAAAATCCGCCAAACGGCGGTTTTTTTATGACAGTTGTTGAATATGTTGTGCAATAGTTTGTGCTGCATCTATGCCATGTGGCAACCATAGTTTGTCTGCTTCAGTCAAATCGTTAATAATTTTTTCACGATTTGATGGTATGGTCAATTGCTGAAATGCATTCAATATATTTTCTGGCGTCACATTGTTGCCCAAAATTTCTGGATAAACGGTTCGGTTTAACAATATGTTGACCAAAGATACCCATTTAACCTTAATAATTTGTTTGCCGATCCATGTCGTAATAGGGTTCATTTTATAAACGACAATTGTTGGTATGTGCAACATTGCTAATTCTGCCGATACTGTACCGCTGGCCGCAATGGCTATATATGTTTTTTTAAATAAATCATATCTATCATGGGCTGATACTAACTCTGGCTTAAATCGCCAATGCTTAATTTCATTTTTTATATATTCTTCGGTTGTTTCGACAACTGGTATAACAAACTTGTATCCTGTATAGCCGTTGCGACACAGCATATCCATTGTGTCGTGCATAACTGGCAACAATCGTTTTACTTCGGACATTCTGCTGCCGGGGATTAAACTAATAATTTTTTCTTCGCTGCTTTTTCTGCTTTTTTTACCAATTAATCCATTTGCGATTGGATGGCCAACGGCAACAGTATCTAATCCGTGTTTTGTAAAGTATGGCACTTCAAATTCAAAAAATGCATACAGTTTATCGAATGTTTTTGCATATTTTTTTGCACGACCTGAACGCCACGCCCATACCTGTGGTGCGACAACGTGATGAAACTGTAGGCCAGATTCAATTAGTTTTTGTCCCGCCGAAGTTTTGCGTAATTTTTTGATAACACCCTTGGCAAAACCAGGTGCGTCAATTGTTAATACGATGTCGGGGCGTTCGGCAATTATTCGATTAACGGTCTGGTTGATGCGTGCGGTTAATGTGCGTGCGTGTGCCAAAACCTCTATTATGCCCATAACCGCCAAATCAGACATGGGGAAAATAGATTTTAATCCGGCTCTTTGCATGTTTTCGCCACCGATGCCAACAAATTGCATCTCCGGCATTTGTTGCATAATGCGACCGCCCAAAACATCACCAGATACTTCACCGGCGATGATAAATATTTTTTTGTGATTATTCTGCATTTTTAGATGTGCCAATTCCACGTTTAGAACGATTTTCAATAAAATCAATTGCGTCCATTGCGTATTTGTTATTTTTCACTTCCTTACGCACTTTGGCCAAGCGTTCCGACACGGTACCTTCGCCGCCACGGAA
Organism: Candidatus Enterousia sp.; assembly: GCA_045654485.1. Lineage (GTDB taxonomy): Bacteria > Pseudomonadota > Alphaproteobacteria > Rs-D84 > Rs-D84 > Enterousia. The sequence continues at coordinate 37,292 of JAZONN010000003.1, read as the reverse complement.
AACCGCAGCATACACAGAATGAATTGCGTGCATATCTTCGTTTGTGAATCCGTGACGCATTAAGCCAACACGGTTAATTGTTCTATAAACGGCACGTCCGCCATCATAAATCGCATATGGTAAAACGTCGTTACCAACACCCGACATGCCGCCGATAAATGCGTTTCGACCGATGCGTGCAAACTGCAACACCATTGTGCCACCGGACAAGATTGCAAAATCTTCTATTTCCACGTGGCCTGCAACCTGAACAAGGTTCGACATAACGACGCTATTTCCAACTTTGCAGTCGTGGCCAACGTGTGCATTAACCATAATCTGACAATCATCACCGATGACCGTACCATCGGATGCGGGCGTTCCCGAATGAATTGTCGCATATTCACGGATTCTGCATCGTTTGCCAATTCTTAATCCGGTCATACTTGCTTCGTCTTGCCATTTTAAGTCCTGGCTCATCACACCCAAGACGGCGAATGGATAAACAATAGAATCGTCCCCAATAGATGTTTTTCCATCAATTACAACGTGTGAAACTAACTCTACACGATCGCCTAATACGACGTTTGGGCCAATTATACAATATGGGCCAATTTTACAATCTGCGCCTAATTTTGCGCCTTCGTGAACAATTGCTGTTGGATGTATTGCCATAAGATATCTCGTTTTTTATATTACTAACGGTGTGCATAATACATTATGGCGAACAAAAATGGTATACAAGAAATATAACAAATTATAACAATTGGCGCAAATCCGCTTTTAATCCACCCTGTGGCATTGCGGTCCAAATTAATATTGCGATTGCGACAACTGCGGGCATAACGGCTATAGTGCCGAAAGTCCCCATGGCGACGGCAAAGATTTTATTTGCGGTTTCATCATGAATTTTCTGTGCGTGCATTATTGATAGGGCACAAGACATCATAACCGCCACCATTGTTCCAAGATATACTGGTATTGCTTCGGTTAACAAAAACAGTGCGATTCCCAATGCGCACATAACACGCATTAGCCATTTGATTTTGATAAATACTCCACGTCTAATTGCATTTTTTGGGCGGAAATTAGTAAGTGCAACTGTCACAGCGGTCGCCATGCCAAACATCAACAATGCGATTAAGTGAACTGCGCTTAATTGTCCTAATTGTCCAAAGCGAAAGAATTCTGGCTGCATCAACATTGCGACCGTTGTGGTGGTTGTGATTAATAATGTTCCCGCAACTGGTCGCATATCTGCTTTGGCGACACGGCCCAAAGCAAATCCTAATGCAACTGCGGCAATTTGCAGCAGGGGTCCCCACCAAGCGTGCGTATCCGACATAGCAATTATACCCAATATAATTGCAATTAGCCCCCATTGTTTCCAGCCCGTCTTTGGTATTTTTTTTGTTCTTGTATGCGATGATATCATTAGTGTCGCCAAAAATACGATAACCGCCACAGTTTCTGGCAAAACGGATGTGTTATCACGCAAAACCGCATAGTTTCCACCCATCAACACAACCCAAGCACCAGTTAAACCGGCAATCCATACTGCTGATTTAGATATTATGTTTTCACTATTCCACTGCAAGCGTTGACGAATTTGTGCTGAAAACCAAAACACAATCACAAATAGTGGTATTGCCAACAAAGTCCACCATAAAAAAGCCGGCGAAACCAATGCGGCGTTATTAAATGCACTAATTGCACTTTGGACTATTACTGTATCGTTCAACATAAACTTGCCTTTTTGTTTTGATGTTTTATTATATATCCATATGTCTATAAAACAAGAAATTTTTACATTACTTGGCGGGCGTGTTAAAATGCGCCGTGGTGTCTATAATCCAACATCTGATGCGGTGTGGTTGGCGGCCTTTGCGCCGACCGATGCAAAAACTGTTTTGGATGTTGGCGTTGGGACGGGTGGGGTGGCATTATGTATGCATGCGCATAATCCCGCCGCAAAAATAACGGGGCTTGACACATCGGACGAAATGTTGGCGGCCTGTGTCGCAAATGCGGAACTAAATGACGCAAATATTGAATTAATAAACGCCGATATTTATACTTGGCGCACGTCACGCACGTTTGATGTCGTGGTAACGAATCCGCCGTATTTTTATGGTACACCTGCGGCGCATAATGCACACCATAATTCTGATTTATCGTTATGGATATCACGCTGTATTGCCCGTGTGCGTCCGATGGGGACGTTTTGCATAATAACGGATGCAGCGACGATTGGTACGGTCATTGGTGTCATGTCTATGCGTTTAGGCGACATAACTATAATGCCATTATTTGGCGGCAAAGACACGGCTGAGCGTGTATTGGTATCTGGTCGTTTGGGCACACGTGGCATTGGTGTGATTCATCGTGGGCTATCTATGAACAACGGTGCTATTTTACGTGATGGCTTGACTATTGCAAAAGCATTGGGTAAAGTATCAGACGCATGATAAATTTTATAACACGATATTTTACATCACTATGGGCGTTTATAACATCGCCATTTCGTGCCATATGGCGCATGATTGTTCGCATATTTCCGCCTCGTGAATTTACGGTTATGGACACGCCACGTGGCAATGTTTACACATATGGGCAGAGTAGTTTTTGGCGTTTTACCCGTTTTTGTGGCAAAGTTGGTTTAATTATCTGGGCGGCCTGGTCGACATACGTATTTGTGTATCATCGTCCATTATTACAAAAACGTACCCAGCAGTTGGAAGAGGTTCGTGCCACGCACACCCGTCATATGTCTGATTTACAGACATATTTGACCAAGTATAATGAATTGGTTCGTTCATTAAATGTTATTGATGACAAAGTATTAAATGACAAAGAATTAAAAGATTCTGAACGTGAAAAATTAATGAACACTCGTATCAAGACGTGGGGCGAATTGGATTTTTTACGTACCCGCATTGTTGAAATGTTGCGTGACGAAGAATTTACCCCTGAATACACAAAACTGTCTGAATTATCTGCGGAATATGAATTGACCCGTGCCGAAAACGAAGAATTAAAGCGTCGCAATGCCCAAATTGTTGAATCTATGGCATCGATTGCCGATGCGGATAATGTGATTGTTGAAACGGTTGCTACGTTAACCCAAACAAACACCGATGATTTACAGCAAAATATAAAGCGTATTAATTCTACTTTGGCGACATTGGGGTTAAGCCAACAAACCTTAATCAAAAATGCAAACAAATACACCAATCCGTTGGTTGGTGCGGCGTTTAGTCCGATTGAATTTGACAAAGAATTGGATTCAAAATATCAAAAATTGGCGGATGGTCTTGAACGTTGGAACGGTCTGCGTCGTTTGAACGAAGTTTTACCATTGGGTAAACCTGTAAAATCCCGCATTACATCGAATTATGGTACCCGTAACGATCCGTTTACTGGCAAGCCCAAGAAGCATCGTGGTATTGACTTTGCCGGCAAAATCGGCACAGAATTAATGGCGGTTGCACCTGGTCGTGTGGTGTCTGCCGGTGAACGTGTTGGCTATGGTACGACGGTTGAAATTGATCACGGTTTGGGTTTTACGACATTGTATGCCCATTTATCTCAGATATTGGTGTCACGTGGCGACTGGGTTCGTCCTGGCACAGTAATTGGTTTGGCGGGTTCATCTGGTCGTTCGACCGGTCCACATTTACACTATGAAATCCGCTATAAAGGCACACCATTTGACCCCACTAAATTTGTAAAGGACGAATAACATGTTGGCATTTACGAACTCTACGGAAAAGCAATCACCAACCATCATTGGTGCGGGCTGTAAATTAACCGGTGACATTAAAACGGATCATACGGTTCAAATTCATGGCGAAGTTATTGGTGACATTATTGCCGAAACGGTTGTTATTGGTCGTGGCGGTCGTGTGGTTGGCACGGTTAAAACGCCTGTGCTGTTTTTGCATGGCACACTGGAAGGTCCCGCAACGGTCAATACTGCGAATATTTTTAGTGCGGCTCGCATGACTGGTGTTTTATCGTATCACACGATAAACATTACTGGCAATACGGGTCTGGAATGCAAATTATCTAAACGAAAGGACAAAGACAAATGAACAAATTGATATCTACGGTTTACATTGCGGCCGATCATCGTGGTGCTGGTTTAAAGTTATATTTGATTGAAATGTTGTCTGCGGCGGGTTATAACGTTGTGAATTTGGGTGTTGATGATCCTAAAACTGTTGTTGATTATCCGGATGTTGCGGCGACATTGGCGGATGCGATGGCGAACGGCGATGTGAACACACGTGGTATTATAATTTGTGGCACGGGCGCCGGTGTAATGATTGCGGCGAACCGTTATCGTCACATACGTGCGTCTCGTTGTGACCGTCCGTCTCAGGCCCGTGACGATCGTTTTCATGACGATATTAACGTTTTGGCATTGGCGGCCGACGATATTGATATAGAGGTTGCGTTTCTATGCGCCCAAACGTTTTTAGAAAGCCCGTTTGATGCGATTGAACGTCGAATTCGTCGTGTTGAACAGATTTCTTAAATCACACCCCGCCATAACGGCGGGTTGTTTTTTTACTCTCTTTTGTCATCCCGTGGCTTGACCACGGGACCCAGGTGTTGCCAATAATTTACTTCCGCACCATAGCTTGTTTTTTTATACGTCCCCAGCATCACAAGAAAAGCCCCGTCGTCTCATCCATCTTTTGTCATCCCGTGGCTTGACCACGGGACCCAGGTGTTGCCGATGATTTGCTTCCGCACCATAGCTTGTTTTTTTTATGCGTCCCCAGCATTACAAGAAAAAGCCCCGTCGTCTCATCCATCTTTTGTCATCCCGTGGCTTGACCACGGGACCCAGGTGTTGCCAATAATTTACTTCCGCACCATAGTTCGTTACAATAAAGTACCGCCACCCCGATACGAAAAATTGTTAAATTTCAAAAAAACTGTCAAACGATAAAAAACACCTTTTTTATGGTTTTTTTACTTGTACGAACACCGTAATTTTTCTATGATACACGTGTAACGAGAAAAAGAAGTGAGAAGAATGTCTAGATTTCTGCGTATTTTTGCGTATTTTTGCTTAATCTGTTTTTCATCAAATGCTTTTGCTGGTGGTTATTCATGTCCGCTGGATAAGAAATATACATCGTGTCAATCTGGCTACTATATGTCTGTGGCTGCGACTACAGCATCTACATTGTGGTACCATACATATCCACATAACGGCACGCCGGTTGCTGGTAACCTATGTAAGGCATGTCCGTCGCAGTATTCATCATTTGTTTCATGCCCCGGTGGGACAAAACCTCCATTATATAGAATCAGTATTTATTCTAGTGCGACTCCGTCTCCTGCCAAGACATCTGTGATATATCTGGGGTTGGATGGCAAAGTGTATTCCGACGCCAATGCAGAAAACCAAATAACATCGTGGACACCGGATAATCTTGCGGGCAACCGAACGTTTGCGGGTGTTTTTGCGTCATCCGGTGGTTCGGGCAGACAATATATTAATGCCAACGGCACATTTACGGATAACTTATTAGGTTTCCGCCCAACGTCTGCAACGACGCTCTATGCAAACAATACACTTAACACATATTCATGTTCTGCAGGACAATATTTAAAATGCACTGTTGATTTGTCGTGCACATGTGAAACTTGCCCGGGCGGTAAATATTGTGCGGGCGGCACATTCAGTGCGCCGACGGCTAATGGCGCAGTCAATATGGGCATAACGGGAACATTATCGGCGGGTTATTATTCAACCGGCGGTGCTAAATCTGCGACACCGACAAGCAGCGACTGTACATCGGGCAATACATGCGGTCAGGTTGCCAAAGGTTATTATTCAACGGGTGGTGCCACAACATCGACACCAACTGCGGCGGGCAATGGATGCTTGTCGGGCAATACATGCGGTCCGGTTGATGCGGGTTATTATTCAACCGGTGGTGCAACGTCTTCAACTGGTAACGGCGCAGTTGCGGCGGGTTATTATTCACAGGGTGGTGCCAAGGTTTCTAATCCATCGGCCCGTGCCGACTGTACATCCTCTTATTGTGGTACGGTTAGTCCTGGTTATTATTCAACCGGTGGTGGTACATCTGCGACGCCGACCGCTGCGGATAATGGCTGTTTGGCGGGGTATGAATGCGGCATAGTTGCGGCGGGCTATTATTCAACGTATGGTGCAACGTCTTCAACTGGTAACGGCACAGTTGCGGCGGGTTATTATTCAACCGGCGGTGGTAAATCTGCGACACCGACAAGCAGCGACTGTACATCGGGCAATACATGCGGTCCGGTTGCGGCGGGTTATTATTCGACGGGTGGTGGTAAATCTGCGACTGGCGACTGTGTATCGGGCAACACGTGTGGTTCGGTTAGTGGTGGTTATTATTCGACCGGCGGTGGTAAATCTCAGACGCCGACAAGCAGCGACTGTACATCGGGCAATACATGCGGTGCGGTTGGTGCGGGTTATTATTCAACGGGCGGTGGTACATCTGAGACGCCGACCGCTGCGGGTAATGGCTGTTTGGCGGGGTATAAATGCGGTACGGTTACGGCGGGTTATTATTCAACGGGTGGTGGTAAAACTGCGTCCAATTCCTGTTTGTCATCGTATAAATGTGGTACGGTTGCGGCGGGTTATTATTCAACCGGCGGTGGTAAATCTGTGACCCCGACAAGCAGCGACTGTACATCGGGCAAATCCTGCGGTACGGTTGCGGCGGGTTATTATTCAACCAGTGGTGGTACATCTGCGACTCCGACCGCTGCGGGCAATGGATGCGTAAGTGGCAAATCCTGTGGTACGGTTGCGGCGGGTCATTATTCAACCGGCGGTGGTACAGCTGCGCAGCCGACCACTACGGGTAAGGGCTGTTTGGCGGGGTATGAATGCGGCCTGGTTGCGGCGGGTTATTATTCATCGGGTGGTGGTACATCTGTGACACCGGCCGAGCCGGGTGATGGCTGTGTAGCCGGTAAATCCTGTGGCCAATGTGCCGCCGGCGAATATTCGAGCTCTGGTGCCTCTGCGTGTTACTACTGTTCTGGCGGAACTTGGTCGGATGCTGGTGCTTCTGCGTGTTTAACGTGTCCGGCTGGTACATATAGTAACGCGAGATCCCGTTCAACCATCTGTTTGCGATGTGATGTTGGAACAACGTCTGTTGCTGGTACCGCACCTGGTGAAACCGCATGTTCTGCATGCTCAAATGCATCGAACGTCTCCTCATGGTTAACCCCTGGGTGGACCGCTGAAACCAATAGTGCAACGAATATCTGCCAAATTAATGCATGTTCCACTAAATATATCCTAAGCGATAACGCATGTACGGCGTGTATATTCATCCCGAACAGCAATGTTTCATCGGCCACAGTAGAGTCCAGTTCAAATACCCAATGCCTCTATTCTTATATCTGTAAGACCGGTTATCATGTAAATGGCACAACAGATGGCACAACAAATGGCTTTACAACCGGTGCTGAGGGTTCGGCCCAAAACAGTGTGGGTGACTGTGTTGCCAACCCTTATACGGTTCAGTACGATGCAAATGGTGGTACCGGCACAACTGCTAGCCAAAACCTTAAGTACGGTATACGTTTTAGTCCATATGGCAGCCGTTTCACATATGCCGGACGTAAATTCTTGGGTTGGGCAATGTCGCCACAGGCAACAACACCCGAATACATTCCTGGACAAACGTATTATGACGGTTTGACAACCGAATATTCGGGAACGGTCACATTGTATGCTGTATGGGAAGCTATGGTTGTTAACGGTCCACAGAATAATTCCAAGGTTTATGATGGTACACCATTGACCTGTAACGGCGGATTGTCTGTGACATCGCCATCCGGTGCGGAAATTAAATATGCAACATCACAAAATGGCACATACAGCGCAACTGCACCAACTATTACAAATGTTAAGGATTCAAAAACGATTTATTATCAAATCAGCGCAACTGATTACACCCCACTATCGGGCAGTTTCAAATGTACGATTGCAAAGGCACCCAATCCAATAACCTTGTCTGCGTATGCTGCACATGTGCCATACGGACGTACAATAACGGTTAGTGTAGTTGATGCACAGGGTGAATTGTCCGTTAGCAACACAAGCGTTGCAACGGTAAAGTTATCTGGAACAATAGTTGAGATGACCGGTGGTTCGTCATATGGTAACGCAGTCATCACCGTTACTGCGGGCGGTAACGACAACTATTTGGTTGGTAGTAAACCTTTCACCCTCAATGTGGACCGAGGTCTAGTTACGCTTGACCCGGGTGCGGGTACTGGTGGTACACCCCGTATTTATCATCAGTATAATACCAACGTATGGTTGGATGCTTTTGAAGGCCACGAAATGAGACCAAGCACTATCCCAATCACAATACCAACACGTAATGGTTATACCTTTGTGGGATATTATGCCGACGAAAATTCTACAACCGCATTGATTGGTGAAAACGGCTATATCACACCGGATGGTTTTGCTGCGGCCACGGCGGCCAAGTCCAATATCACATGGGTTGCCAGATGGATGGCGTGTCCATATGCCGTTGTGTTTGATGCGAATGGTGGTTCCGGTTCAATGACATCACAGAACTTCGCTATCGATAATGCACAAAACTTGAAAGCAAACACCTTTACCCGTGGTGGATATAAATTCTTGGGTTGGGCCACGACAAAGAATGCCACAACGGCAGAATATACCAATGGACAATCTGTAAAGAATTTGGTAACAACATGTGATGTCGATGACGTGACATTGTATGCCGTATGGACGCCACACACCATAACAATCAATTATGATTCAAATGGTGGCACATCTGTTGCGTCAACAACATGCGAATACGACAGCACATTTGTCTTGGCGGCCGCACCGGCAAACAGCGGTAAGCAATTTAGCAATTGGTCGGTAAACGGCGGAACATACAATTCGGGCGCAACGATTGACTGTAACTATGCCACATTGGGTGTATACTCCGGCGCGGCAACAATCAAGGCAAATTGGGGCACGTGTCCCGCCGGCAGTTATTGCCCAACGGATGGCGCACCACAGGCATGCCCACCAAACTATCCAAACAGTACCGCGGGCGCAACCATCCGCAGCGACTGCTATCTAATCACGACCGTCGGTAACTATGTTGCAACAAAAAATGCGGCCGAAGTGACCTGTAAATCCGGTGGGTACTATTGTGAAGGCGGTTGGCGTATCTTCTATGGCTTAACCGGTGGCTTCAGTGAATGTGACGACTTGTCTGGAATCGAAGTGCCAAACGGTACATATTCCACATCCCCATCAACAGGCGCCAGTGCATCATCGGCATGCCGTTATGTTGCGCCATCCACAACCGTCACAGGGTGCAGCACCGTAACCCGAAACACGGTTTCCTATACCGGCAGCAAATGGAACAGTAATTATTACACTGTAACCGCCGCCAAGGGATATCATGTGGGCGATAACAATGTTGCCAATCCAACCTGTGTAGTGTGTGGTGCCGACGAATATCAGACGTCGAATAACTCAACTGCGACATCATGTACGCCATGTTTGACCAACTATCATACATACGGTGATACCGCCGCCGACCATGATGCCGCATCTGATTGTCAGATATCTTGCGACGGTGGCTCATATCTGGCCAAGGCAAATGATACAACCTGTACAAACGTTGGTGCGGGATATTGGGCACAAAGTTCAATGGTCGCCCAAGGTTCGGCCGGTTCACGCACCCAATGTAAAAATGGTTGGACAACAATCGGATATGGCTTTGGCGCAAATGAAGAAGACGACTGTGGACGAATCTTTAACTATGGTAATCAAAAGATTTATCTGCGCAGTGCCAAACGTGGTGATGCGTCACAACCGGCATTACATGTGAAAATCGGCGATGTCATATTCTATGGCACGATGAAGCAGGTATCCGGCCCACAATCTGGATTCAATGCCGAATATGATGGCAAAAACTATCTGATTACAAATGATGATCAATAAAGCATGGGGGCAACCCCATGTTTTTTTTGATGGGGTGGGGCGATTTGTTTCCCAAAAGCCCCTTGCACGTGAAGGCAAAATTTGATAAAATATTGCTTATGAAATTTACACGACGTTCCGTTTTGAAAATCACAGGTTTTGGTGTTATGGTTGCTTGCATGGCTCCACGTGTTGCAATGGCCGCACGTAACACTTTGCGCAGTATGCGCACTGGTATTCAACCCGGCAATAAAACACGTCTGGTTATTGAAACGGCGAACCGGCCGTCTTATTCTGTATCGTATCCGACGGGGCAATTGGTGGTAAAAATTGCCAATATGCCGGCAAATCCATCGGTTAATGCCAATATTATATCGGGCGGTTTGGTTAAATCTGTATTCCAAGCCCCGTCGGGCGACAGTTTACAAATCGTCGCCGTATTGAATCAGCCAATTGCACCAATCGCCAAATCCGGCATAATGATATTGGAACCAAACGGCGATAATGATTATCGTTTGGTTTTGGATTTTGTTGCGGGTTCTGGTGCGGCAAATACCAATGGGCCAAAATCTGAATCGAAATCATCAACTTCATACACAACCGCATCGGCAACGCAGACAACGGCGATTACGGCATCCCGCAAATATATCATCGTGATTGATGCCGGACATGGTGGCAAAGACCCTGGCTGTATCGGGCCGGCGGGAACACGTGAAAAAGATGTTGTGTTGTCTGTTGCCCGTAAATTGAAAAACAAACTTGATTCGGCCGGATTCAAAGTGTATTTAACACGTGGTGACGACACGTATCTGAAATTGGCGCAACGTGCAGAAATTGCCGAAAAACGAAAGGCCGACCTGTTTATATCATTGCATGCAAACGCCAATCCAAAACGCAGTATGAAGGGATTTTCAATATATACACTGTCTGAAAAAGCGTCGGACGAAGAAGCCAAAAAACTGGCCGAGGCCGAAAACGCCGCTGATAAAATCGGGGTAGAGGGCTTTACAGAATTCGAAGAAAACATCCGTATTGCATTATCTTCGTTGCAACAGCATGCCGTTGCCGAAATGTCCGAAGAATATGCAACGGATTGCGCCAAATCATTTAAAAAGGCATCTATTGAACAACAACCTGGACCCGACGTTCGACATGCGCCTTTTGCGGTTCTGCGTTCAACGGTCCCCGGCGCATTGTTGGAATTGGGGCATCTATCCAACCCCGCCGAAGAAAAATTGTTAAAATCATCCAAGCACCAAGATAAATTGGTCGCCGCAATTGTGCGTTCGGTAAAAAATTATAATTTCGAAGTTTAAAAAAAACGGGCAAATGCCCGTCTTTTTATTTGATTTTTATAAAATTTTGGAATTTTGCACAATTGCATTGTGCGCAAACTTCATGGAATTGATTTTTAACGCTATTCTGATTAATTCTGGTACATGGTTTCATGTCAATGATACATGTTGGTTCTGCCTGATGAATACAGCACATACCGCCCCCCATTGGTTTGATTCTTTGAAATGGGTCGTGTAAATTCGATTTATTGCGTATGCGACGAACTGTCACAATCATATCACGTGGTGTTTCAATAGACATTGCAATATCGTTTGGGATTTTAACATGGCATTGTTTTTCTATATCCATTATTATTTCTACTTTATCCAATGAATCCAACGCCAAATCTTCCCAAGTCAAATTTGCATTACGAATACCAACCATTGGGCGATAATCGTTTATAATCAACATTATTGTTTTTGCAACAATCATATTTCATACCTTTTTATTTTTTTTTGCGCAGACGAATTTAGCAAAAGTACAGTATTTGTCAAGCAAAAACCCGCCATTGTGGCGGGTTAAAAATTATGTATAATTTTTTATTTCTTTGATGCGGCCATTGCTGCTGCTTTGGCTTTTTCATCTTCTTCCATTGGCATTTTACCGCCGATAATTGCGAACGCCAATTCTGCTTGGTGCAGGCCCAATTCAACACCGGCTGGCAATACCAAATCTGTACCGTGAACCACGTCACCGATTGTCAAAGTTGCCAAATCGATTGTGATTTTTTCTGGAATAACATCAACCAAACCACGCAAAGCAACTTTACGAACGGCAAAGTTCAAAGTACCACCCAATTTCAAACCTTTGGATGTTTCTGCGTTGATAACTTCAACCGGAACAACCACGTTAACAGGTTTTTTTACATCGATACGTTTGAAGTCCGCATGGATTGCCATGTCGGAAACAGGATGATATTGGATATCCATCAACATAGCGTCTTCTGTGCCTTCGGCTGTTTTGATTTGAAATAATTTTGTCCGCAAGCTGGGTGTTTTCAGCAACATTTCGAATTCACGACCGTTCAATTCGATTGCAACTGGGGCTTTCTTTTCGCCATAAATCACCGCAGGAACATTTTTGTTATTGCGGATGCTACGTGCGGCCCCCTTGCCAGCAACATTGCGAATTTCTGCATTTAAATTAATTGCCATTTTTTATCCTTTTGATAGCATTTCGTTATATTGCACCGCCTCCAAGGGTGCGATGCGGGGCATATTATGACGGAAAAGTTATGAAAAATCAAGTGTTTTTTATTGTGCGTCACCAGCCGTTTGCAAGAATGTTGTGATTGTATTAGGTGGGGTCAGTCGACAGACAGTTTTTACCACCGCCACCCCATTCACTTGGGATACAGTTGTAATCGCTAAGCCCTTCACAACCCGTATACATATCAAGGAAATACCAAGAAGGATATTGGGGTGTTTGTGACCAAATATCGTATAAATACCGCCCATTAATCTGTGCAGATGGTCCGATCAGGTTGTGGCAAAAGCCAAAGGTACGCTGAAACATTCCGTATGCCAAGGGTGCATTGGTGTTGATTCCTGCGAATAAATCCGATGGGATTGATTCTATCGCTGTGTACGAAAATGTTTCATAGAACATGTCTTCTGCCGGTGCACCTTTTATGCCTGCAAACAGCCCTTCGGGTATAGATGTTAAGTTCCATGCCGCCATAAATGTTCCGTTGAACATGCTTTCGGCCGGTGGGCCTTGAATGCCTGCGAATAAATCCGATGGGATTGATTCTATCTGCAGTTCTGAAAAAGTGTATGCGAACATGTTATCCGCCGGTGGACCTTGAATGCCTGCAAACAGCCCTTCGGGTATAGATGTTATTGCTGTCCCGGAAAATGTTCTTTCGAACATGCTGTCCGCCGGTGGACCTTGAATGCCTGCGAATAAATCTGATGGGATTGATTGTATATATGCATAGGAAAAAGTTCCCTTAAACATATTGGATACAGGGACACCATTAATCCCATTAAATAGCCCCGATGGAATATCAATGTTCAAATCATACGCTTCTGCAAAGGTGTCAATAAATCTGGGTTGTGAACCATCTTCTAATGTCGGAAATATGCATCCCAAACATCCTTCAATGTCTGTTAATCCAAGAAGGGAAGCCGCACCCCAGTCATTATCTACATAAGTTCCCAATCTTACAGTTGATAAATCTGGGTCGTTGGAATATTCGGTTGCTTGACCGCCAATGTGTACAGTATATATGCCGTCACTGGTGTAATCATGCCCAAACCATTGTTCGCCAACAGTGTGTTTTTCAATAACTTCATCGGTTCCATCGCCCCAATCGATATTATATGTGCCTGCTGCAGAAATCATTATCAAGCGATTATGGTCGCGCATATCAAGTTGATAATCATGGGTTAAATGTAGTTTATATTCTGGTCTTTGTTGGCCTAAGCCACCCCATGAGATTGGTATATATTTATAATCTGCCAAACCTGTGGCATCAGAATACATCCCATAAAAAATATCTTCGGGGGCGTCGGGCCACTTTTCATAAAAATATTGCCCGTTTGTACGTGCAGACGGTCCGGTCAGGCCTTCACATCCGGCAAAAGTTTCAGCAAATGCGCCCGAATACATCCAATCATCATAATCCAAATTTAACACAACATCCCCAAATAAATTATCAGGGATTTTAGTCAACGACGTACACCCAGAAAATGTACCTGTAAAAAGATAACCCACAGTTTCAGCACTTTCCCACTTTAATCCTGCAAACAGATTATTAGGTATCTCTTTCAATTGGGTACAATCCGAAAAAGTCCCGGAAAACATTTCGTCCATATATACTGAATCCCCCCCCAACACCGACGCAAACAAATTTTCTGGAATACTGGTTATTGGCGTGCCTGCAAATGTTTCTGCAAATAAAGCCGTATCCCCACCATCAATATCCGAGAACAAATTTTCAGGTATTTCTGTTATGTCAGTATATGCAAACGTGCCCATAAATACCCCCATACTGCCAACGGACATCCCCTCAAACAAATTTTCGGGAATACTGGTTATCGGCGTACCTGAAAAAGTACTTTCAAACGTGAACAAACCACCGCGATTAAACGATTTGAACAACCCTTCTGGTATTGATGTGATTTTTGTGCCATCAAATGTGCGACGAAAACCACGACCGCCCAAAGATACTACATTTGAAAATAAATTCTCTGGGATAGTAGTTATAGGGTTGCCGGCAAATGTGCCATCAAAAACACTGCTCGCATAACCATTTGCAGTCAAATCCGCAAATAGATTCCGCGGGATACTTGTTATGGCCGTCTCTGCAAACGCCAGCTCAAACATATTGGTTGAAAATTCGCCATGCAATCCTGCAAATAATTCTTCCGGTATTGATGATAATGAATCCACCGACAAAAATAATCTGGAAAAACTTAGATTTGTGCCGTCCGGCAGTGTTGGAAATATCGCCCCCAAACTGCCATCTATTGCTGCTAAATTTTGATTGTCGAAAAAGCTGATACATGCTTCATATTCAGGGTATGCAGTTGCTATGCCACCCAATTTTATGTCGTATTTGCCCGCTTTGTTATAACTGTGTGAATATGTTTCGAAAGTTGCAAGTGGTTTAGTAATGGTTTGTCTTTGTCCGTCTCCCCAATCGATATAGAATTCCCCAGCGGCACTAATGTCGAAACTAAATTCCGTGGTGTCATCGGTTGTGGTGGCGGTGAAATGATATGCAATTGATTGTTTTATCAGTGTATCCACTGCTGTATCTGTTGCGATTGTATCGGCCGCAACCATTGTAGCAAATTCACCACTGCTGTAATCTGTTGTCTTTTCGCCGTTTAATATTTCATTTGCGACATCAACCGCGGTCAGTAAATATTTCATATTTGCTGCCACGCGCGTATTGGATAAATTTGGATTGTATGGAACGACCACGCCCCATTTTTGCTTTATTGCACTGTGTATATATTCAACATTCGCCACAGGGCCACAGTGCGCAGCAAAAACAAAAAAACATGTAATTAAAAGTACAATTTTTTTAATCATCGAAACTTATTAATTTGCACTGGGCAACGGCGGTGTTGGAATAATTAGTGTCCCTGTCACCGTATATTCGCCCGCCATAACTTGTTTAGCAGTGGCGGATGTATCAACTTTGGTGTTTGTTTGACTGTTTATGCGTTCGTCGACATATTTCTTAGAGGCCACCACAACACCTTCGGCAAATGCCGATATTGGCAAAGTCAATAACAAAAATATTAGCAAAACCACTCTCAAATTTTTGTCCCCAAAAAACAAAACCGCCATTACAAAGAAAGCGGTTGGAGGTTCGAAACTATAAACTGCTATAGTGGGTTTATTCCTTATATTCACCACCCTCCAACCGTCGGTTGGAGATTTTTATGTCCACCACAATGGACAGCAGTTTCAAGGGTTTCGACACCCCAACATCAGTAACGCCAACACGGCGAATACTAATATCAATTTACATCGTACAAAAATATGAATGTTAACGCAAGTTAAATTTTCTGTAATATCAAAAATCTTGCACGACCATATTGTTTATCACGCAAAATGGTCCATATATTTTCATCGGGTTGGTTTTCGTGGCCAACTTCTTGTTCCCATATAACAACGGCACCTGATTTTGCCACACGTCCCAATCTGTCCATAAAGGCACGGCCCAAAGTGTCGTCCGTATATGGTGGGTCAATAAATATCAAATCAGAATTCGTACCATATTTTTCAATTGAACCAATCGCATCGGCTTGAATAACACTTGCACGTGCATCAATGGCCAATGTTGCCAAATTACTGCGTACTGTTTTTATGGATGTGGGTGACACGTCGGTAAACGTAACACGTCCGCCCGCATATCGGGACAGGCATTCTATACCAAATGCGCCACTGCCCGCAAAGGCGTCCCAGATATTCATTTGGCCGCCCGTATCAATAATGCCGGATTCCAACATATTAAACAGGGCGATTCTTGCTCGATTCTGTGTGGGGCGTGCATCCGGTGGTAAACGTAATTTACGTCCACGAAATGCGCCCGAAATAATTTGCAATTTTGAATCCATACGTTAAAGTATACATTATGAAATTTATGAAGCAAGCCATTCTTTGTGCAAAACGTGCATGGGAACACGATGACGTGCCAATCGGTGCGGTAATTGTTCGTGATGGAAAAATTATTGCACGTGGTGAAAATCGTGTTCAAAAATGTAAAAATCCGACACTGCACGCCGAAGTGGTTGCGATAAATCGTGCATGCCGGAAATTGGGGGCTAAATTTTTAGATGACTGTGATATCTATGTGACATTGGAACCGTGCGCAATGTGTGCGACGGCGATATCTTTTGCCCGAATAAAAAACATTTATTTCGCAGCCGCCGATGAAAAGGGCGGGGGAATCACATCCAATGCACGCATATACGAAACCGACAGGCATCTGTTTCGACCAACGGTACATCGTGTTTCAGAATATGCCGACGAATCTGCCCAGATGTTAAAGGAATTCTTTGCATTGCGCCGAAAAAAATAATCCGCCAATTGGCGGATGTTTTATATCAATGATTTACCTGTCATTTCCTTTGGCTGTTTAATACCCAACAACTTTAATATCGTTGGTGCAATATCTGCCAATCCACCATTATGTACGGCGGGCGCATTATCCGCCACAACAATCAAGTTTACCGGGTTGGTGGTATGTGCCGTCCACGGTACATTATTTGTAAAATCCCACATTTGTTCGGCATTACCGTGATCGGCGGTTATCAACATAGTTCCGCCTAATTCCAATACCGCCGGAACAACACGTGCCAACTGTGCGTCTAATACCTCCATTGCGTGAATTGCAGCATCCAGATTACCCGTATGACCAACCATATCGCCATTGGCATAGTTCAAAATAATTACATCAAAATCCGCCAATCGTGGCATCAGCATATCTGTAATTTCAATCGCAGACATTTCTGGCTTCATATCAAATGTTGCAACGTTTGGCGATGGAATCAGAATTTTTTCTTCCGCAACAAAATCTGCATTTCTTTCGGCATCCATAAAGTATGTCACATGGTTATATTTTTCTGTTTCTGCAATGCGCAGTTGGCGCAAACCATGTTCGGCCAAAATATCACCCAAAGTGTTTTCGATTGCCACATCCGGCAGCAGGGCGGGGCAAACTTCGTTTAAACCTTCGCCATATTGTGAAAAACATAAAATATGCGCATCTGTTTTAACAATTTCACGCATAATTTGGCGGGCACGGTCACTGCGATAATTCCCGAACAAGAATCCGTCACGTGGTGTAATTGCCACGTCGCCACGAATTACGCTGGGTTTAATAAATTCATCTGTTTCGCCACGTTCATATGCCGCCGCCAACGCTTCATCAATTGTGTTATATGTGTATTCAGATTTGGCATTTGCGATTGCGTCGATTGCCAACGCCGTGCGGTCCATATTCTGATTTCTGTCCATTGCATAATAACGCCCAGACAAAGTTCCCCAAAACGCACGCCCGTCCGCCAAAGCATCGGATAATTTATCTTTGATTAATTCGATATATTTTGGTGCAGATTGTGGCAATGTATCACGGCCATCCGCAATAAAATGAATACACAAACGCAATCCTGCATTTAAAACATACCTTGCGATTACCAACATATCATTAATATCGGCGTGAACACGTCCGTCCGACATTAAACCGGCCAAATGAACAATACCACCATCATTACGAACGTCGGCAATAAATGTATTCAACGCTGTGTTTTTATCCCAGTCCTCGATTTGAAATCTGCGCAAGAATTGGTTAACAACCCGTCCCGCCCCGATAGTAATATGTCCAACTTCGGAATTTCCCATTGTGCCCGCTGGCAATCCAACGGCAACGCCCGATGCATCTAATACACTATGCGGATATTTTTCTAATAAAGAATCAAAGAATGGCGTATTTGCACGTATGACGGCATTATATTGATTGTCGGCCCCAATTCCAACACCATCCATAATACACAGTACCACAGGTTTAGTCATAATTTTCCCCTTGTTTATATTTTCCGTTCGTATCTTAGCCGTTTTTTATTTGCAAAAGCAAAAGAAAAATTGTATAAAATATATATAAGGATTATTGTCTTATCGGGGGATTATATGGCGGTGAAAAATACAGAAGTTAATTCTATTGACGAACATATTGGCCAACGTATGCAGCTACGTCGTGTTATGTTGGGGTTGTCTCAGAAAGATTTGGCCAAGATTTGCGGTGTAACATTTCAACAAATTCAAAAATACGAAACGGCGGGCAATCGCATATCTGCATCAAGATTGTTTGAATTAAGTACCGCAATGGAAACACCGGTGTCATTTTTCTTTGCTGGTTTGCCGGGGCATATGGAACGTGAACCACGCAACGGGAATATTTCACGTATGCGTGCGGGCGATTGTGCATCTGATGACCCATTGGCAAAAAATGAATCATTGCAATTAATAAACCTGTATTGGAAATTACCATCGGATTCCCAACGTGAAACAATAATGAAGTTGTTGCGTGCATTAAACAAAGTTTAATAAAAACACCCGCATTTGCGGGTCTTTAATTCTGGCGGAGACGAAGGGATTTGAACCCTTGATACGGGGCTGCCGTATACACGATTTCGAGTCGCGCGCATTCAACCGCTCTGCCACGTCTCCGTACTGGGCAATTATACATATTGAAAAATCTTTTGCAAGACATAATAATCCAATATATAATTTTTATTCAACCACGGGGAATTCAATGACATTTAATGAACAAGTTTATGATATAGTTGCACGTATTCCATCGGGGCGTGTTGCGACATTTGGTCAGATTGCCAAAATGATTGGCCGCCCCCGTATGGCACGTTTTGTTGGCTATGCATCCAATAACAAGGCGTCTTGGCATTTGCCGTGGCATCGTGTTGTGTTCAAAGATGGGGCGTTATGCAGCGGTTTTGCCGATGAACAATATAAATTGTTAAAGGCCGAAGGTGTAAAATTTACCAAAGACAAAACGGTCATTATGCCCGATTATCAATGGGATCCCGAAAGAGATGCTGCACCAATCGACATCCGTGACTTTCCTTTGGTATTTTAATCCAGAAATAAACGGTTTCATTATCACTTTTACTGTTCGGTTTTGTGGTTTTCTTTGCAAATTTTTTCATATATTTCTCGCTGGCTCAAAGGTTTGTTTATTAAAAACCAAGGTTGGTCGCCTTTATGATTGCGCATCTCGGATACGGTTTGTGGTGCGCCAATCAATACATTGTCGCCCGGAATCCAATTCGCTGGCAATGCGACCTTAAAGGCATCTGCGGTTTGCAGCCCCATTAACATACGCATAATTTCTTGCATATTGCGCCCTAGAACCGACGGATAATATAAAATTGCACGAATAACCCCAACGGTATCAATTATAAATACCGCACGAACGGCGTGTGTGTCGGATGTGGTGTCATGAATCATCCCATATTTACGGGCAATTTCTCCTCCTATATCATCAATTATTGGAAATTCTATATTTACCCCATGCGGCATATGTGCGATTGCATCTATCCACGCCAAATGTGACGACAAAGCCCCAACAGACAGACCCACTAACACCGTATTCATTTTGTCAAATCCCGCCAAATTATTTTGAAACGCAACGAATTCTGTGGTGCATACCGGTGTAAAATCCGATGGGTGTGAAAAGAAAACAATCCATTTGCCGGTATAGTCGGTCGGAAAATTGATTTTTCCATTGGTTGAACTTGCGACAAATTCTGGTGCAAAATCACCAATCAATGGCATACATTGGTTGTTGTTTTCCATTGGTATCTCCTTATATTTTCCAAAATATCACTGGTGGGATTTTTTTGTCACAAGAACGTTTTCTTATTAGAAAAAACTTTATTCTTGCCAAAATGTGTTAAGATATTAATAATACAATGCAAGATAAAAGGATAAAACGACATGAAAAGATCAGATATTGTACGTTCAATTCAAGTAAACTTTAAACATATGCGCACAAATGATGCTGCGGCAATCTTGGATACTGTGGCCGACCATATGATGGAATCTGTGGCGAATGGCGACCGTATTGAAATTCGTGGTTTTGGCACGTTTCAGCCCCGTGCCCGTGCAACCAAGGTTGGATACAATCCATGTACCGGTCAACCAATGCCACTGCCGGCAAGTACAACAATCTTGTTCAAACCAAGTCGTGAATTAACCAAAAAAATGAATGGATAATAAATATGTTGTTTGGTAAAAAATCCGGCATTAAAAATCGCAATCGTGAACGCTATGAACGTGTGCGTCGTTTACTGTGGATTAAATGCGAATCGTGTGGCCGTTTGGTTTATTACAAAGATTACAAAGAAAATAAATACATTTGCCCAAGTTGTGGTCGTGCATTCATCATGACCCCAAAGCAGCGATTTGATTTGTTGTTTGATGATAATTCGTGGGAGAAATTAACCCCGCCATCTATTTCTGATGACCCATTGAACTTTACGGATCGTATTTCATATCTTGAACGTCTGGCCGAGGCCCGATCCGACACCGGATGTTACGATGCAATAACAAGTGCCGATGGTAATATTGGTGGCGTGCCTTCAACGATCTGTGTATTAAATGGATTGTTTATGATGGGTTCTATGGGGCGTGCTGCGGGTGATGCGATTGTTGCTGCGATGGAACACGCGGTCGCGACACGTCGTGCATTTATTATGGTTACGTCAAGTGGTGGCGCCCGTATGCAAGAAAACATTCTGTCTTTGATGCAAATGGCCCGCACAACAGTTGCGGTAAACAAGTTGCACGCAAATGGAATCCCATATGTTGTATTGTTGACCGATCCTACATTTGGCGGGGTAACTGCATCCTTTGCTATGTTGGGCGATATTCACATTGCTGAAAAGGGCGCACGCATTGGATTCGCTGGTCGTCGTGTTATTGAACAAAATATTCGTGAAAAGTTGCCATCGAATTTCCAAACGGCTGATTATTTATACGAACACGGTATGGTCGATATGGTTGTGGCACGTGGCGAATTGCACGACACGATTGCGAACGTTTTGGCGGTTTTGACTAAGCAAGAACGCATGCCAAAACAAATTAGCGTTTCAACCCCACAACACGATGTGTCTAAAAAAATACGTGGAATGGGTGAAAACGAAGCATATGACAAAGTTTTATTGGCACGCAATGAAAATCGTCCACACTTCTTGGATTATATTAATGGTATAGTAGATTGTTGGACATACTTGGCGGGTGATCGTTTATATGCTGAAGATTCTGCAATGGGGTCTGGTATCGGATTTTGGCGTGGCATTCCATCTGTCATCATCGGGCAAGAGCAGGGACGTACCATCGAAACACGCCAAAAACATAGATTTGGTATGCCGAATCCCGACGGATATCGCAAAGCCCAACGTATGATGCGTTTGGCGGAAAAATTTGAATTACCATTAATATCGTTATTTGATACTGCGGGTGCTTTTGCCGGCCGTGAAGGCGAAGAACGTGGTCAATCCCAAGCGGTCGCATCATCTATTTCGGTTGGTCTGTCTATTAAAACACCATACGTTGCGGTTAATGTTGGTCAAGGCGGATCTGGTGGCGCAATTGCAATTGGTACCGGCGATCGTGTATTAATGATGGAAAATGCGATATATTCTGTTATTGCGCCAGAATCTTGTGCAAGTATCTTGTGGCGTGACAATCAATATCGTGCAACCGCATCTGCGGCCATGAAATTGACGGCTCGTGATATGGCTGATTTGAACGTGATTGATGACGTGATACCTGAACCTGCAGGTGGCGCCCATACCGATTGGCAAACAACGATGGAGTTATTGGCGAATTCTGTTGTCAAACAGATTGTGGAATTGCAAAAGATTCCGGCATCTGAACTGCCTGCACGTCGTGCAGAGAAATTCTTGGCTATGACACGTGATGTTGAAATCTATCAACCTGAACACGTCGGCGAAGAACATTAAATGATATAAAAACTGCAACAAAAAACCCACCGAAATGGTGGGTTAAATTTTCTGGCGGAGCGTATAGGACTCGAACCTATGGACCAAAAATTTCGGTCACAGATTAGCAATCGTTTGCTCCTTGATTTGTTGACAATATTTTACAACAGATTACAACAAAAAGCAACAGATTTCTGCGGATTTTATAAAATGGGTTATTTTTGTGCTGTGTGGCAATTTGTTGTGTTTTTTGTATCTTATTGCACCACCAGTGCACCACAGGGGGGCACCCCCCTTGTTTGAAGTGAGATATGGGAATTTAAACTTTTTTGAAAATTTGAATTACTTCTTTTCTGACAAAGCTTTTACGAATTCTTCCAACAAATACAAGCACTCGTCATAAGTTATGATTTTTACATCTTTTTGCGATGTTCTAAAAAGCTCGAACGAACGTTGTTTTTCTGATGTGTCTAAACTAGCTAATTTTCCTATTATTACAATACACTGTGGGTTATATGCGCAGAAATCAGGCATGCCCGGTTTGTGTAACCCATTCTCATATTGCATGAATGTGTGTTTTTGCGACAATACTTGAGTTATTGCGCCGGTTAAGTCGTAATGTGCTGCGACTACATTGTTTCTGTACATCCTTGCATTAATCAGTGTGGAATTGGGTGTTTTTATTTCCACAATAGCAGTGTTGCCCATAATAAGATGCTTTAAAAGGAAGTCTGGTTCTTCTCCTCCTTTATTATCTATTCCTTTGCCTCCTACATACATTTTTTCTCCCATCAGAGTGTACGGCATTCCTGTCAACAACGTTAACAATAATGGATTGGCGTGAAAAAACTTTTGAAACTTATCTTCATTTGAATTGTTATCAATAAGCTTTTTTAGGTCTGCATGAAGTACAGAAAAGTAGCTTAAATCGATATTGTTTTTCGATTTTGTTAAATTGTTCTTATCTTCGGCACTTAATCGCACGGTTTCGATATCAGTATTGCGAAGTTCCCTGTAAACAACAGACACTTTGCGTTTTTTGTGTGCTTCTGGAAATCGTTCAGGTTGTGTCTTGTGAAATATGGAGTTATAAACTAAGACATTGGACTCTTCTGCTTTAGTTCTGCCGGTTTCATAATTGATATGGTTCAGTCCTTTGCGAATATTTGATAAGTCACGCTGATTCAACACAACACGCTTATCTGCTTGGTTTAATTCTGTTTTGTCGTTCTTAGATATAACTATAGTGTCAACCGTGGTACTTTGACTTTCTATAATCCGTGGTATAAAGCTATAGGCTTGTCTGAACCCCAATCCGCTTAATAAAGTTTTCTGAAATATGGATTCTATACAGCTGGGTAATCCTGACAATATTTCCCTATCTTCCATGGTTTTATCAATTTCTATATTATAACCATCAAATACGATTGTATTTATATTTTCATATTTTGGTTTTAAGAAATTTGGAGACTGATAATTTAATATTATTGGGAATATTTCAACTATTTCGTCTGAGTTATATATTTTTGCGACTAACACTCTGATGGAATTGTCCGGCATTTTTTGAATATTTTCTAAATTGCGTTCATTTAAAATATCAGACAATTTATTTAATGGGTCACGGTGGTTGAAGAAACAGTACGTAATGGGCTCGGTCTTTTCAATAGTTATAAAGCCGTCTGTTGTCAATTCTACGTTTTCATTTAAAAGTATTTCTGCCATCTATTTTCCTTATTTTTGCTTTATTTTATTATATATACGCAACATTTAAAAAATCAATCAATTTTGCCCTTGATTTTAATGTTTTGGATAGATATAATAACCCACGCATGGAGCGTTGGCAGAGTGGTAATGCAGCGGATTGCTAATCCGTCATGGCCTTAAAACCATGCACAGGTTCGAGTCCTGTACGCTCCGCCACTATTTTAGCCCTTTAACGGGGCTTTTTTATTGTCATATAACGTTTCCTTGATTTTAGACAATAATTCATATACTATTAACATTGAATCCAAGAGATTGGGTTCGGGGTTGTCAAAAGCCCTATAGCTTCGGTGCGAAAGCATCGTTAAATTGATGTTTCGGTGTTTTTGCACCGTTATCATCCCTGACGTTATGTCGGGGAGCTGTTGGTTATAAAATACAGGCAACTGAAAGGCCACAGAATCATTAAGCTATATGATTTTTGAACTCCCCGACCGCTCTTTCTTGGGCGGTTTAATTTTATCTATTAAAAGGGGTTGAATATGCAAGAGCCATTAAAAAGCAAATTAACACTAGAAACAATCGACTTGGTATATCACATTATTGATTGGCTATATTTTATACCCAGAAGCGAGTATAACAATATGCCGTATTCCAAAGACGATTTATTAAAAGCTATGAATGGCTTACAAAAAAAGAAAATTTCTGCAGAAGTTCATAAAGATGTAAAAGAACGTGAACATAAATGATAAGGAGTGTGTAGTGCTTAGCAGAAACAGAGTGCCACAGGAGTGGGAAAACGGATATGGCAACAGAGCCAATTTCGTCAATATATTTCTTTTGATACTTTTGTCATTTGTACTGTCTGGATGGCAAGGCGTATTAATTGCTTTGTGTATAGCATTCAGTATTGATTTTGTATATATGAAAATTGGGCAGAAAAAATATACAACAATAGAAAAAGAATTTAAAAGTTATCTTCTTTCTGGTTGTAAGCCATATTTAGTATATCTGGTAAGCGATGGTTTATTGGGGGCAACTTATTCCATTGTTGCTGACGATAAATTATCAACAGTTTATGCCGAAACAAATGCAGTTTTGTCGGGCTGGTCTTTTTGGCCGACTATTATATTTTTATCAGAAGAAAATAAAATCAAACTTACCAGCAAACGTTTTACTACCCCCGATAAAATACGAGATTTTTATGTAAAAAACATTGCGGTTTTACGTTCTTACAATCCAACACAAGAAAATCTGGCAGCAATATCAGAAGTTTTACAATGGCAAAAATACTTAAAAGACGAAGAAGAAATCGAACACGAAAAAGATTTGGTGTTGCAAAACCTGTTTAAAAGGGATAAAAAATGAAATTTATATCAAAATTGTATTTTAACGCATTTAAACGTATTGGGAATTTACGTTTAATGTTTGTGGTAAGTTGTTTGTTTGGACTAGTGTCTTTTACTATGGTAAGCTCTGAAGCTTTAGACAGAGTTTATTATTATAGAGTGCATACATCATTAAAACCTTGGGAATATTATACATTGCTGTCAGCCGTTGATAGCAGCACAAGATTTTCAGACGAAGACTTAGAAAGCATATTTCAATTATTAGCATTTAAAGATTGTAGAAGTGGAGATATCGCACGAGCCGAACAGCGTTATTTAGGACATGATGGCGAAAATGGTTGTAAAAAACTTGAGGACAAATATCAAAACAACAAAAAAACATCAATTTATTCTTTTTTATACGTATGGAATTATCTATGGATGATATTTTGGTTCTATTTCCCATTTTTAATTGTATTGCCAATTAAATTTATTGTTGAAGGTTACCAACAAGACAAAGGGGGTAAAAAAATGAACTATGAACAATTTGATGCTTATAAAGCCACGAACCTAAAAATTATTATACGCTCCAAATTAGAAAATTGGGGAAATTTATATAAAAAACTGGACAAGAAACGCGCAGGCGGTGCATCTTATAGTTATATTCATTTGGAGCGCATGGATAACGGTTGGTTGTATTCTGCCCCTAAACCATTACGTATTCAAAAGAGTTCGATGAAAGCACCAGAAGTGCTGATAGAACATGTTAAAAATAGTTTTATGTTAGATAATCATGGTCAGGAAGTCGTTTTTTCTTTCCCTACAACAGACAAAAAGGACGAGATAGCAGAAATGTTTTTGCTTGCAGATAGTATAGCTATTGTTTTGCGTGGAGCAGACTGGTGTGATGTTACAGACTACCCAGGATTTGAAAATGCAAATAAAAATGTACTAAATATCACGATATTTGTAAAATTTATACAAGAAATGATTCTGAAACGGATTGGTGATAATCTTGCGGAACTGGATAATAATATTAAATCTGCATCTAATTATTGGAGTAAAAAGTACTTGTTCAAATCTGATGTCGTTCGGCGTAAAGAATTGGCAGAATTTAGGGGTAGACAACGTAAATACATATTGTCAGAAGAGTTTAGAAAAGTTGTTTTTGCAAAACTATCTGAATCTGAAATAAGGAATACAATATTTGATGGGTGTATATTGTGGGTAAATCCAGAAAGTGAAATAAAATATTCTCATAAATATAACATGGATTGGTTTTCTGATAGCGTAATTGTAGGCGCTACACATACATTCGAAACAGAGTTTTTTACTATCAAAATAACCCAAGGAAAATAACATGAAAATCACATATCTTATTTTGCCGTTATTGTTATTAGGTGCGTGTGGCGATAAAAACGAAGAAAAGAACCCAAAATGTATAACCGAAATAAATGAAATACAGGTGTTTCAGGTTATAAAAAAGGATGATAGGGTATCAGGGCTAGCTTTTGCGTGTTCTATAAAAGCACCTGATAACGAGAATTGCTTGGGCATGCCGGTACTTATCCCATATGGGCTGTTTGACTCTTTGGAAGAAGACCAAAAAATCACACCGCCCGCAGGCAAATGCTTCATATTTGAAAAAAAGACTTATGATAAGGGGTGGGAATATATCAGTGTTGATGGGAAATTACGTAGAGTTCCTGTTATAAACCTTGAATACGTGTATGATATAACACATGACCTTGGGTATAAGGTACATTATGAAGATGTTCTTGCAGAATGTGTGTCTAAAAGTACAGAAGAATTAAAATCCAGTGATTTAAATGTTAAAGACGTTTGTAACTGTTATACAGATTATCTTTTAAGTAATGCACGTAAAATTCTAAAAATGAAACCATCTAAAAAACGTGATGAAAAAGCGCAGACATTCTTTAAAGAATTTTGTGCCAATTCCGAACAAAAATGTGGGACGAAATTAACCTATATAAACAAGTGGTGCGAATAATTATAGAACGGGCTGTTTCAGCCCGTTTTTCTTAATCGACTTTTTGTTGTTTTGCCTTGTAAGACACTTTGATTTCTTGTTGGGTAAGCGTGCTGTTTGGGTCAGTAATAACAAATGGTGCAGATTGCTCTTTGACCAAATCAAAAAATAGACGCATTGCTTTCAAATTACCTGCTTGGGCACCGATTATCAATTCAGACATTATACCGTCCAGTATGGTCGGATTATCAACATTATAACGTTTGCAAAAATCTTCTTTGCGACGGTCGTTATAAGAAAAGGTTAATGGTGCACTGGCCATTGTCATTGCGATATCACGCAGTTTTTTGCGTTCACGACGTGCTTGACCAGACATAACACCCCCAATTCGTCCAAGTTCTCGGGCTTCGGTCGGGCTTAATACTTTTAAGTTTTGTTCATTTGCCATGTTGGTATCCTGTTGTTATAAGCGTGCCATTGTGCCGATTGTTGGTTTGTCGGGCTTTTTATCGGCACAATGTATTATTTGTTAATCCGGTAAATCAGAAATATCTGTGTTTGGTGGTACGGTGGCACAGTTTAAATTGCGTGATGGTAATGGTGTTAAGTATCGTTCGAAGGCATCTTCAAAATCTTTTGCAAAATACCTATGGACTCGTACGTCATAACCACGTGGTGTTTGTGTGTGAATGTCATATCGTTTCAATATAGAAGCCAGTGCGTGGGTGGTTAAACCTTTGTTTTTATACTCTGCCCATGGTGATTCTTCAAGAGATATAAGTCTTTTGACCAATTGTTCTGACGGGATATTATCGATTTTTTCTTCAATAAAAATATTGCGAATATCAAATAGTAACTTGTCCCCAACAGATACACTATCGTCATATATTGTTGACTTTGATAATACCAAGGCAGAGTGCGTAAATCGTTTTTCCCATTCTGGCGAAATAGCTTTTGCTATTGTAAACAACGCTTCCCATGCATCAGCCGCACGGTCATTAAAACAATCTGGTATATCTGCGTGTGTTCGTGCAATGGCTTGCTCGTTGTCCAACATGAACCGCAGGCATTTTCTGCATATTTCTTGTGCTGTTGGTTTAAAGTCTCGTGTGCGTAATCGATTGATTTTATCAGAGCGTTTCTTGCGTTTCATTGTAATAACTATGCCACGGTCTAAGATTGTCGCTGGTAAAGAACCGATTGCAGCGATACCAACTGGAGAATAACACGCAAAGAATTTTACTTTATGTGTCTTTCCGACTGTTTCTATACGAGAAATTTTACCTTCTTTCTGAAAGCCCGCATTGATAATGCCACGCAACTCTTCATTGTTTTGTATAAAAGTATCTGCTTCGTCAATTAACATTGTTGGTTTCCAAGCATCGATAGCACGAAACAATACAGCAGTAGTAACGTTTGAAACATTTATTGGTCTATAAGACAAATGCTCTATCATTCGCAAAACAGTTGTTTTTCCACAGCGTTTTTCTGGCGAAACGATACAAAGTCTTGGGGAAAAGTCGAACAAATTGACATTGTACGTGTGAAGAATCCACATAGTCATTACTTCACTGGCACCCTTTGGCAAGTAAAGATAGGTGTTTAGTTGGTTGTTTATATAATCGGCAAGTTCTGAACCGTTTACGGGTTCTGGCCACGACTCAACTGTTGGGAACATGGTTTCTTCGCTTTTATCTTGCGTTTTCTGTTCATTGGGCGTATAGTTGACTTGTGAATTTAAGAAAGCTGTGTCATTAGATACGGCTTTTTTGTTTGAAACGATATTCTCATAATTCTGAGTGCTCATTACAGTCCCCCTTTATCTGCCTGTGATTGATGGATTGGTGTCCAGCCATGCAAAGAATCTGTCGCAATCGATTAAGATTTTACGACCAAGGTGTTTAACCGCCCCGCAATCTTTTAATCCGTTCAGTTCTTCATAAAATAAAATGTTTCGCAAACTGCCGATTGTGAATGCTGGGTATTCTTTACAGAATTGATTTACTGTTTTTAAATTTCGGTCATTTGTCATAACTTACTCCTATTTTTATTTTCTTCAAGCGACCCCATGTCACCTGTTGTCATGACCAGTATGAATCTAAAAAACAGCGTTTTTTGTTGTTACTTAACTAAAACAGTGTCTTACTTAAGTAACGCACCCAAATCCCATGTTTGTGGTTTACCTTTGGGCAACCAATATCTTTTTATTGTTTCTCGACTTGGTAAAGCCACTCCATTTAAGATTTGTTTATTTTCGTCTTTTGCCAATTTTTCCCATACTTTTTGTGCTACTTGTTCTTTGGACAACGAAGGTCTTAGCTTCACTAATTCAGCAGCCTGTTTGTTAACCCATTCTTTTATTGGTGCGTATTTTTCTTTCTTTTTATCACCCTTGTGCTTGTTGGTACGTTTTATATCTCGCAATTGGAACAAAGCTTCACTGTATGCCATTATGTTATGTGGGGCATTTGGCATAAGTAGATGTGCAGACGAAAACATTTGCACCATACCACCTTCATATATATTTGTGTTAGTTTCTGCCGATGTCGTATTTTTTACTTTTTCTAAAATTTGTTCAACAGATGATTGGTTGGTCATTTTGCTTCTCCGAATATTTTGTTAGTCATTACACGTTCAACTACAGATTGTTTATGTTGGTCTGATAAATGCGAATATCGTTTTGTCATTTGCAATGATTTATGCCCAAGCAAATCAGCGATTAGCGCCGTTGTTATACTGTTCATTGCAAGATAAGATGCTGTCGTATGTCTTAAATCATGAAAGCGAAAATTTTTTATCTGGGCTTTTTCTACGGCTGTATACCATGCGTGATTTATATTTGCATGGCCTGTCAAACTGCTAAAGCGATTGGGTGGGAATAGATATTCTGAAGCACCACGTGCAGATTCTAGTTCACGTAAGACTGACAACGCAGGCTCTATAATTGGCAACGTACGTTGTTCACCATTTTTTGTCTCTTGCAGGATTGCACGACCTTTGCCGGATTCTAAATGTAAATCTAAATCAGCCCATTTAAGGGACAATATTTCATTCTTACGTGCACCTGTTGTGATAGCAAGCAGAACCACTGGATATAAAATAGGATTGCTAGATTCCTTGCAGGCGGACAACAGATTTTCACGTTCTGTATCTGTCAAATAACGAACACGACCACGTGGTTCGCTATATTTACTTATTTTTGCCATAGGATTGTGCGAAAGCCAATCTAGATTCTTATAGCCATATGAAAACACCACCGATAATGACGCAATATATCGGTTCATAGTTGCTGCAGACTTTGTTTTGCCCCGTGGGGTTGGCATTTCTGCGATTTTATGTAATGCGGATGTCAAAATATCTGGTTTTATGGCAATTAAAGCATATTGCCCAATAAGATTTTTCCATATGTCCAAATGTGCATAAATATCTGTGTTTTTATTCTGCTTTTTTGGATGTTCTTCTTTTAAATATTTGTCTATTAGTTCTGATACTGTTCGCCTGTTAGATTCAACAGATGGCAAATATTTGCCGTCCTTGATAGCAATTTCTGTTCGCTTTGCCCATTCTTCAGCTTTTGTTTTATGCAGAAATGTTTTTGATTGAGTGGGAAAACCTTTTACACGAACTTGTGCACGATAAGTAATTACGCCGTTCCTGCCTGTTCTTTTTTGTATAGATGCCATAGTTTACACCTTTTGTTTAAAGTTAATTAAGGGATAAAGATATGGGGGACAGATACATAATCTGTGTCATATCTGGCTTAAACGCTTGAAAAACAGCGTTTTTATATCCCTGACTTACGTTGTTGGTGCAAAAAATGTGCAACCCCCAACATATATAATACGCAAATCGAAGGGCAAAAATTGGCTTGTGGAGCATTTTTATTTGTTTTTTATTGTTGTGGGGTATTGTAAAAATTGCACCAAAAGTGTGCCAAACTATAATAATGTTTGTATAATGTATTGAAAATGCTGATTTTTTTAAAAGAAAAAAGCAGATTAGCAATCTGCTGCATTACCACTCTGCCAACGCTCCGTGCAGGGGACATTATATAGAAATCGAATAACAAAAGCAAGTACGAAATTCATAATCGTTTTATATTTATTTTAACTTGCATTAATACGCATTAATGTATAGAATTCATGGTATGAATACAACATTTTTTAATCTTTGTTGTTGTTGCTAATCATGCATTTTTGCAAACTGATTTTGTTTGCATTTCAATCATACAAATACTAAAATCCAAGAAATTAAAACCGAAGAAGGAAACGCATTATGACAATAAAATTATATAATACAATGACCCGAAAATTAGAAGAATTCAAACCATTGGTTGATGGAAAAATGGGGTTTTACACATGTGGTCCAACGGTTTATTGGGATGCACACATTGGAAACATGCGCACCATTGTCAACAGCGATATTATAAAACGTGTATTCATTGAAAATGGATACGATGTAACACACGTTATGAATTTTACAGACGTTGGACATTTAACCAGTGATGCGGACTCTGGCGACGACAAAATGGAGAAGGGCGCCGCACGTGAAAATATGTCCGTTTGGGACGTTGCCCAAAAATATATCAATAATTTTCTGCACGATTCCGATTTGTTGAATATAATCCGTCCAACACATACGCCACGTGCAACCGATCACATTGCCGAACAAATTGCCCAGGTCCAAAAATTAGAGGAAATGGGCTATACCTATGAAATCCCAGGTGATGGCATTTACTATGACACATCAAAATTTGCAGCATATGGTGCATTGGGGGGGCAAAATTTGTCTGAATTGCGTGGTGGCGCCCGTATTGACGACACAGGCAAACGCAATTCTACCGACTTTGCACTGTGGAAATATTCGCCAACCGATACAAAGCGTCAAATGGAATGGGACAGCCCATGGGGCGTTGGATTCCCTGGCTGGCATATTGAGTGCAGCGCCATGAGCATGAAATACCTGGGTCAACATTTTGACCTGCACGTTGGTGGCCAAGAACATGCCAAAGTGCACCATTCCAATGAAATTGCACAAAGCGAACCTATTGTTGGTGCACCATGGGTTACATACTGGGTTCATTTTGAATGGTTGTTGTTAAAAGATGGTAAAATGTCCAAATCTGCTGGCACTGCATATACCGTCCGTTCACTGGTTGAACGTGGTTATGACCCAATGGCATACAGATTTTTATTACTGCAAAGCCATTATCGCCAACCATTAGAATTTGCATTTGAATCACTGGATGCAGCGGCAAATGGATATAAAAACATAGTTCGTAAAATCGCCGATTTAATCAATTCCGACAATATGGGCGACCTGGATTCGGCGGTATATGATGCATGGCATGACAAAATATTGACACCCGCATCCGACAACTTTAAAACCGCAGAATCATTGGTTATAATTCAAGAATTATTAAAAGATACCTCTGTCAATCCGGCAACTAAAATTGCATTGTTTGAATTTGTTGACCGACTGTTGGGTTTGCAATTTATTGACCGTGCACAGAAACTGGTCGATTTAGAAAAAGAATCTGCACCAGATGAAATCGTCGAATTGGCCAAACGTCGTGCCGATGCCAAAGCCGCCAAAGATTGGGCAACGGCGGATGCATTACGCACCCAAATAGATGCCGCCGGTTGGACGGTCTTGGACGGCAAAGACGGATATAAAATCGTAAAAAAATCTTAAACCTTACGCCCAGCAAAACTGGGCGTAAAAAAATAAAAAAATTACTTGAATTTTCCCGTTTTTTGTGGCATATTGCCCCCGTTAACAATAGAGGAAATTTCCATGAACTATCCATATATGCCTAAATCGACAGCCCTGTGGTTAATTGAAAACACGGCTTTGACATTTGAACAAAT
Organism: Candidatus Enterousia sp.; assembly: GCA_045654485.1. GTDB lineage: Bacteria > Pseudomonadota > Alphaproteobacteria > Rs-D84 > Rs-D84 > Enterousia. Next base: position 4,110 of record JAZONN010000003.1, on the reverse strand, counting down.
TGCGGAATTCTGCGGTCTGCATGAATTAGAGGTTAAAAATATTGCCGATGCAGAAACATACAAAATTCAACCATTGAACCCTGTATTAAGCGGTCAATTGACACGTGAAGATATTGAAAAATGCGAAGCGGACGAAAACGCACGTTTGACATTGCGTTCTGAAATCGTCGAAGCACAAAAGAAACAAAACAAACGTGGTGTTGGCTATACACCAAAGTTGCACCGTCAAAATCGTTTGGGTGGCATTTTGTGGATTTTGAAAAATTATCCAGAATTGTCCGATGGCCAAGTTGCCCGTTTGATGCGTAGTACCAACCCAACGGTTGCATCTGTTCGTAACAAAACGCACAATTCTTATTCTATTATCCAAATTCAAAGCCCAATCGTGTTGGGTTTGGTATCAGAATCTGCGATTCATGATGCGGTTGCCAAAGCACAAAAGCAGGCATCTGCGCCAAAGAAAAAGAAAAAATAATACATTCGCACAAACATATTTTGATACAACATTAAACACGGTAAAGGTTTGATTAATGGCAAAAAAATTGGACGAAGCAACCAAACTGTTAATAGATTCTCTGCCTGAAAATCTACAAAAACTGGCGTTGTCTGCAATCGAGGTTGGTTATATGTCACGTATGGACTTTACGGCTGCAACCGATGCAGACGAAGTCCCATCCGAAGAACACGATGAAGTTCTGGATTTCTTCCAACAAGATTTGGGCTTGGAAATCTTGGAAACCGATAATTATCCTCAAGATCTGGGGCGATATTATGACGTGGACGATGACGAGCCACGTGATAAAACACGCAATGTATTAAATGCCGACGCCGAACAAGTCGACGTTAACGATGAAGATTATGAACATTATGCAAAGCAATTGGAGCGCAGCCAAACCGGTAGTTTGGTACTTGGTGTCCAAGATTCTGTTCAATCATATTTAAAACAAATTGGTACGGTACAATTGTTAACGGCCGCCGGTGAAGTTGCAATCGCCCAAAGAATTGAGGCAGCATCCCGCTTGATGGTTTATGGCCTATGCGAAAGCCCTATGACAATCCAAGCAATGTTGGATTGGTATCAACAGTTATTAAATGAAGACATCCGTCTGCGCTATATCGTGAATCTAGAAGTCATGTATTCAAGTGATTCCGAACAAAAATCATTGGCCGCATTATCCGAAGCTTTGAAATCCAAAGGCGTTGAACACGTCGATGAATTGGATGATGATGATTTGGATGACTTGGCTGATGCATCTGTTGAATCAGATGAAGAAGATGAAGACGACGAAGATGAAGATGGTATCAAAAAAGAAGATACCCCACGTGGTACATCGGGTGTTCCAATTCCGGTTATGGAAGAATCTCTGATGCCAATGGTGTTGGATTTGTTCGCCAAAATCAAACGTATTTTCAACAGTATGCAAAAATTGCAAACAAAGCGTCTGGAAAACTTGTTGTCATCTGACACGCCAGATATGGCTTTGGAAAAGAAATATACCAAAATGCGTTTGGAATTGTTTGAGCATGTTAGCAAGATTCGCCTAAATGATGATCGTGTTGCAGAAATCTTGGAACAATTGACCAAACGTGACCAATTGTTAATGGGGTTAGAAGGCAAATTATTGCGATTGGCATTGGCCAACAAAATTAAACGTGAAGAATTCCTAGAAGAATATACCGGCAATGAACTAAACCGCAATTGGGTCAAGAAATTGACCAAGCATAAAAATGCCAATTGGGCCAATTTTGCCAAGAAACACGGCGACGATATATTGAAAATCCAAGACGATATAACCGCCATTGCAAACGAAACCGGTCAACCAACCGCTGAATACAAGAAAGTCGTTGAATTGGTACGTCGTGGTCAAACCGAAGCCGCCCGTGCAAAACGTGAAATGATAGAGGCTAATCTTCGTTTGGTCATCAAATTCGCAAAAAAATCAAGCAATCGTGGTTTGGGGCTAGATTTTTCGGATTTGGTTCAAGATGGTAATATTGGTTTGATGAAAGCGGTTGATAAATTTGATTATCGTTTGGGTAATAAATTCTCGACATACGCAACCAACTGGATTCAGCAGGGTATTTCACGTAGTATTGCCGACCAAGCACGTACAATTCGTATCCCTGTGCATATGATTGATAACATTCATAAAATCCAACGTGCATCACGTCAGTTTATGCATAAATACGGCCGTCAACCAACCGCCGAAGAGTTGTCTAAGATTATATATTTGCCGGTGGATAAAATCCATAAGGCAATGAAGGTTAATCTGAAACCAATTTCATTAGAGGCACCTGTTGGCACCGAAGACGACAGTTCTCGTATCGAAATTATCGCAGACGAAACCGCTAAAAACCCATTTGTATCGGCGGCACAAAAGAATTTGCGTAAAATTGTAACTCAAATATTGTCCGAACTTGATCCAAAAGAAGAAACGGTTCTACGTCAAAGATTTGGTATGAGTACAAACAAAACCAGCACATTGGAAGAGGTCGGCGAATACATTGGCGTTACACGTGAACGTATCCGCCAAATCGAACAAAAAGCACTGAACAAATTAAAGCACCCAACGCGTGCTCGAAAATTGCGCAGTTTCTTGGAAGATTAATTATAATCCCCGCACCGTCGGGGATTTATTACGCACAACACAGCAAAGGTAAAAATATGAAAAAGAAAACACTGTTAATATGTAATGGGTTGTCAGGATCGGGCAAAACATACTTTATTCAAAATAATTTGCCATCAGGTTTGTTTTATAATCTACGTTCGGCAACTACCCGTCCTATGCGCAATGGCGAATCCGAAGGTAAACCGTATTTCTTTCGTGATGAAACATATTTTGAAACGGCGCAATTGGCAACACGTTTATGGGTTAACGAACACTTTTGGACCCCCGGCACCCCGAAATGGTTATATGGCATTCCCGAAGAGGAGGTTATATCTCATTTGGGACAAAATTTAATATACGATGTAATCGAACCGCAATATTCACGCCAATTAATCAATTGGTTTCATAAAAATAAATTACATCGCCATTACAACATTCGTGTCGCATACTTTTTGCCCCCAGAAAACAACTTTGATATTGTATCTAAACGCGCAAATATGCCAAATGATACAGATGTACGCCGTACAAACACATGTGATCCAATAGATTTCTTAAATGCGGGCATCGACCCAGATTACATATTAATGCCACGTTCTGGTTTATATAATCCACGAATGATGGCGCATATAAAAAGATTACAAAAAAACAAATAAAAATTATTTAAAACCACTGTAATTATACTGTATCATAATACACATTAACAGGTATTCTGTTAATGGGGCGTGAAGACCCGACACGGGCGTCAGAAAAACACGTATGTTTTATGTCGTTATTGGTCAGGAAGGTTTGCGAATATATTGAATAAGCAGCACAAAATTAATTCATAAAAAATCCCCCATTCCTGGGGGATTTTTGTTATGGCAACACTGGTGTTATTGTGCCCCCAACCGTCAACCCTGGGATTACTATAAATCCATCGTCATCGTCTGGATCTGTACAAACAGGGGTGTAATCACAGCTTGTTATTTCATTTAGTTTCTCCGCTGCCGCATTCGCAGTTGAATTAACCTTGGTTATATTATTGCTATTCAAGTTAATTGCACTTGCATTCACATTAATCGCATTTTGAATCGCTATAATCTTTGCGCTGTTGGCCAAAGCGTTATTCAGGTTACTTGTTGTAACCGCAATCGCAGTCAAATCTGACAGAGATGTATTCAGTGTACCAACACGTGAGGACAATGAGTTCAAGTTTGTGTTCAACTGGGACAGCTGATTCTTGGTAAGGGTCAAACTACCTTTGGTCGTATCTAAATCGTCAGATACTGTCTCTAACGTATCAGACAAACTGCTAAACAGTGCATTGCTACCCAAAGTTGCTGTTAAATTGGACTTTGTAACCGCACTATTTGCAATCCAACTATTAATAGATGCTTGTGTTGCATATGTGTTGCCTAAACCTGCGATAGCAGTTTCACGTGCGGTCTTTTCTGCATTAACCGCTGTTGTGATAGTATTTGGCATTGCGTCAACTGTGCTCTTTAGGTTCGTGTATAAATCC
>JAZONN010000002.1:0-32051 GCA_045654485.1 Candidatus Enterousia sp. | reverse complement strand
GCTACACATCCGTATAAAAAAATCGCCATTTGCTGGCGAAATATTGGTGGGGATAGTGGGACTTGAACCCACACGGTCGCAATGACCAAAGGATTTTAAGTCCTCAGCGTCTACCATTCCGCCATATCCCCGAAGACTTTTAAAAAATTTGGTGGAGCTGATGGGACTCAAACCCACGACCTCTACGATGCGAACGTAGCGCTCTATCAACTGAGCTACAACCCCGATGCACTGGTGGGCGTAAGAAGACTCGAACTTCCAAGGTATTGCTACCACTAGTACCTGAAACTAGCGCGTCTACCAATTCCGCCATACGCCCGAAAACCTATGGTTGCCCACAAAGCAAGTGAAATAATAACGTAATTTTCATTTGTTTGCAACAAGAAAAATCATAAAATCACGCATTTGTGAATAAAAAAATACCCCACAGTTTTTGTGGGGTGGATTTTATACTGGCAATACGATACGTACACGCAGTCCGCCCATATCACTATTTTCCAAGAATATTTGGCCGCCGTGGTTTTCAATTGCCGTTTGGGCGATTGATAATCCTAATCCGGTACCGCCTGTATTGGTGCCACGTGCATCGTCTAGGCGGACAAATGGGCGCATCGCATCACGTTTGCGGTCGTCTGGAATACCGATGCCGTCGTCTTCGATTGTGACAGTTATAGAATCAACGTCGTCTTTTTCTGTGATACGTATCGTGTTTTTAGCGTATCTGGCGGCATTTTCGATTATGTTGCTAAATGCGCGTGCCAATGCCATTGGGCGTGCATAAAACTGTGTCGGTGTATCTGGGAAATTGGTAATGATTTCTTTGTCACCGGCCGCATCACGGGCAATACGGATTAGCATTGGGGGTAATTCGGTTGCCTGCTCTATTTCTGGTGTTTCGCCACGTGCAAATGCCAGATATCCATTAACCATTTCGGTCATGCGATCAATGTCACGGATTAGATTTTCGTTTGTGGCAGTTTCTGTTTCGATAGCCAATCTCATCCGTGTTAATGGGGTTTTAAGGTCGTGGCTAACCGCATTAAGCATATCGGTTCTTGTGCGGTTGTATCTGTCTAGACGCTGTTTCATTGTTATCATGGATGTTGCGGCCTCTCTTATTTCTTTGGAACCTGTTGGTACAAAACCAGGTGCGTCCAAACCACGTCCGAATCGGCCGGCAGCATTGGCGATGCGACGAATGCTGCGGGTGTGCATAATGATAAATGGTGTAATCAATATTGATACAATCAAGATTGAACCAATTAGCCAGATGATAAATACTTCGGTGCTGGTTGAATATATGCGGTATAAAGATGAACCAAATGTGGCAATTTGGTTGTTGTTTGTTGGTACGTCAATAAATACCAAACGTTTACCTTTGTCCATATAGATGTTGGCGGGGCGTTTCAAGCGTTTTGATAATTCGTATGCTAATTTTCCTGTTTCGTGTGCCGAATTGTCGTTATGTTTTGGGCGACTTAGTGTGTCATGAAATGTCACATTAATACCGATGTCACGTGCCATTTTTTGTGTGGTATCAACGTTGCCTTCGTCAATAAATTTCATCATAGTTGTTATTTCGCCCGCTAAACTGCGTGCCATTGTTTCGTGTACACGTGACCAATGGTTGCCAAAGAATGCGTTCGCAACAATCACTTGGGCGATAATTAGTGGAATCAATATCATTAATATGGTGCGCCATAAAAAAGTGCGTGGTATTAATCTCATGTGTTTTTACCCTTTTTGTATTGTGGTGGTGGATAAATCAACCAATTTATAGCCACAACCACGGATTGTTATTATGTCTAGGTCTGATAGTACCAGATTTAATTTGCTGCGCAAGCGTTTTGCAACCATTGGGGATGCCGGTACGGTGTTTCCAATCGGGTGTGTTAAATGTTTTAATAGTTTTTTTTCTTCGCCTGATAGCGATAGTGGCTGTATTGTGCCGGATGGGTCGGATATAAAGAATTCTTGGTTGGAAAATATCAAGCCGTTGGGCATTTGGATATCGCTATGTGATTTATGGGTAATCATATTGTTTATACGCAATATTAATTCGCGGACTTGGAATGGTTTTGCCAGATAGTCATTTGCGCCACCGGTTAATCCATCAATGGCATTTTCTGCACCGGACATAGCGGTTAGCATAATTGTCGGGGTGGTGTTGCCGGATGATCGTAGTTTTTTTAGAAATGTTAATCCGTCCATTCTGGTCATCATGCGGTCTAGAACGATTGCGTCGACCGTTATGCGTTGTAATGTTTCGTCAGCATTTTCTGCAGAATTTGCAGTTAGTACGTAAAAACCTTCTTTGCGCAGGCCTTTGGCCAAAGTTTCACGCAAGATGTCATCATCGTCTATGATTAAAATAGTGTTGTTCATTATTTTTCTAAGGGTTCGACCGCATATTCGCCGGGTTGTATGGCGTGCATATTACCATTTACGCCGTCTTCTAATGCGGAACGACCCATCTTTACACGTTGTTGCATACTGCCGGGGGCGAACTCTGTTTTAAATAGTGCGTATCCTGTGCCGCCGCCTGTTGTTGGACCTTGCATTCCCAATGAGTAGTAGCCGCCCAAAATACCATAGTCAAGGTCGATGTAATCAATGCTAACCATTAAAGATATGTTGCTGTATCCGTCACTTGTCATGTTGCAGGCAAATTCACGGTTTGATAATGTGGCTTGGAAATTGATAGGTACGACAATATCCATGATGGTTGGTTCGCATACGCGGTTTATTCCGTTCACTAAAAATTCATATGTCATACCAACTGTTGCTTTGGATAGGCCCGTTGATACGTAAACCTGTGATATGGTTGCCTTGGGTATTTTGACCATTGCGTTTGCAATGCCACTACGAACCGGAAAAGATATGCCGGACTTTAAGCAGTCACGTGAAAATGGGTCTGCTTCACAGATATATACGCGTGAATAATCGTTTTGCATAAACATGTTGGCCAAACTGTTGAATAAGAATGTGCGTGTTATGCGGTCGTTTAATTTTGTGCATCCAAAGTTGCGGCATATAACCATTGGTCGGTCTGCGAATTGGACACCGGGGTGCATTTGTGATTCAATACGACGGGCGTCCATTATGTTTTTATCATAGTTCAAACTATCTGCACGTTGCATAAATTCACTTTCTGGAATAAAGTTCGGGTCGTCTGGATATGCATAGTACGATTGTACCGGTGTTTCGGTATAAATCGTTTGAAAATCGTTTTGTGCCATGGTGTTCGCATGGGCCGAAATTCCACAGCAGACAAGCATTGCAGATGTTAAGAATAATCTTCGCATGATGTGACCTTTGGTTCTCTCGTGGTAAATATTAGAACATTTTAGATAATTGTGTCAAAACAAAAATATTTTTATTGAAATTTGGGGATGCTTTGTTCTAATCTGGGGGCAAGGATTACATAAGAAAGGTTGGAATATGGTTGATATTATTATTTCTGGTGAAGCGGGAAAATTGCATGCTGTTTATCATAAATCCGCCCAAGAAGCGGCGCCTTTGGCGGTTATTTTGTCTGGAAATCCACGACAAAAGTATCATATGAATGACCGTGTGTCATATGCAATGTTTCGTGCATTTATGGATATTGGTTTTTCTGTTGTGCGATTTAATTATCGTGGCGTCGGTGATTCCGAAGGTGTAATTGGCACAACTACAGATAATATGTTGGATATTGCAACCGTCATAGATTGGATTCAAAATCATAATGAAGATAGCGATAAGATATGGTTGGCGGGTCATCAATTGGGGGCGTGGTATGTGTTGCAGGCAATGATGCGTCGTCCCGAAGTTTCTGGGTTTGCGCTGGTGTCGCCTGATACAACGGTTTCTGATTTTGCGTTTTTGTCGCCACGTCCAAATCGTGGTTTGCTGTTGCAGGGGGCGATGGAAGGTGATGAAACACGTGCGTTTGCAACCCATTTAACACAAATGTTGAAAAAACAGGCCCAAATTGATTTGGAAACTATTCGTGTCAAAGGTGCCGAGGCAGGATACCCACAGCCGGCAGATTTGCGACAAATGTATAACGATTTAAAGGCCTATGTTGGTCGTGAAAATGAAGAAGATAAGTTGTTGTAATATGACAAATGGCGAAAGATTTTTAGATGCCAATGTGCCTGATGAATTTGGTGCGTCTATTCGTCCACGTTCGTTGATGGACTTTATTGGTCATGACAGTTTAAAGAAAAACTTGTCCGTTTTTGTGTCGGGGGCGAAAAATCGTGGTGAAGCAATGGATCATGTGTTGCTGTATGGGCCACCTGGGTTAGGAAAAACAACATTGGCACACATCGTGGCAAATGAATTAGGGACAAATTTCCGTGCGACATCTGCGCCGATGTTAACCAAGCAAGGTGATTTGGCAGCGATTTTGACATCTTTGGAACCTATGGATGTATTGTTTATTGATGAAATCCATAGATTGCCAACTGCCATAGAAGAAGTTTTGTATTCGGCAATGGAAGATTTTAAGTTGGATATTATGTTGGGCGAAGGTCCCAGCGCAAAAAGTGTCCGAATTGACCTGCCCCCGTTCACATTGGTTGGGGCGACAACACGTACAGGGTTATTGTCTAACCCGTTGCGGGATAGATTTGGTATCGATTTGCGTTTGACATTTTATAGTCCCGAAGATTTGGCAAAAATTATTATGCGTAGTGCAAATATACTGGGGACACCGATTGATGCCGAAGGTGCGTTGATGTTGGCATGTTCTGCACGTGGTACGCCACGTATTGCAAACCGATTGTTAAAACGTGCGCGTGACTTTGCGGCGGCACTTGGTGGCGGTCAGATAACGGCGGATACGATTAAAACAACGTTGTTTCAATTGCATATTGATGGGTCGGGGTTGGATGAAATTGACCGCGAATATATGAATACAATTATTAAATTCTATGCGGGGGGGCCGGTTGGAATTGAAAATTTGGCCGCTGCATTGTCCGAGCCAGCCGATACCATTGAAGATGTTATTGAACCATATTTGATGCAGTTGGGCTTTGTTCAGCGTACGCCACGTGGTCGTATTATTACAGATGCTGGCTATGCGCATTTGGGGTTGGAAAAATGATAAAGGGTTTTGGTACGCCTGGGGTGGTGATTAGTTTGGCAAGATTGTGTGTGCCCTATCCCACCGAAGTAAAGGAAGGTGTTGCGTTGTGTGAAGCAAAACAAATACCCTTTGTTGGTGTGCTGTGTGAATTGGCGGAAAGCCGTCCCGTTGTAGATGATAAGCAAAGATTTGCGGATTTTTATGCGATTGTGTCTGATGTTTATGGTATGCGGTTTGATGGTGCTGTGCCGTCGGTGCGGCCGTTGGTTAAATGGTTGGGTTATGCGAATGCTGTACCTATGTCATGTACAGATGATGTGCGTGATGCGTTGGGAAAAACGGGGGTCTTGATTTGTCGTAATCCTGATGAACAACGTTTTTTAACCCATATTTACCTTAATATTATGAATTCATTGAATAAAAAAACTTTGGTTAATTATGGCGGTGTGGTGCCGGAATGCTTTGGTATCGGGATGAAAAATGAGGCAATTCGGTCGTTGGTACAAAAATGGGCACGCCCCAATAGGCAGAAATAAGATGCAGGCAGTAGTTGATTTTTTTCAAATTGCAGAACGCTTGGAATGCGAGTATCGTTTGACACGTATGTCTGATGGGCAAAATCAGTCCGTGGCATCTCATTCATGGAATATGGCGATGATGGCGATGGTGTTGCGGCCATATTTGGTTGTGGATGTTGATATGGTACGTGTATATCAAATGTGTCTGTTGCACGATTTACCAGAAGCAATTGCCCACGATATTCCTTTACATGAACAGAATGATGCGGTTCGGGCACAGAAACACATCCAAGAGACGGCAGCGATAAACCAGATTTTATCGCTGTTGGATAAAAATGACGATGTGCGTGCCTGCTTTGATGAATATGAAGCACGTAATAGCCCAGAGGCACGGTTGGTTAAGGCCTTGGATGTTTTGGATACAGGGGTACAACATATGTGTGCAAAAGATTTGTCTTATGTTGGAGAATATAATAATAATTTTTATTGGAAAATGTTTTTTAGTGATGACTTTATTCGTTTTTTTGATTTTGAACCTGCGTTGCGTGGCGTAATGGGTGAAATTCGTCGACGTGTTGCGAACAGAATGAAAAATGAATTGGGAATTGATGTACAAAGGGATATAAAATGAAAATGCATATATTTCCGTTTACCGTTGCATATGCCGATACGGATGCAGAGGGTATTGTTTATCATGCAAGGTATTTAGAAATAGCCGAACGGGCACGTATGAATTGGTTGCGTGGGCGTGTGGTTGTTGGTGATGATATTGGGTTTGTTATACGTGAATTAAATATCAAGTATATTCAACCTTTACGTGTTGCGGATGACTTTGTTGTTGAAACACAAATGACTGATGTTGGGGCTGCAATTGTAAAAATTGAACAAAAATTTGTGAAAGATGGAATTATTTGTGCTATAATTGACATTAAGGTTGCTTATTTGGGGGCGAATATGCGTCCAAAAAGAATACCCGAAGAATTTATTAGTGGTTTGATATAGAAAAAAGGAAGGATTAAATGGAAAATAGTTTTTCAATGTTAAGTTTGTTTACAGGCGATTGGATGACGGTGTTTGTTTCAATCGTGCTGGTGGGTTTTAGTGTTGCTTCATGGGCGATTATTATTGAAAAAGTGCGTCTATGGCGTGCATTCAAACGTGCGCCGGTCAAAGTAAAGCCAACGGATAATATGGACACAATTGCGGATAGGTTGATTCGTCCGTATGATAGAAATTTATGGTTTTTATCGATGGTTGCATATATTTCACCGTTTATCGGCTTGTTTGGTACAGTTTGGGGGGTTATGGATTCTTTTGCGGCAATCGGTGTTAACCAATCGGTTAGCATTGGTGTTATTGCACCTGGTTTGGCGGTTGCGTTGGGGACGACTGCGCTGGGGTTGATTGCGGCTGTGCCGGCGGCGATTGCGCATCAGGTTTTTGCCAAGAAATCAGATGAACTATATGATAGATTGAATGAAGTGCGCTGTGAATTAAAGTGCAAACAACAATAAAAGGGTTTTGTAATGTCTAGAATTCGTCGCAGACAATCCGATGGCGGGATTCAATTGACGCCTATGATTGACGTTATGACGGTGTTGTTGGCTGTGTTTATGGTTACAACGCCTATGATGACAACGGGTATTGATTTAGAATTGCCACGTGCGGGGGCGTCTGCAATGACCGGAAATGATCATGCAATTCAAATTAGTGTTGATTCACGTGGACACTATTTTTTGTCTGAAATGGAATTGTCACGTGCGGATGTTGTAAAACGTGCAATCGCAATGCGTGGCGAAAACCCGAATTTAACCATTATGATAAGTGGCGATACGCACGCTGATTATGGTGCGGTTATGGGGATGATGGGCGCATTAAAAGATGCGGGATTTCAAAAAGTTGGATTGCGTACTCGGCCGGAATAAGATATGTTTAATTTTAGCAGATTTTCATCGGAAAATTGGTTGATTTCCATTTGTGGACATTTGGTTTTGGTGGCTATTATGGTGACTTCGTTTGCATTGGTGTTAAATCGTGCGAAAATGGTTGCACCAGATAGAATCCAAATTATGGAAATTGATTTGAATGATGTTGTTGTATCTGGTGAAGAAACCAAATTATATAATGTTGGTCAGGTGGCCGAACAAAAAGAAGAAGAATCAAAAACTGTGCCGGATGCTAAACCGGATGCCAAACCCGATGCAGATGAAGAAGCGGAAGAGATAAAAGTAGAAACCCCAACGTTGGTGGAAGAAAAAAAGCCAGAACCAGAAGAAGTGGCAGAAGAGAAAAAAACGGAAAAAAAACAGGAAGAAAAAAAGCAGGAACAATCCAAGCCAGTTGAACCAGCGCCTGCGCCAAAGAAAAAGAAGGTTGTGCGTGTAAATCGTGAAGTTTTGTCTTTGGATCGTACATTGACGGTTTCGGTTGTTGATGCATTGCGTGTGGCAATGACACGTTGTTGGGTTGTTGATTCAAAACGGCCAGATATTGCCGATATTCGTGCGGTTGCACATTTGACAATGCGTAAAAATGGAACTGTGCGTGATGTGTGGTTTGAATCAGCCGCACGTGAGGAAACAGATCCGGCATTTGCGTATGTTTTGGATACTATTCGTGCGGCAATTAACCGTTGTCAGCCGTTGCGTATGTTGCCCGTAAATGAATTTTCAAAGTGGGAAAAGATTCAGTTAACGTTTTATCCAACACAGGGTAAGGTTATGTAAATAAAAACATGCGCCCGTGGGCGCATGTCGCAGACAGGCATATAAGCCGGGTTCTGTGCTGCCATTAATTCAGTGTATTTCGTACACCATATTATGGTAGTGGACATGATTAATCTGCATACTGCATTACTGCGGTATGTCAAGCCCTCTACCCGCCCCCATGTGGGACACATATCGGGGGCCTATTTGAGGTTGCTGCACGTAGAGATTGCCCGTTTCACTCGAATTTAATCGTTTCGTCACTGTTGCTCTTATCGTCGGGTCGCCCCGCCCGGTATATTAGCCGGTACGTTGTCCCATGCAGCCCGGACTTTCCTCAGGATACAAAAATATCCCGCCATGTCCCGCCTGTCGTACGGTGCTTGATTTTAACATTGATTAAATAAATTTCAATGTGTTTTTTATTCCAATATGTGGTCGGGGTCTTTTTTTGCGATGGCCGTATATACGCCTGTGTATCCACGAACATATGATAGTTCAAATAATTGTTCACCGTCATATTTCATCATGGCTTGGAATATTGCTTGTTCTGTTGATATAAGATTGTGGCGCAACATCATTTTACGTGTGCGTTCAAATGTGTTGTAAAACTTATGCACGGTTTCTGTGGACATAAGCATGCAGCACGCAGGTATGTCATAGTCCGCATTTATCATGGCAATATCACGCAGATTTTGTTTGATTAATGTTTCACGTGTTGCGTCAGGGATTTTCTTTGGGCTTTTACGGAATATGTTATAGATGAAACGCGGGACGAAGTGTGGTCTGGATTTGCCCAAAGTTGGTGCAATTGTTATGCGGACGCGGTCGGTTGGTTTGGCATAAATGTGACCATCCCAATTTTCCCAACATGCGTTATATAAAGGATTTGTAGCACCCGCATCAATCCACATGAAATATTTGCTGTTGAATTTATTGTTGTTTGCCGCCCATTCCATAACTGATGGTTTGGCGTTTATTATCATCAGATAATCAATCCACTGTTCGGGTGTTTTGTTATGCAAGAAATATCCAACGTACTTTTTCATCCCACGCATGGTGTTTAACCATGTTTCACGTTCGTGCGTATGTGGTAATTGCGTGAATTCCATAACTCGCATGTTAATTTGCTTGTCTAGCCCATGTTGGCGCAGATATTTGGCAGTTGTTTTGTCGCACCATAATGCAATGCGTTCAAATGTTTCGATTAATTTTTTTAGATTTGGTAAATAAAAATCTTCAAATTTTCTGTCCATATGTTTCAAGCTGTTTAGGTCTTGGCGTGGAATTTGAAACAGCATTGTGCAAAATGTAATATCTTTGCGTTTTTTATCGTATGTAATATCCATAAATAAATACCCCCTGATATGGGGGATTGTAATAGAAGTATAGGAATAAAAGCAAGATTATTTCTTTTCGCCCATATGTTTGGCGGATGTTAATGCGTGACGAAGGGCTTGTTCTGCGATTTGACGGATTTTTGGGGCGAATGTGCGCATGTTCATAGTGTCGGCAACAGTATTGCCAAATAAGCGGGCAATGTATTCAATTTGTGTTGGTGCGACGATGTAAATATCGCTTGTAATTGATTGTGGTGTTAATTTTTGTACTGGTTCACGCATGGTTGTTCCCTCTCCTGCCCTTAGTTTAATGGATAAATTATAAAAAATTGCTTTTTGCACTTGTTAATTTGTGCTTTCTTTATTATATCATAAAGTATCTTGACCGCAAGGTACAAAATTGCTATATATTGCGTGATAAAAAAAGTAAGGAAAGACAAATGATTAAAAAAATGATTGGTAAATTGCTGGGCTCTGCAAACGACAGATTGGTAAAGGCATATGATAAAAACGTTTCTGTAATTAATGATTTAGAACCGAAATATCATGCAATGACAGATGAAGAATTGCGGTCTCAGACCAATGTTTTGCGTGCGCGTTTGGCGGCGGGTGAAAAAGAAAAAGATATTTTGCCTGATGCATTTGCGTTGGTGCGTGAAGCGTCTGTGCGTACGATTGGGTTGCGTCACTTTAATGTTCAGATGATTGGCGGTATGGTTTTGACCAATGGACAAATAGCAGAAATGAAAACCGGTGAAGGTAAAACATTGGTTGCGACGTTGGCAATGTATTTAAAGGCCTTGCATGGCAAAGGTGCACATTTGATTACGGTCAATGACTACTTGGCATCACGTGACGCATCCTGGATGGGTGAGATTTATAGATTTTTGGGTATGACCGTCGGTATCATTCAACATGATATGACCGATGAAGAAAGACGTGCGGCATATGCATGTGATATTACATATGTTACAAATTCTGAATTGGGATTTGATTATTTGCGTGATAATATGAAGTTTTCCAAAGCTCAACAGGTTTTACGTCCGTTTTTCTATGCAATTGTTGACGAAGTTGATAGTATTTTGATTGATGAAGCACGTACACCATTGATTATTTCTGGGCCGGCCGAAGATACCAGCGAACTATATAACAAGGTTGATGCGGTTGTTGCAAAGTTGGGGGCGGCTGATTTTAAAAAAGATGAAAAAGATCGCCATGTTACTTTGACCGAGGTTGGCGCAGATACGGCAACTCGTTTGTTGGCCGAGGCGGGTTTATTAATTGGTGATAATTTGTATGCATCTGAAAATGCCGCTTTGGTGATGCATATTCAACAATCTTTGTTGGCGCATCATTTGTATCAGAAAAATGTAAACTATGTTGTGCGTAATGGTGAAATTCTGATTGTTGATGAATTTACAGGTCGTGTAATGAGTGGTCGTCGCTTTGGTAAAGGATTACACCAAGCGATTGAAGCCAAAGAACATGTTCAAGTACAGCCAGAAAACCAAACGGTTTCTAGTATTTCTTATCAGAATTTGTTCCGTTTGTACCCAATTTTGTCGGGTATGACGGGCACGGCAATGACCGAAGCTGCAGAATTTGAAGAAATTTATAAATTGCGTGTGGTGTCTATTCCAACAAATCGTCCGGTTGCACGTATTGATCATCATGATGAAATATATCGCAATAAAGAAGAAAAATACGAAGCGATTTTGAAACAGATTTCCGACTGTGTTGCACGTAAGCAGCCGGTATTGGTTGGTACGGTTTCGATTGAAAAATCAGAAGAATTGGCCGCAATTGTTCGTGCAAAGTTAGGAATTAATCCGGCGGTTTTGAATGCAAAGCATCATGAATCTGAAGCAAAAATTGTTGCACAAGCCGGTGCACCTGGTGCGGTTACAATTGCGACAAATATGGCCGGTCGTGGTACTGATATTAAATTGGGTGGTAATGCCGAAGAATTAATCGCCGCGTTGGATGTAAATGACCCAGAATTTGAAACAAAAAAGCAGGAAATTTATGCCACGATAGAGGCAAATAAAAAATTGGTTCTAGACGTTGGTGGTTTGTATGTTATTGGTACCGAACGTCATGAATCACGCCGTATTGATAATCAGTTGCGTGGTCGTTCAGGACGTCAGGGTGACCCAGGTGATTCCAAGTTCTTTTTGGCATTGGATGATGATTTGATGCGTATCTTTGGGGCAGCACGTTTGCAGGGGATGCTGACGACGCTGGGGTTGAAAACAGGCGAAGCAATTACACACCCATGGATTACAAAAGCATTAGAAAAAGCGCAAAAACGTGTAGAAGCACGCTATTTCGAGGCACGTAAGGAGTTGTTGAAATATGATGATGTGGCCAATGAGCAGCGTACCGTTATATACAAACAGCGTGATGATTTGATGGTGTCCGAAGATTTGGCGCCTTTGGCCAAGGAAATGATTGGTGACGTTGTTGAATTGGTGTGTGAAAATAATATGCCAGAAAAGTCGATGCCGGCCGATTGGAATATTGCGGGTATACGTAATGCAATGTTGCGCTTGTTCGCATTGGATATCACGGATATTGAAAAATGGAAAACAGACGAACAAATTACAGAACGTAAAGCATATGAAATCTTGACCAATTTGGCTATTCGTAGATATGAACAGCAACATGCCAAATATGGTCCAGAATTAATGCAAATGGCATCTCGTCAAATGATGTTGGGGGCATTGGATGCGGTTTGGAAAAAACATTTGCAACAGATGGATTATCTGCAAAGTGCTATCGGTTTGCGTGGTTATGCACAGAAAAATCCGCTTTATGAATATAAACGTGAAGCGTTGGATTTGTTTAAAAATACGGTTAATAACTTTAAGATATTGTCTGTATCATATATATGCCGTATGGAACTAACTCGTGAAGATGTGGCCGCAACTGAGGCCGAACGTGCAAAGCACGATGCGGCTTTGAATGCTGCGTCATCTGACAGTCGTCGCAATGCACCGTGTCCGTGTGGTTCGGGACAAAAATTTAAGCATTGTTGTGGTAAATTGCATTAAAAGAAACGGGGAATTTCCCCGTTTTTTTTGTACATGTTTTTTTTGTGTTTTTTGTTAATTATGTGGTTGCCCTGATGTTCTTTTTTTTGCTATGGTGCGGACATGGACAGCAAGTTTATTCATCTTCGTGTGCATTCCCGTTTTTCGGTCGGTGCCAGTACATTGACAATCAAGCAAATTCCCAAATTATGTGCGGCGGCGGGGATGTCGGCGTGTGCATTGACAGATACGAATTTAATGTCGGGGTGTGCCGAATTTTCGGATGTTATGCCGTCAAATAAGTTACAGCCAATAATTGGTGTTGAAATTACTTTGAATCAACATGGGGTTGATCCGAAAATGTTGCGTTCACATGCATTGTCCAAGGTTGTGTTATTGGCACAAAATCATACGGGGTATTTGAATTTATGTGAATTGAACCGTGTTATGTATATGAGGTCGGATAACCATCATCTGGGGCCATATGTGACATTTGATGAGTTGGCCACGCATAGTGATGGCTTGATATGTTTATCCGGGGCGCATTTAGGTCCGATTGGTATGGCGTTGTTGGAAAATCAAGATGAAACGGCGGTGGTGTATGCACGGCGGCTCTTGGAATTGTTTGGCGATAGGTTTTATATTGAAATTCAACGTCATGGCTTGGAAAATGAAATTAAGACCGAAGTCGGTTTCTTGAAAATTGCACGCGATATGAATATACCTATTGTTGCGACAAATGATGTGTGCTTTGCCGCCGATACGGATTATGAAGCGGCGGATGCCTTGGGATGCGTTTTGGGACAAACCAAGGTAATTGATCCGGAACGCCCAAGAAAGTCATCAGAACAATACTTTAAATCATACGAACAAATGGCCGAGATATTTTCAGATTTGCCCGAGGCAATTGAAAATACGGTGGTTGTTGCACAGCGTTGTGGTTTTATGGTTAATGTACATGAAAAGCCATTGTTGCCACGATTTGGTGATGATTTAGAGACCGAATGTCAAATGTTGCGTGATGACACCATGAATGGTTTAAAACGTAGATTGGAACAACACGGAATAACGGATACTGCCCCATATTATGAACAGGCCGAATTTGAATTGGGTGTTATTATTGGTATGGGGTTTCCTGGCTATTTTTTAATTGTTGCGGACTATATTGATTGGTGTAGAAAAAATGATGTTTTGACTGGACCTGGTCGTGGTTCTGGTGCGGGATCTATTGTGGCGTGGGCGTTGGGTATTACCAATGTTGATCCGTTAAAGTATGGTTTGCTGTTTGAAAGATTTTTAAATCCAGATCGTATTTCGATGCCGGACTTTGACGTGGACTTTGAACCGACCGGCATTGAACGGGTTTTGGCATATGTGTGCGAGAAATATGGCCATGATTCTGTATGTCGTATTATTACATTTGGTTCGTTACAGGCACGTGGTGCAATTCGTGATATTGGGCGTGTTTATGGTATGCCCTACTCTAAATCCGATCGTTTATCAAAACTTATCCCCCAAGATGCTAAAACATTAAAAGATGCGGTTGGGATGTCGAATGAAATTCAAGATATTTTGAACGATGACCAAGATTTGAACAAGGTTGTTACTGTGGCCGAAGATTTAGAAGGTTCGTTAAGAAATCTGGGGCAACATGCCTGTGGTGTTGTTATTGGTGATCGACCAACAACTAAAATTGCGCCGGTTTATCGTGACCCGGCCAACCCTTTGCCGTCGTGTCAATTTGATGGTAAGTATCTAGAGAAATCTGGTCTTATTAAATTTGACTTTTTAGGATTGGAAACGTTGGTTGTGCTGAAATATGCCACCCGTTTGATTCAGCAGACACGTGGGGTGAATATTGATTTAGATCAAATACCAACAGATGATCAAAAAACTATGCAGTTGTGGCAACAGGGATTAACCGAAGGTATATTCCAGTTCGATGCCCCGTTTGTACAGCAGACATTGCGTAAAATGCATCCGACAAGTTTCTTGGAAATTTCGGCATTGAATGCGTTGAACCGTCCGGGGCCAATTGCGTTTATCCCACAATTTATTGCACGTATGCATGGTGAAGAAGCAATCGAATATGTACATCCACGTGCGGAATCTATTTTAAAAGAAACGTATGGGATTATCGTTTATCAAGAACAGGTTATGCAATTAACACGTGTTTTGGCCGGCTTTACACGTGGACAGTCGGATAACGTGCGTAAGGCGATGGGTAAAAAAATCATTGCTATGTTGGATGAATTAGAAGGTAAATTTTATGAAGGGTGCGAAAAGGAAGGAACATTAGATCGTCAGACCGCCAAAGATTTGTGGGAAAAGTTTAAGGACTTTGCCAAATACGCATTTAATAAGTCGCATGCGATTGCTTATTCTATCGTTGCAAACCAATGTGCGTATCTAAAGGCAAACTATACGCCGGAATTTTTGGCTGCATCTATGTCCAGTAACCTAAATGATACAGATCAATTGGCGATATTTGTAGATGATGCTAAATCAAACTTTGGAATTCAAATTGTTGCACCGGATATTAATCAGAGTGAATCCCTATTCACGGTGCGTGATGGCAAGATTATTTATGGGTTGGCGGCTTTAAAGGGCGTGGGTACCGTTGCAACCGATGCGATTGTGGCAGAGCGTAACGCAAATGGCAAGTTTAAGAATTTGACAGATTTTGCAAAACGATGTGCACCAATTATGAATAAGCGTATATTAGAGGCCTTTGCCAAAACGGGTGTTTTGGATTCATTAGAGCCAAATCGTGCGGCTATTTATATGAATGCTGATGCGATATTATCTTATGCGTCAAAGTCCCGTGACGGCGCCAATATGTTGTCGTTATTCGCCAATACGGTTGAAGACGATGTGTTGGATGACCGTTTGTGTAAAAATTTACCCAAGACAACACCTTGGACGTTTGGGCAGAAATTGGAAAATGAATTGTCTGCGCTGGGGTTCTATATTTCTGCGCATCCGTTGGACCAGTATAAGCACTTGATTGAACGGTCTAATTTGGCAACCAGCGCAACATTAGAATCGTTGGGTGACAGAAAGTCCGTACAAATTGCGGTAAATGTTAATTCGTTCGGACGACGTCGCACCAAAACCGGTAAAGAAATGATAACTATCAATGCCTCGGACGGTTTTGGAAATATTGATGCGGTGGCATTTGGCGATGCGGCAATCGAATTTTCCCAGATTTTATCGGGTGAAAGTGTTGTTTTAATATCTGGCAAGACGTCAAACCGTGATGATCGTGTTTCTGTTTTTGTTGATTCTATTGTGCCTTTGGCCCAATGGGTGGCAAAAATCGCCAAGAAAGTGACGATGGATATTCGTGATAAAGCGGTTTTGCAAGATGTTAAAAAAGCCCTGATTGCGTTGCCACGTGGATATACACGTGTTGAATTGGTTTTGCATGGTGCGGAAAAAACTGCGACTGTGGCTTTGCCTGGTGGTGTTGAATTGGGCGCTACAACGATTGCGGACTTGACGGCATTGGGCATTCGTGTGGAGATTGAATAAAATGACAACAAAGCATATACCTGTTTTATTAGGTGCGGTTTTGGATGCGTTGGGCGATATTTCTGGCCGTACGGTGGTTGACTGTACATTTGGTGCGGGTGGATATTCGCGTGCATTTTTGGCACGTGGCGCAAAGGTTATTGCGTTTGATCGTGATCCGAACGTTGTGGCCGATGCGATGGATATGGTTGCGGAATATGGCAACCGATTTACGTTTATACCCCGCCCTTTTTCGTCTTTGGATGAATTGGATGGCACGGTTGATGCGATTGTATTTGATTTGGGGATTTCGTCGATGCAGATTGATGTTCCCGAACGTGGTTTTTCATTTCGGGCCGATGCGCCATTGGACATGCGTATGTCGGTCGATGGTATGACGGCGGCAGAATTGATTGAAAGTTCAGATGTGGCCAAGTTGGCGCGTATTTTTGCCGATTATGGCGATGTAAAAAAGGCAATGCCTTTGGCGCGTGCGATTAAACAAGCGGCGCCCAAAACAACTTTTGAATTGCGTGACCTTATATACAATCCAAAAGATATTGCGCCGGTTTTTCAGGCATTGCGTATTGCGGTAAATGACGAAATGGGGGAATTGGAACGGGCTTTGGCGGCGGTGCCGGCGCATTTGTCGTGCGGTGGGCGATGTGTGTGCGTGACGTTCCATTCATTAGAAGATCGGATTGTAAAAAATACTTTCCGTGAATGGACGACGCCGTTGGGGGATCCACGTATGCCGGTTGTGTCGTCGGCACCATTTGATACAATACGTGCAGTTACACCAACGGATGATGAATTGGCTATGAATTCACGTGCAAGGTCTGCGCATATGCGTGGCGTGGTAAAATTGTGCCAAGGGGATAAATAATGAATAAAAACAGCGAGATAAAAAGCGTGATAGAGCATGCTGATACGGCCAAGAAAGTAAATCCTTTGGATTTGTCGTCTGACCAAGATTTAACAATTGCTGTTATGAATTTGATTGCCATAGAAGACATTGCGTGTGGTGATGTTGCGGATGCTGTCGGTGAATTGCGTGATATGTTGTTGCGGCGGATTGTGTCGGTGGAAAAAAATATGGATTTGTCGGTTGGATTGTTGGGTACTGCGATGCGGTTGATTGAATCCGGTAATCGGGCGGCAGATTTAGGGGATATGGAAACGGCATATGGTGTGTATGACGAAGCGTATTCGGCATATTCGTTGTTTTGGGGATTGAATATGGGGTTTGTATCGGCGGACGATATAAAAATATCAGAATATGGTGTAAACTAAACAGTTGACCAAGGGTGTGAAAAAATGGTAGAATGCAAAAAAGAGAGAAATAAATTGAAACATTCTTTATATTGTTTAAGCAGTTTTTGTGCCCTTATGTTGGCTGCGTTTGGTGCGGCGGTTGCCGAACCGGCGCCAAATCCACGTAGTGCAATCGTTTCGACAATGGGGGTACGTGCGGATGGTAAATCGGTAAATCGTTCGGATGCGGATCGTGGTACGATGCGTCGTGCGACCGGTATGGCACGTAGTGCAAATGTCAATACGAAACCGGTGGCGGATCGTTCGAATGCACGTTCGGCGGCACCAATGGTTGAACGTCGTGATTCAACGGTATCCCGTGCGGCGACACCTGCACGTTCGGCAACGGTGGTTCGTGGTGGTAATGTGGCACGTTCGGCGGCGCCGGTTGCGTCGGGTGTGGCCCGTGCGGCATCGACGGCACGTGCAACGGCGGTCTTTAATGATATTTCCAAAATTGGTGGTGGTTATGGCGCGTGTCGCGATTCGTATGCCACATGTATGGATCAATTTTGTGCGAATGCCAATGATACATATCGTCGCTGTTTTTGCAGTGCCAGATTTACCGAATTTCGTGATACAGAATATGCTTTGGATGAAGCACGTCAGTTGTTGCAACAATTTGAAGATAACAGTTTGAATGCCGTTGATAAAACAGCGGCCGAGGTTAACGCAATGTACAGCGCAACCGTTGGCGAGGCGGCAATTAAAAAAGATACAAGTTTGGCGCAAAAGACATTGAATGAGATTGGCGATTTATTGTCTGGTAAAAAGAAAGCAAGTACAGTTCAGCCGACATCAACATCTTTGGGGACGTTGTCTTTGGATTTTTCAACCAGTATGGATGATATTTGGGGCGGTGGTTCGGCATTTGATTCTGTCTTTGAACGCAGCAGCAGCGTGGATATGAGTGCATTAGAAGGTGTGAATCTGTACAATGCGGCGAACAAGCAATGTATGCAGGTTATCAAAGGTTCATGCGAAAATGATGCGGTTTTGAATATGGCGTCCAGTGCATATGGCATTATGGTATCCCAAGATTGTAATGCATATGAACGTGCGTTGGACAGAAAACGTGAAGAAGTGTTGGCGGTTGTTCGTACGGCGGAAAAGGCCCTGCGTCAAGCGCGCTTGGAAGAATATCGTGCACATAATTCGGCCGATGTAAATGAATGTTTGTCGCGTGTGCGTGAAGCGATGTTGACCGATACCGCATGTGGTGATAATTATTACAGATGTTTGGATTATACGGGCAAATATATCAATCTGTCCACGGGTGAACCAATTTATACACCGGAATTGTTCAAGTTGACAGATTTGGTTGAGTTGGGTGATAATGATAGCTATGCTGGTCGTGATAGTGCGACGACCCCAACGGCAGGTTTTGATTTGTTCTTAGATGAACGTCGTATTTATGCCGAATCGGCATTGGATTCGTGTCGTGATATTGCGGACACGGTTTGGTTTGAATTTAAACGTGCCGCAAAAATTGAAATTGAACAGGCGCAAAATGAAAAGATAGAAGAAGTCAAAGCGTCATGTATGGAAACGGTGCGCGAATGTTATGACACGCAATCGAATCATTTGAAATCATTTGATGATACTACGGCCCAGATGTCGGGTGGGTTGGCGGCGTATGCGGCACAGCAAATGTGTGTGGATAAATTGATGGCGTGTGCGTCTTTGTATGGTAATGGCAAATGTAATGCAACCGTGTCTAATGGGCGTGTTGAGTTTGATACGACGTCCAAAGATTGTGGTATGGCCGCATTGTTGGAATATGCAAATACGGTGGACAGTGTTCGTATCGCCGAAGGTTGCGTCGAAGCAATTTCAAAATACATAACCGATACGTGTACCCCAACGGGTGATGGTGATTATCCAATGAATTGTCGTACGTTGTCAAAAACGGATTTTGAAAAATCAATTATGACACGTGTATCGTTGTATTGTCGTGAACCGGATGGCAGCAAGATTGCAGAAAACGCAACAGCTATTGACAATATTTACGACAGGGTGATGCGTGAAAATATCCAAAAAATGTTCGATAATGTTGTTGATGAAATCAATGCGGCATTGATGGAAAAATGTACGGAAAACAACGGTCTGTGGTATGAAGCGGATGATAATGGCTCTTTGGATGAGGGTGTTAAGAAAATGAATCAAGAATCTGTGTATTATTCAACTGTGTTTGGTCGTTCGGATGAGACGGCGGAATATTATGGTCGCTGTGCGGCAAACGATGAACGCAACGTGTGTTTGGCCATGAATGATATGGGTGATGGCATTGAATATACTTCGTTTGATATGTCGCGTAATGTTTGTGTGTTCAAAGATGCGTGGTATGAATATACGTGTGCAAATGTATTAAATGGTGAATGGTCGGATAATACTTGCTATTGGGATTCCCGTAATAAATCGGAAAATGAATAAAGGTGGTGACGTATGAAAATGCATAAAAATATTTTTGTTGGTTTTATGGCGTTATGTGTTGCGTCACCGGCATTTGCCGATAACGTTGCCGTTTCATCGTCATGGGGCTCTCCGGTAATTAATTTTTGTCATACGGAATTTTCAGGTGATTTTTGTATACAGAATGTATGTAAAAATGAAAATAATATAAACGTATATGTGGCAAAAAGTATTCGTGAACATGGTGTAGAGTTTTGTCCGGGGATGTTTGATTATGACCGGCCAGCCAATTCAGATCGCCCTGCTTTGAAGAGCTGGTATTCAGAAGGTAAAGGGCAGGATGATTGTTTTTGGCTTTGTAGGAATGGGTTTGGTGGTAAAAATTGTTCTGATAATTATTCAACAGGGGCAAAAACATGTGATGCGGTTGAGATAGAAAAATTTATTACCAATTCTGATGATACTGGTTCTGCCTTGAATTTTGATTATTTTACAAGTGGGCATGATGATTGTTCTTCAAAAAAGATTACCACTTGGAATGGTGATACTTGGAAAGAATCCACTAAAGAGCCGTGGCATTATTCAACATTGGGGATAAAAAAGTTATTGTCACATGGTGCAATAGTTCAACCAATTACTGCACGTGCGGCGGGTAGACGGAACTATAAAGGCACCGGTGTGGTGATTGTTACACCGATTGGTACGACAACCTATGTTTTGTGTAAAGATGGTTATAAACCGAATGATGCAGAGACAGATTGTGAACCGATAAGTCCTGCTGTTTGTGGTGTAGAGGTGATATGCGATGGTTGGGATAAAGAAATATTTAAAGATAGTAACAAATATAAAAAGAAACTGGTTTACAAAGATGGTTCAACAACAGATACGTGTATTCAATATCGTTGTAAGCAAACTGGTTATGGTTTTGCTGGCGACCCTACATATCTAGACGATTCAGAACGTGAATGTATTGAATGTTCGGACGATGGGTATTATGCGACGATTATGGACGATGGACGTTGTGAAATGAAACCGTTGGAAGACGGTAAAGGTGTCGAATACGATGAAAATGGTAATGTGGTGCAATTTGAATTGGAAAAGACCAGAAAGCGCGACATGATAAATAAAACGGGCGGTAAGTTAAATAAGCCATGTTGGCAGTATATGGTTGAAGATGAAGAAGAATTCAGGAATTGTTTGGTGTCAGAGGTGCCATCAAATGTCCCAAAGATAGATGAGCTGAATGCAGATAAAGTTGCCTGGAAAGACAGTGCCACAACTGGCGGTAGTATACAGGCGGTGTGATTGGAAACGGTGCCAGTGGTGGCAAGAGTAAGATGAGTGGTCATTAAACAAGACACCCCGTTCGGGGTGTTTTTTTATCCGTTTTATTTTAAGAAAATATGCTTGTTGCCCCTTGAAAACTTTTTTTGCATAACTATATGGTGGGTAAAGCAAAAATTTTAAGGAGTAAACAAATGGGAAAAGTAATTGGTATTGATTTAGGTACAACTAATTCCGCCATGGCTTTTATGGACGGGACAGAACCAAAAATTATCGAAAATTCAGAAGGTCAACGTACAACGCCATCCGTTGTCGCTTTGACATCAAATGGTGAACAATTGGTCGGTATTACTGCAAAAAACCAAGCGGTTACAAATCCAGAAAATACTATATATGAAATTAAACGTTTGATGGGATTGCGTTTCGACAGTCCGGCCGTACGTGAAATTGCCGCACGTGTGCCATATAAAATTGTTGCCGGTGATAATGGTGATGCGTGGGTTGAAATGGATGGTAAAAAATATGCGCCTTCACAAGTGTCGGCTATGATTTTGGCAAAATTGAAAAAAGATGCAGAAAGTTATTTGGGCGAACCGGTGACAGATGCGGTTATTACTGTGCCGGCATATTTTAATGATTCACAACGTCAGGCAACAAAAGACGCCGGTCGTATCGCAGGTTTGAATGTTTTGCGTATCGTTAATGAACCAACCGCAGCCGCATTGGCATATGGTTTGGACAAAGGTAAAGACGGTGTTATCGCAGTTTATGACTTGGGTGGTGGTACGTTCGACGTTTCTATCTTGGAAATTGTTGATGGTGTGTTCGAAGTAAAATCAACCAACGGTGATACTGCATTGGGTGGTTCGGATTTTGACGCACGTATCTTGGAACACTTAATCGCAGAATTCAAAGCACAATCGGGTATCGATTTGTCCGGTGATAAATTGGCGTTGCAACGTTTAAAGGAAGCCGCAGAAAAAGCAAAAATCGAACTGTCGTCTAAAACATCGACGGATATCAATTTGCCATATCTGACCGCAGACGCAACGGGACCAAAGCACTTTAATACAACATTGACACGTGCAAAATTGGAATCTTTGGTTGCCGATTTGATTGAACGTACAATTGAACCTTGCAAAAAGGCATTGAAAGATGCGGGTTTGGATAAATCACAAATTAACGAAGTTATCTTGGTCGGTGGTCAAACACGTATGCCAAAAGTTGCAGAAACGGTTAAAGAATTCTTTGGTCGTGAACCACACAAGGGTGTTAACCCAGACGAAGTTGTCGGTATGGGTGCCGCAATCCAAGGTGGTGTGTTAAAAGGTGATGTAAAAGATGTTTTGTTGTTGGATGTGACACCTTTGTCTTTGGGTATCGAAACATTGGGTGGTGTGTTCACACGTTTGATTGACCGTAATACAACAATTCCAACCAAAAAATCACAGGTGTTCAGTACCGCAGAAGATAACCAATCGGCTGTGACCATTCGTGTGTTCCAAGGTGAACGTGATATGGCCGCAGATAATAAATTGTTGGGTCAGTTTAATTTAGAAGGTATTGCACCTGCCCCACGTGGAATGCCACAAATCGAAGTGTCTTTTGATATCGACGCAAATGGTATCGTTCATGTGTCTGCAAAAGATAAAGGTACAGGTAAAGAACAGGCGATTTCTATTAAATCAGACGGTGGTTTGTCCGAAGATGAAATCCAACGTATGGTTGATGAAGCCGCAGCAAATGCCGAAGCCGATAAGAAAAAACGCGAATTGGTAGAGGCAAAAAATACAGCAGAAACAGCCGTGTTTAGCATCGAAAAATCGTTGAAAGAACATGGTGATAAAATCAGCGAAGACGATAAAAAAGCCATCGAAGATGCAAAAAAAGAATTGGCAGATGAAATCGCAAAGGTTGATGCAACTGCGGAATCTTTGAAGGCGAAAACAGATGCGTTAACAGAAAAAGCAATGAAGTTGGGTGAAGCGGTATATAAAGCCGCACAGGCCGAACAGCAAGCGTCAGAAGGTGCAGAAAAGAAAAACGAAGATGGCACAGTTGATGCAGATTTTTCTGAAAAATAATTGAATATAAAAATATATTAAAAACGCCCTGCTTTTGGGCGTTTTTTGTTGACAATATGATTGATAACTGGGTATAGTTTGGACGGTTGAAAAAGGATGAAAAAATGAAAGATGTACGTGTGGTTTGTGCTTTGGCTGAAAAGTCACTGGGGCGCAAATCGGGTGCAACTGTATTGTCAACAGATATGAGATTCGATGACCTGGGGTTGGATTCTTTGGATCGTGCGGGGATGTTAATCGATTTGGAACGTCATTATAAAATTGATGTGCCGGATGAACTGTGCGCACGTATCGAAACCGTTGCAGATATGGTGCAATGTATCAAAGATATCAAATGTGGAATCGAATTTAAAAATATCTTGCGTAAAAAACATGGGCGCAGTATTGCAAAAATACCAACCGCAATGGGAAACTATATTGTTCATCAGGGGGTTGTTTATTGTCGTGCAAATGGTCAACCATGTGCAATGCAGATTGATCCGTATTCGCAAGCGTGGCCAAATGTATGTAAAATGGTTAAATGTGCGTTGGAAAAACAAAGATAAACGGGATTTAATTTAAATCCCGTTTTTTATTTCTGTTCGCCCAGATATATGCCCATATCGTATGCAACAGATAACAATGGGTCGTCCGGTGATACATATGCGTTTGATGTCATTAAGTCAGGAATCTTTGGGTCGTGGACGACTTCGCCCGCGGCGATAAATTCCGATAAAGGTACGGTTGTAACCGTGTCGTTCATTAATGCCGTCATAACATATGTTTCATTGTTTTCAATCGCATTTAATGCGCAATCGGCAAAGCGTGTCGCCAAAATGCGGTCGGCCGCCGTTGTGTCTCCGGCACGTTGTGTGTGTTCGGGAAATGCCGTGCGGTTTGTTATGCCGGCGGCCGTTAATTTGCGTGAAATCATATCTGCGGGACGGCCCGAATGTCCACGCAACGATATGCCTTCGGATACGATTATTATACCATAATCTGTTTGGGCATTTTTGATGTGCCGTATTAAAGCGTTAATATCAAATTTAATTTCCGGTATTAATATTGCGTTTGCGCCAACCGCAACGCCCGCATTTAATGCCAATTGACCACAATCACGTCCCATGGCTTGGACAACAAACCATCTGTGGTGACTGCGTGCGGTTAACATTAATTGATCACAGAAAGATGTTAATTGCTGAACAGCGGTGTCAAACCCGATTGTACGTTCGGTCAAAGGCATGTCCATATCTATGGTTTTTGGGATGCATATCAATTGTAAGTCGCGATAAATTTCACGATTTGCCCATGCCAAAGACAAACTGCCGTTGCCACCAATTAATACCAGTGCATCTAAATTCAATGATTTTAGTGATTTTTGTAATTGGCGATTAAATGTCGCAATGCGACCGGTTTCGGCGGCGGTTTCAAAATTCAATGCGTTTGCACGACCGTTGTGAAGAAAGCTGCCCGCCAAACGTGCGTTTTCAATCGGTAATAATAAATCATTTAACTCTATCACGGCCGGTGGCGTAACACACAGTCCATCTGTGCCGTCCAATATGCCCAAAGTGCGCCATCCACGCAGTGATGCGCCACGTACAATACGTTGAATCGCTGTGTTCAGACCGCTGCAATCACCACCAGTTGTCATAATGCCAATTGTTTTCATGAATTTCCCCCGATTTTTGCCACTATTATATCATAAATAAGTTGACAAAGAAATATTATTTGTAATAATTTGTCTAAAAGTAAAAATAATTGAAATTTCAGGAGTATTGGTATGGCAAAAAATAGTATGGGAAAAACCAAACGTTCAACAGACGATTTGATTAATGATGCGATTTCTCAACAAAATGACTGGTTGGAAAATCGTCGTGAATATACGCGTGGTTTTTTAAAAAAATTGAATTTATTTGCACGCCCTGCCCCCAAGAATGAACAAGATACAGAGGATAAAAAGCAAAAAACTTTGTTGCGTGCATATTGGTTGCCGATTGCGTGTGCGGTTTTGGTTTTGATGATTATTGCATGGGCGTTGTTTATTCGTGGTGAAACGGTATCACGTGTTGTTGTTGTTCCAACTATGCCGGAACATACAGTTCAGACCGTTAAAAAGGCCGATGTTCCACAGTTTGATATCGTTCGTGTTGAAAAAAATGGCAATATTGTTATCGCAGGTCGTTGGTTGCCACATCAAAATATTTCTGTGATGGTAAATGGTAAAATTGTTGCAACAGAACGTACAAACTATGCTGGTGAATTTGTTTATACGCCAAATACACCATGGGTGGCGGGAAACTATACCATTGCGTTGTTGGGTGATGAACCCGAAGTTAAATCTTCGGACAAAGTTTTTGTTTATGTATCCGAACACGGCGCAGATAATTCGGTGTCTTTGTTAATGACAAAAGATGGCAGTACTTTGTTGCAATCGCCAAGCATTTTGCATGATGGGGATTTGGTCGTAACTAAAATTGATTATTTAGATACAGGTCGTATCGTTGTGTCTGGTAATTCTTTGCCACGTTTGCGTGTTTCTTTGACATTAAATGATAAATATTTGGGCTTTGCACGTGTGTCCGACCATAAACACTTTGGGTTGGGGGCGGATGTTGGTGATTTAAAGTCCGGTGAAAAATATGAAATGATGGTGCGTTTGCATGATGGCGATGGTAAAACAATCGCAAATGTTCGTCATGAATTTGTAATGCCAGAAACGACGGGAAATGACGATACGTATTATACGGTACGCCGTGGCGATTGTTTGTGGATTATTGCACGTAATTTTATGCGTCGTGGGATTTTGTTTAGCATTATTGCCGAACGTAATGGTATTTCAAATCCGGATTTAATACATCCAAAGCAATTGTTACAAATTCCTGTGGATGAACAATAATAAGTGGGAGGGGGATTATGCAGGCGAAAGAATTATTAATGTTGTTTAAATCGTTAGAGCAGAACCCCGAACAGTTAAATAGACGACATTTAAAGAAATTATATGCTTTGTTGATTGCAGCGGGACAATACCCCATATGCCCATGGTGTCAAGAATACATATACGATATAAACGATTTTACATGGGATCATATCGTGCCAAAAGCCGCGGGGGGGGGCGATTCCTTGGATAACCTGCAACCAATGCACAAGCATTGTAATAACGCATCCAAATGCGATTGTGTGTATCAGGTGGAATATCATTATGATATACAATCTGAATTGGAAGAAACTGTTTTAAGTGTACGCGTTGCGGTTTGCAAAAGACAAGAACCAAAACGTGATAAAAAGAAAGTAAGATATAATAATAACAAGCGTCGCACCAATGGTCGTGGTAAACGCAGATAAAAAGAATCAGAACATAATATGAAAAGAATACCAGATGCAGAATTAACGCCGGAACAATTGGCGAAACGTGAAAAGCGCAGACGATATCTGGCGGCAAATCGTGAAAAAACGGCGGCCCAGAAACGTGATTATTATATGCGTAATGCGGAAAAAATGCGTGAAAATGCCAGACGTTATTTGAAAACTTTGACATTAGAAGAACGTATCGAGAAAAATAAAAGTTATCGGGAACGTCATGCAGATGAAATCAGTGAACGTCGTAAAGCAAGATATGCCAAAAATCCGGAAAAATATAAAAAACGTTCCAAGGCATACTATGATGCTTTGACGCCGGAACAAAAGCGGGTGCGTGCCATCGGTAAACGTGACAGCGCCAAAGCGTGGATCGATAGAAATCGTGAACATGTTTTGGCGACGGCCAAGAAATATTATCAAGAAAATCGTGAACATAAATTAGAGTATGGTGCCAAGTACGCCCAAGAGCATGCAGAAGAAATTCGTGCGCATCAGGCCGTATGCCGTCGTGAAAAACAACGTGCGGGTCAAATGTGCCCTGCTTTTATGTTTACAGAATATTTAAGGTTAAAAGAAAATGCACGATTTGTTGCGGTGTATAAGCCAAAGACAAATCTGGCGCATTTGGCGGCAAAAACATGTGGGGCGATAAAAGTGGGTGATTTTCATATGTGTCCAATTTGCAGAACGCCCAGAATGCATAATGCAACAATGAAGTCGGCCTGCCCTATGCCACATGTGTTTGAATTTGAAGATGCGATTGCGCAAATTCGCAAATTTGCAAAACAAATCGTTGCAGAAAATAAAAGATAGCGGGATAAAAAATGGAAAAGAAATTAGTAAGTTTTAGTTTGGCGGATGGTGTTAAATCTGTGGCGCCGGCGGGGTATGTAGAATCGTTGGAAAAATTAGTTAATGATATTATGATTCCACGTGAATTGGAAAAGATGTGCACCCAAGAAGGTCGTGTGTACAATTATAATTTTGCAGATTATCAAAAAATGGCACGTGATATTTGGCGGTATCCAATATCTGTCACGATAAAAAATGCTCCACATCGGGTTTTGTGTGGATCTGTGGGCAGTGCAAATCATCAAAATGCAAGTTATCATACATATTGGCGATTGATTGCCGATGATGGTACGTATTCTTATCAGGCGCAAGAACAACACTGTGCGGCCGAATGTATATATGAAGAGTTGCGAATATTTGCAAATCAAAATAATGGCAGATTGCAATGGTTGGTCAAGAGTTTGTTGGCAAAACAAATTGGTTATCAGGCATTGCGTCAAAAAATGGGTCTGCAACCTGTGTGTTTTGGGCCGAAAGATGAAATAAAATCGATTTATAATATTAAGAAAGGGGCAACGATTTCTGGGGGCGCAATGTTGGTTAATGATGTGTTCTTGAATACTTCGTGGGATGATCAGATGCGTAGAATTGCGGACAAGGTGTCGTATGGATTGCGTGCGTTGGCACCATTGTTGTGTGATGGCTCTGTAATTGATGGCGATAGCAGTAAAAATTGTATTTTTGTTAGTCATCCAAGCCTTAGATGTGAAGAAGATATTGTGGGATCCTCTTATTATAAGCATAGTGTGGATCATTGTTTGTATCGTAAGAATTATTTGCTTGATCCGGGTGTGCATGAATTGGCAAGAATCATAAATAATAAGATTGAGTTTGGTCGTAGATTGCGTGGTAGCGGTAATGTGGTCGAAACCGAACCTGTTGTGCCGGGGGTAACGGGCGCAAAAAATCATAGCGATGTTTGTGATAATGTAGTGACTTCTACGCTAGAATCGTGTGTTCGGTTTCCTTTCCTGCAAAATGGAAATAAAACTTTAATATGGGCGGGGATTACATGCGTTTCATTTGCTGGATTTTTGATGTGCGTTTCATTGGCAAAGCGGTGTGCCGAAGAATTGGTAGCCGAGAGAGAAAAATCACATAAAAAGGAAATCATGATAGATAGGCCAGATTCTGTACATAATCAGCGTGGTGATATTGAATGGCATAATGTATCAAATGCACGTAATGGACACAGCAGATAGTTGCAGAAAATAAAAGATAGCGGGATAAAAAATGGAAAAGAAATTAGTAAGTTTTAGTTTGGCGGATGGTGTTAAATCTGTGGCGCCGGCGGGATATGTAGAATCGTTGGAAAAATTAGTTAATGATATTATGATTCCACGTGAGTTAGAAAAGATGTGCACCCAAGAAGGTCGTGTGTACAATTATAATTTTGCAGATTATCAAAAATTGGCACGTGATATTTGGGGTGATACAAAGCTTGTTCGTCTTGTTGTGGGTACTGATGAGTATTATCTGTCGTCGATTGGTGGATTTGGTAATGAAGGGTTTGGTGGACGCTATACAGAAGAAGTGTTGAACGCAGATGTTGATGGTGTTGTTTATCAGGCCCAGGAACAGGATTTGCCATGGGGCTGTGATAAGTGGTCAGCAAGGTTAAAGAGATTTGCGAATAAAGATAATCCCAGATTAAGATGGTTGGTTAAGAATTTATTGGTACAGCAACCAGGATGTCAGGAATTGCGTAAAAAAATGGGACTGCAACCTGTGGTGCATTTTGGACCGAAAGATGAAATCAAGGCAATTTATAATGTACAAAATGGTGGGTATGTTGATTCAAGTGTGCAGCGTGTTTTTGAGTCAATGATGGATGAGGACCCTTATTTCAGAAAATGCAGAGATGTATTTGAAAAGTTAGAAGCCCAACTGCATGAATTGGCATCGTTGTTGTGTGATGGTTCGGTAATTAAGGGCGTTGCAAGCAAGAATTGGATTTATGTGGATCGCCTTAGTTTCGATAGTCCCTTCTCTTTGATTGGTAGATCGTACACTAAATATTCTGTATATGGTGCGTTGTATGATTATAATACGTTTATGCACTATGGTTCTGATCCGGCACGTGTGGCCCGTGAAGTAAATAATATTGTTG
The DNA here is from genome assembly GCA_045654485.1 of Candidatus Enterousia sp. Taxonomy (GTDB): domain Bacteria; phylum Pseudomonadota; class Alphaproteobacteria; order Rs-D84; family Rs-D84; genus Enterousia. Next base: position 2,474 of record JAZONN010000002.1, on the reverse strand, counting down.
ATTATATCAGAGTAGATAATGGATTTCTGGCGTCTGAGCCACCGGTGCAACCTGTGAAGGGTGCAAAAATTCACAGCGATGTGTACGATGTTGTTGAAGGATTGAAAACGGAATGTTTGGTTAAGGATTTGCGTGTCTTGGCATCAAAGTTGGATGGCGATGCGGTTTTGGGTGCCGATAAGACAACAAATCATGTTTTTGTAGATCATCCATCTTTTAAGTATGGCCCAGAATCTGTTTTGGGTGTGGCGAATTATAAATTACCAACCTCATCCGTTGTTGGGGATATGAATCGTATCGCACGTGCCGGTGGTGTGGATGGTTTTGCGAATGAAATAAATAACAGAATTGCATTCTATAAAAAATTGAAACTGAATCAGACAAATACAAAACAAAGATAGCAAAAAAACATACTGGACATGGGGTGGATTTTGGTGTATCATCTGCCCTGTCCTTTTGGCGGGCGTGGTATAATGGTAGCACGTCAGCTTCCCAAGCTGAAGACGAGGGTTCGATTCCCTTCGCCCGCACCAAGTTTAAAGTTGGTTGTGTATGAATCGGGTATCCTTATGACGCACACATCAATTCGTTGCTAACAACGCAACTCATTGTGTGTTTATACACTCGGATTCCCTTCGCCCGCACCATCCGCCTTCGCTTAGCGCTGTGGCGCTTCGTGTGGCACAGCCATAAAATTCAACCGACCCCTTTGTGGTCGGTTTAATTTTTGGATTGTTTTCGTTGCTTGATATAATGGGATTTTGTTGCTATGGTTTGTGGTGTGGAATCTGATATGAAACAAGGGGATTTATTATGAATATTATTTGTGTGGATACCAAACCGTTCGATAATCAAAAACCAGGTACCGGGGGGCTTAGAAAACAAACGTCTGTTTTCTTGGCCCCTGATTTTTTAGAAAATTTTATCCAGTCCGCTATTGATGTGCGGTTGGCCGATGGCGAAATTAAAACTTGGGTTGTTGGTGGGGATGGACGGTATCCGTCGCGTCAGTTTTTGCCAAAGATAATTAAAATCTTGGTTGCAAATGGGGTGGAACGTGTTTTGGTGGTTGGACGTGATTTGGTTGCGCCAACGCCTGCGATTTCAAATATTATACGCCAGTATAATGCAGATGGTGGTTTTATATTGTCGGCGTCGCATAATCCGGCCGGCCCAAATGGTGACTTTGGGGTCAAGGTTGAAATGGCAAATGGTGGCCAAGCGACCGAGGGATTTACAAATGCGCTGTATCAAAAAACCAAAACAATAACACGATATAAAACATTGGATATCAGTGATTTAGAAACAGATGATTTGCCCAATGTGGAATATGTTAATCCAATTCGTGATTATGCGGATTTGTTGGAATCTATGTTTGATTTTGATGCAATACGTAAATGGTTTGCAGATGGGCATACGTTTCGTTTCGATGCAATGAATGCGTCAACCGGTGCGGCGGCACACGAAATATTTGTAAATCGTTTGGGCGCAAAACCCGAATGGATTTTGCGTTCGGTGCCAATGGATGATTTTGGTGGTGTGCATCCGGAACCAAATCCAACATATGCACATGAAATTTATGATTTTATGATGGGGGGTGGTGCAGATTTTGGATGTGCTTGTGATGGGGACGGTGATCGCAATATGATTTTGGGAAACGGGTTCTATATCAAGCCGTCGGATAGTTTGGCGGTTTTGGCAAAATATCATAAATTGGTGCCCTATTTCCAAAATGGTTTAAGTGGTGTTGCGCGTTCGATTCCAACGTCAAGTGCCGTTGATGCGGTTGCAGAAAAAATGGGCTTGGATGTGTACAAGACGCCAACAGGATGGAAATTTTTTGCCAGTTTGCTGGATGCAGGGCGTATAAACCTGTGTGGTGAAGAAAGTTTTGGTCAAGGTTCTGATTATATTCGTGAAAAAGATGGGATTTTTTAATAAATTGTTGACTTTTGTCAAATTATGTTGCATAATCGTCCCGCAAATCCCAAAGATTGCCATTATTATACAACCAGTTCGCAGTATGCGTGTGGTACATCAACCGGCGAGTTTCGCTCTTGATGGCGGTTTTCTTTGTGGGTAAAACAGTTAATAAATTAAGGAGCAAAAATATGGCAACTGTTATTCGTTTGGCACGTTATGGTGCAAAAAAACGTCCATACTATCACATTGTTGTGACAGATTCACGCAATGCACGTAATTCAGGTAATGTGTTGGAAGTTGTTGGTAAATACGACCCGATGCAGGCAAAAGACAGCGATAAACGCGTTGTTTTGAAAATGGACGAAGTGAAAGCTTGGTTGGCAAAAGGTGCACAGCCATCTGACCGTGTTTATAAATTCTTGGCAAATGCTGGCTTGGTAAAAGCAAAAGCAATCCCAGTTCAGACAAAAAAACATTTGCAATCTGAAAAAACACAAATGAAAATCAAAGATAAAGCAGAAAAATTAGCGAAAATCGCAGCAGAAAAAGCA
>JAZONN010000001.1:0-2320 GCA_045654485.1 Candidatus Enterousia sp. | reverse complement strand
AACGCAACAGAAATGTCCGGTCGTGATTATTTTGAAGATGCTAATGACACTTGTGCAATCGTGACATGTGACGCGGGTTATACATTGCAAAACGGTGTTTGCGAAGCATGTCCAGAGAACAGCATCTGTGACGGTAATGGCGGTGGCGAAGGTAATGATATTAAGACCTGCTCTGACCTGACAGGTGGTACGCATACAATGTCTGATGCCAATGTTTCTGATGAAGGTTTGTGCTACCGTACATGCGATATGGCAAACAACGCAACAGAAATGTCCGGTCGTGATTATTTTGAAGATGCTAATGATACTTGTGCAATCGTGACATGTGATGCGGGTTATATGTTGGAAGACGGCAAATGCGTTGATTGTCCGGCGGGCAGCATCTGTGACGGCAATGGCGGTGGCGAAGGTAATGATGTTGTAACATGCGAATCTTTGACCAATGGCGAATATTCATATTCGGATGCTGGAGCAGCTGGTATTGGCGATTGTTATAAGGATTGTCCGTCAAGTGCATCTGCAACAATGGAAGGCCGTGATTACTATGATGATGCAAAAGATACATGTGTTATTGCAAAATGTAATCCTGGTTATACACCGAATGGGACTGAATGTACACCTTGTCCAGAAAACAGTATTTGTGACGGAAGTTTGGCAGGTGCAATGACTTGTGAGATAGCAACGAACGGCAAGTTCCCTTATTCTGCAGAAGGCGCAGATAGCATAGATGAATGTTATGCTATGTGTGAATCTTTTGAAGTCGAAGGCGGTACTGCGTTGCCGATTAAAGATATGGAATACTATCCATCGGATTGTAAATTCTATGGTATATCCGATACGGGCAATCCATGCGATATTGATACCGGTGTATGCGTCGAAACGTCATGTAATTATAACTATGAAATGATTGATGGAAAATGTGCGCCATGCAATCGTGAAAACGCCATTACGTATAAGCAAGGCGGAAACTGTGTCGTTGAATCATGCGTTATTGGATATCATCCATATGGCCAGGAATGCGTAGGTGATATAAAGGAATGCGATGCCCCAAATGCGGTATCGGCCGAACAGAAATGGGATGTACGTCAGAATGCCTTTGGCGTATGTATGATTACCGAATGTGAAAATGGTTATCATTTGTCTGAAAATGCATGCCAGTTAGATGAACAAGTGTGCGAATTACCACATGGTATCGGCGTTCGTGAATGGAATCATAATACAAAGACTTGGGATAAATGCATAGCAACAAAATGTGATCCAGGATATACGAACGATCCAAGCCAAACAAACCAGTTATGGCAAGAATGTGGTGAATGTGCCAACAAATATGCAGCCGGTGGCGAATTGGCAGCCAGCAGTTATGTCCAGGAATGTGAAATTGCATCTTGTATGTATCAGGGTGAGCTATATAATCTTGAAAACAATGAATGCGTTCAGGTTTGTACTACATACTCGGATGAAACCGGTAGTAGGCGCTGGAATCCATCAACAAAAAAATGTGAACATGATTGTGCAGATGGATATATGATGTGGTAGTAATAAGCCCCAAAGAAATTTGGGGTTTTATTTTATGCTTTTTATTACTTTACTTTGTATATACACGATAAATCTTGCAAAAATTCCTAAAATTTAGTACGAATTGGTTTAGGAAAAAGAAATTTTTATGGCCTGTGCATATTGGGGGAAAGAACATGAGAGTTATAAAACTTGCTGTTTTTGCGCTGTTTTTTGTAATTGGTTTTGAGTCGTTTTCAGATGCATCAAATGTTCGTGCAAATACAATGCGTGTGGGGCAAAAGGTGCAGACGGATAATATTAAAACATCAGCCGTGTCAACACAGGATACTGTAGGTCGATTGTCAAGTGGACGTGGTAAATATATTATAACAAATGTAGCAGGACAAAACCCAAGCAATCCCCCATCTGTTGGCTCGGATAATTTGGTCGATAAGTTTTATGCGGAAATCCAGAAGGTTCAAGATTCTATTTCGGAGGAATTACAAGCGCACAGACAAGAAATTGAAGAGTTGAAATCTGAAATTGCGGATAAGAATGCGGAAATTGCTGACTTGAAAAATTCTTTGGCGGAATATGAAAACATTAAACTGGCGGTCAATAATATGTCCGACACTATTAATACTGAAATTCAGCGACATGGGTTTATAACTGCTGATGTGGTTGCAAATAATATTGCAAATGCTAAAACCGAAGCGGTTGCTTTGGCTAAACAGCATGCAGATAATACTTTCGCAACAAAGGTTGAGCTTGATAATCTTGAAGTTGGTGTTGATGAGGGCGTGGTATCTAATATTGTAACTGC